>VGXL01000020.1 GCA_016873315.1 Phycisphaerae bacterium | reverse complement strand
TACTCGCGATGCTGGATCTACCGACCCGGGAACACGCCCGATCATCACGGACCGCTTGGTCCATCCGAAGCGATCGCGCGAAGTTGCAACATGTACTTCTACACGCTGGCCGATCGGCTCGGCCCGCGAAAGCTCATGGCGGGATACACCTCATGGGGCTTTGGTCGCACGCTGGGCGTCGGACTCGATTACCAGCGGCTCTCTGAGTCGGGTGGCGTGCAGCGGGTCGGCGAGTCGGCGGGATCAATCCGCCAGCGCGACTTGATGGAGCTGGAGACCTCGAAGGATCGACAGACGACCATCGCACTGGGCATCGGTCAGGGCGACATGCGCGTCACGCCGCTGCAGGTGGCGAACGCGTACGCCACGCTGGCGCGTGATGGCGTTTCGATTCGGCCCAGCGTGCTGCGCGGCGGCGCTGGGTCGCGCGTCGATCTCGGTGTCCCCGATGCCATGATGGCGGCGATCAGGGAGGGCCTTCGGCTCTCGGTCGATGCCGAATTCGGCACGCTGCACCACGTCGGACCGAAAGACCAACGCGCTCCGGTCTTCGACATGCCTGGGATCCGCGTCTGGGGCAAGTCGGGCACTTCAGAGACGAGCCCGCTGGTGATCACGCTGCCGGACGGGACGAAGGAGGTCGTCACCTCGAAGGACCATGCCTGGGCAGCAGGCTTTGCAGGCGCGCGGGCGGATGGCCGACCCAGGGTCGCGTTCTGTGCGTTCGTCGATCACGGTGGCGGCGGCGGCAAGACAGCCGGTCCGATCGCCGCAGCGCTCGTTCGAGCATGCGCGGACGAGGGGTACCTTGGCGATGCGCTCCGTTCGCGGTCGCTCGTTCAATTCCCCGATGCCACGACGCGGGATCAGAGTCTGGCCACCACGGGAGACGCGCGCTGATGGGACGCTTGGCGGCAAGTGAGTACAAGGGAACAGGCTCGCCGCGAGTGAGTCTGGAGCGTCTTCTGAATCCGGGGATTCTCGTCGTGGTGCCTGCGTTGGCGCTCTCGCTGATCGGCGTCTCGGCGATCGGCACCACCGAGCCGGGATTCGCTTCGCGCCACCTGATGTATCTGCTCGTCGGGCTCGTCGCTGCGGCGATCGTGGCGTGGTCGCCGTGGTGCCGGCCGTCGAATCTCGAACGCTGGAGCCCGGTCCTGTTCGCGGGATCCGTGTTGCTGCTGTTGATCGTGATCGCGCCCGGCGTGCCCGAGTCGATCGTCCGCGCTCGCAACGGCGCGCGCCGGTGGATCAGTCTGGGGTTCACCGACATCCAGCCGGCCGAAGTTGCGAAGGTGGCGTTCATCTTGATGCTCGCCGCGATGCTTCAACGGACGCGAAGCCATCGCACGATGCGCGGGCTCGTCGTGCCAGGGTTCCTTGCCCTTGTTCCGGCGGCGCTCATTGCGCTTGAACCGGACCTCGACACCACGCTGCTCTTCGTGCCGGTTCTCGTGGGCGTGTTGTTGGCGGCTGGGTGTCGCAAGCGACATGTTGCGATCTTCGCGGTGTGCGCGTCGCTGGTCGCGCCGATCGCCTTCTTCGGTGGCGTCCTGAAGCCGCACCAACGCGCTCGCATCGATGCCTACATCGCGCAGTTGGAAGGCGACCCTCGGTACCGCAATGACATCGGGTATCAGGCGGATCGTGCGACGACCCTCATCGGTGCCGGTGGAGTGTGGGGGATGCCCTCGGACGAAGCGACGATCGTGATCGAGCGCAATCGGCTTCCCGAGGAACACAATGACATGGTGTTCAGTGTGATCTGCTGTCGTTGGGGAGTGATGGGTGCCGTCGGCGTGTGGGGACTGGTCGCGATGTTCTCGATCGGGTGCTTCCTCGTCGCGAATCACACCCACGACCCGTGGTCGCGTCTGGTCGCCGTTGGTGCGGGGTGCCTCGTTGGCTCACAAGCGATCATCAACACCGGCATGAACATCGGGGCGCTCCCCATCGCGGGGATCACGCTGCCATTCGTCAGCTACGGAGGAAGCAGTCTCGTGGTGTCGTGGATGCTGGTCGGTCTGGTGTACGGGCTCGCGCTGTGGAAGCCCCGCGGCGTCAAGCGCGAATCATTCGAGTTCGATGACGATCGCAAGCCACGCGACGGCGGCATCGTGGGATGGCTCGCACCATGAGCGCACCTCAATCGGCCATCGATGCGTTGGGCGTGCTCGGCGTGGAGCTTGAATCGGGCGATCTTGATGCGCTCGGTCGCTATCTCGAGTCGCTGTACCGAGCCAACACGACGATGAACTTGACGGCCGTCCCCAACGGCGAAGAGGCGTGGCATCGCCATATCGTCGACAGCCTGTCGTTGTTGCCTTGGATCGCATCGACCGGCGCGATGACGGTGATCGATGTTGGAACCGGCGGAGGACTGCCGGGCATCCCGCTTGCGCTGGCTGTTCCGGAGTTGCGGATGACGCTGCTCGAATCCACGGGGCGCAAGTGCGAGTTTTTGCAGGAGTGCGTGAACGAACTCGGTCTGCAGTCGCGATGCAGCGTCGTGAACCTGCGGGCCGAGGTCGCCGGGCACCGGCCCGAGTTGCGTGAACGATTTGACCTGTGCGTCAGCCGCGCCGTGGCACGACTCAATGTGCTGCTGGAGTACTGCATTGCGTTCCCCAAGCCTGGTGGACACATCGTGCTCATCAAGGGTGAACAAGCGCAGGCCGAGATCGATGAGAGCAAGAAGGCTCTGCACTCACTTCACGCGCAGGTCGTGGAGAGCGTGCGCACGCCGACGGGCACCATCGTCGCGGTCGAAAAACTCCGCGGCGCTCCCAAGATGTACCCGCGCGCGGATGGTGAGCCCAAGCGTCGACCGCTACGGTGACGCTGACGGGCTCGAGTCGACCGCGGGCGGCAGTTCCGGCGGCGGCGGATCGACGTGCGGCCGTGAGCGCGCGACAGCTTCGCTCCAGCGATACGCCGTGCGGTCCAACAGTCCGTAGACCTTGTCGCGCATCGCGATCGTGCGCTCGAATCGATCGCGAGCCTCGCTCAGGCTGCCGCCTGCACTGGGGTCGGCCATCTGCGCCGCTGCGGCATCAAGCGTGGGAGCCGTCCATCCGTCGCGCGTGAGTCGGATCCAGCGTGCGGCGCGCAGTTCATGCACACGACCGTCGCGCCCGAGGACGCGCAAGGGGCCAAGGACCCACGACCCGCATGGTGCGGTCAGGGGTGCCGCCGCGACCGGAACCACAGGCCGATCCACTTCGTCACGAGGCCATCGGTCGAGCATGTAGAGCGTCTCGCGATCGTTCAGCAGATCCGCACTGAATGCACGAGCCAACTCGCGGCCTCGCCGCAATGCATCGGCTTGTTCGACGGTGGGCTCAGGTGGCATCGTGTCGGACGAGACGAGCGAGAGCACGGCTTCGATGGGGAAGGACCAAGCGCAACCCGCGAGCCCGCGATCAAGGTCCGCGCGACAGGGCGCCACCCGCGTGGGATCACCATCCCACGCGCAGGACGCCACGATCGGTGCGGTGAGCGTGACCACCTTGCCATCGAAGCGGATGGACCACTGCAGCGTCACGAGTCCCGTCAGTCCGCCCTCACACTCAACGGCCGAGCGCGTGAAGAGTTGCTCGCCGCGCCACTCCTCGATCGCGGGATGGAAGAGCGTGACGCTGCCGAGTGAACGGGGCCACTGCGCCCAGGCCGGCCACGAGTGGTCGGTCACGAACGGGACAGGCTCACCGCCGGCTGCGGGATCGATCGTGCGGAAAGTTGCTTGATCGGTCGCCGGTGGCGGCGCACCGGTCGCAGAACCGTCGAGCTCGCTCGTCGCATCGCCGCCGTCGCACGCCGCGCCGCCATCGCTCGTCGCATCCCCGCCATCGCACGCCGCGAGCGTCATACATGCCGCGACGACCGCTGGTGCGATCGAAGGACCAAAGCCACGGACGAGCCGTGACGGGATCAGCATCAGCACATCTCGATGAGCATGCTCACCGCGTTGCCGCCGCCAAGGCACAGGCTGCAGATGCCGCGCTTGCCGCCCGTGCGTTGAAGCTGATGGACGAGCGTCGTGAGGACGCGCGCGCCGCTTGCACCGATCGGGTGGCCGAGCGCGATGCCGCCACCGCAGATGTTGAGCTTGTCTTCGCCGATGCCCAGCGGGGCGATGTCAGCCAGGACCTGTGCGGCGAACGCCTCGTTGATTTCGAAGAGATCGATGTCCTTGACCGCGAGTGAGTGATCCTTCAGCAGTTGCTCGATGCCGACCTTCGGCGCGAAGAAGAGTTCCTTGGGCTCAACGCCTGCGGTGTTCCAGCCGACGATGCGCGCGAGCGGCTTGGCCCCGATCGACTTGGCTGCATCCTCGGAGGCGACGAGCACGGCAGCGGCGCCGTCGCTGATTTGGCTTGCGTTGGCGGCCGTCACGCTTCCATCGGGCTTGAATGCGGGGCGAAGTTTGCCAAGTCCCTCGGCGGTCGAGTCGCCGCGAATGCCTTCGTCGGTGGCGAGTCCGGTCTTGGCCTTGATCATCTCAGGTGTGATCTCGACGATCTCGGGCTTGAACCAACCTTCGGCGGTCGCGCGCGCGGCGCGTTGGTGGCTCTGCGCACTGAAGCGATCCTGCTCCGCGCGGCTCACGGAGCGGGTCGCCGCGATGTGCTCAGCGGCGAAGCCCATGCCCCAGCACTCAAACGCGCAGCGCAGGCCGTCGTACTCCATGTGGTCTTGCATCTCGACCTTGCCGAACTTGGCGCCCGCGCGGACGTGCGCAAAGTGCGGAGCCAAATCCATGTTCTCCATGCCGCCGGCGACGACGACTTTGTTCACGCCAGCGCGAATGCCAGTCGCCGCTTGCATCACGGCCTGAAGTCCGCTCCCGCAGACCTTGTTGACCGTGACGGCGCTCAGGGTGTGCGGAAGACCAGCCTTGAGCCCCGCCTGACGAGCCGGGTTCTGTCCGACGCCAGCCTGCAGCACGCACCCCATGATGCACTCGTCGACAAGTTCCCTAGCCGACGGCACCTGCTCAAGCACGGCCTTGATGGCGATGGCGCCAAGGTCGGGGGCGCTGGTGCGGGCGAGCGAACCACCGAACTTTCCGACGGGGGTGCGCTTGGCGGCAAGGATCACGGGCGTCTGCATGGGTGCTGGTCTCCGGGTTTGGGGGAAGTTGCCATCATACGCAGCATGCGGCGCATGGTCGCGCTGCCAGGAGCCTTGTGCATGCGATCGAATGTCGACACCGGCAACCTTCTCAGCCTCCAGAGCCACATCCTGCAAGAGGAGGCTCGACACCCAGGCGCATCGGGGGACTTTTCGTGGATCATCAGCGCCATCTCGCTGGCGGGGAAGGCGATCGCACACAAGGTGCGGCGCGCGCGGCTCGAGGGCGTGCTCGGCGATTGGGGCGAGCAGAATGTCCAGGGCGAAGAGCAGATCTGCATGGATGTCATCGCGAACGAGACGATCCTGCGCTGCCTTGGCTCGCGCGCGAGCATCGCGGTCGTGGCGAGCGAAGAAGATGAGGAGCCCACGATCCTTCGCACGGGCAAGGAAGGCGGTAAGTACTGCGTCCTGTTCGATCCGCTCGACGGCTCAAGCAATCTGGATGTGTGCGGCCCGGTTGGCACCATCTTCTCGATCCTTCGCAACGATCCGATGATCGAGGGCGCCGAGACCACCATTTGCCAACCCGGCATGCGTCAAGTCGCAGCGGGTTACATCCTCTACGGACCGAGCACGGCATTCGTGATCAGCACCGGCAACGGCGTCGATCTTTTCGAACTCGATCCCTTCATGGGTTCCTTCCTGCTGGTGAAGCAGGGGCTGCGGATCCCCTCGGGCAATCGGACCTACTCCCTGAACGAGGCGTACACGAACAGTTTCCCGGCGGGCTACCAGCGCTACTTGAGCTGGGCACACGGTCAGGGGTACAGCAGTCGGTACATCGGCGCGTTCGTTGCCGATGTGCACCGCATCCTGATGTCGGGCGGGGTCTTCCTGTATCCGCCGACCAGCAAGCACCCCGAAGGAAAGTTGCGACTGCTGTACGAAGCCAATCCGATGGGCTTCATCATTGAGCAGGCGGGGGGCAAGGCGATCTCGAGCGGGCTCCCCACGCTCGATCTTCACCCTCAGCGCTTGCACCAGCGCACGCCGATTGTCGTGGGCAGCGGCGATCAGGTCGACGCCGTCATGGCGCAGATGCATCACGCCACCGATTGGCATCCGTAATCACGCTGTGGGCGCCGCAGGACCGAGCATCTCGCTTCAGGAAACGATGATGGAATGAAAAAACCCCACGGCAACACGCCGTGGGGTCGGGTTGGGTCCAGGTGATCCCCGCGCCTCAGGCGCTCGGGGCGGTCTCGCTCGGTGCCGCGTCGCTGATCTGCGCGGTGGTTCGCTCGGAGCGGAAGGACAGGTGGTCCTTGCCTTCCTCGCGCGTCGCGTGGATCGTGTCGCCGGGGCGGAAGTCGCCCAGGAGCAGGTTCTCGGCGAGCGTGTCTTCGACGAAGGTGCCGATCGCACGACGGAGCGGGCGGGCGCCGAAGTCAGGGTTGTACCCCTTCTCGATCAGGAACTCGCGCGCCGGAGCGTCGAGCTCGAGCTTCATGTCCTTCTCGGCCAGGCGCTGACGGAGCTTGGCCAACTCGATCTCGATGATCTGCGTGAGGTCGTCCTTCACCAGCGGCCGGAAGACGATGATGTCGTCGAGGCGGTTGATGAACTCGGGGCGGAAGAACTTCTCGGCTTCGCCCAGCAGCTGCTTCTTGATCCGGTCGTAGTCGGCGACTTCGCTTCGCTTGGTGAAGCCGAACGCCGAGCCACCCTTGATCATGTCGGCACCGATGTTGCTGGTCATGATCACGATCGTGTTCTTGAAGTCCACATGCCGGCCGTAGGAGTCGGTCAGGCGGCCTTCTTCCGTGATCTGCAGCAGCATGTTGTAGACATCCGGGTGCGCCTTCTCAACTTCATCGAGCAGGACGACCGAGTAGGGGCGACGACGGACGCGCTCGGTGAGCTGGCCGCCCTCTTCGTACCCGACATAGCCCGGAGGCGCACCAACGAGCCGGCTGACCGCGTGCTTCTCCATGTACTCGCTCATGTCGAGGTGGATCATCGCGTCGGGGTCACCGAACATGAAGGTGGCCAGGGCCTTGCAGAGCAGCGTCTTGCCGACGCCCGAGGGGCCGACGAAGAGGAAGCTGCCCATGGGGCGGCGGGGGTCCTTCAGGCCGGCGCGTGCCTTGCGGATCGCGCGAGCGACCGCCTTGACCGCGTCGTCTTGGCTGACGACTGCCTTGTGGAGCTCGGCCTCGAGCTGGAGCAGGCGCTCCGACTCTTCCTTCGCGAGTTTGGTGAGCGGCACGCCGGTCATCTTCGACACGACCTCGCGGATCATGTCCTCGTCGACCAGGGCCTGCGACTCGTTCATGCGCTCGCGCCACTCGACCTGGCGGCGTTCCTTCTCCTTGCGCATCTTCTCGGCTTGATCGCGAAGATCAGCTGCGCGCTCGTAGTCGGCACCACGCACGGCCTCGTCCTTCTCGAGCGAGAGACGCTCGATGCGCTCTTCGATCTCGGCCAGGTCAGGCGGCTTGCTCATGGTCTTCAGGCGCACGCGGGCGCCCGCCTCGTCGAGCACGTCGATCGACTTGTCCGGCTGGACGCGGCCGGTGATGTAGCGGCCGCTGAGGTCCACGGCTGCGCGCAGCGCGTCGTCACCGAAGCGCACCTTGTGGTGAGCTTCGTACTTCTCGCGCAGGCCCTTGAGGATCTGGAAGGTCTGCTCGGCGTTCGGCGGTTCGACGGTGATCGACTGGAACCGCCGCTCGAGCGCGGGGTCCTTCTCGACGTACTTGCGGTACTCGTCGTAGGTCGTCGCGCCGATGCACTGGATTTCGCCGCGCGCGAGCGCAGGCTTCAGCACATTGCTGGCGTCGATCGCGCCCTCAGCGCCACCGGCACCAACGAGGGTGTGCAGCTCATCGATGAAGAGGAGCACATTCTTCGAACGCTTGACCTCGTTCATGACGGCCTTGATGCGCTCTTCGAACTGCCCGCGGTACTTGGTCCCCGCGACCATGGCGGCCAGGTCGAGCGAGATCAAGCGCTTGTCGTGCAGGAGCTCAGGCACATCCTGCGCGACGATCGCGCGGGCCAAACCTTCGGCGATCGCGGTCTTGCCGACGCCGGCTTCGCCCAAGAGGACGGGGTTGTTCTTCGTGCGACGGCAGAGCACCTGGATCAGGCGCTCGATTTCGCCGGAACGGCCAATGACCGGATCGAGTTCGCCGTTGCGGGCCATCTCGGTCAGGTCGTGACCGAAGCTGTCCAGAGCGGGCGTCTTGCTCTTGCCGGCGGCGCGGCGGCCGGGCTCGGGCGTAGGCGCGGGGGCCTCGCCTTCAGAGGCCTGCGGCTGTTGGCTGGTTTCCTCGGTCTCGCCACCGGCGCCGAGCAGGTTCAGCACTTCCTCGCGCACATCATCGAGTTTCAGCCCAAGGTTGAGCAGCACCTGCGCGGCCACGCCATCCTGCTCACGCAGAAGGCCCAGCAGCATGTGCTCGGTGCCGACATAGTTGTGGTTCAGGTTGCGGGCTTCCTCGATGGCGTACTCCACGACCTTCTTGGCGCGTGGCGTCTGGGGCAGCTTGCCCATGGTGACCATCTCGGGGCCGCTCTTGACGAGCTTTTCGACCTCAAGGCGGACCTTGCGCAGGTCGATGCCAAGGTTCTTGAGCACATTGGCGCCGACGCCGGAGCCTTCCTTCACGAGGCCCAGCAGGATGTGCTCGGTGCCGATGTACTCGTGGTTGAAGCGCTGGGCTTCCTGGTTGGCCAGGGCCATCACCTTGCGTGCGCGGTCGGTCAGACGTTCGTACATCGAAGCCTCCTTGGTCGGGCGCGGATGGTAGGGGCCGCACCCGTCGTTGCTCGCGTTCCGACTGCACATGGCGTGCCAGCGGAGCGCATTCCCTGTCGGCTGCCAGCGTCCAGCCGCAGCCACGCTCAAGGATCGGATTCCAAGACGCCAGACTCAAGTCGAGAGCGCGGGAATCGTGGGGATCGTCGCCACGACTGGAACCGCTCCCGGCGGTTGCCAGCAGCCGGATCGCGCAATCCGCTGCTGTATATGGTGTTACGGGGCATCTCGGCCGGGGTTCCGTCGAGTCCCCGAGCGCGTGGAATTTTGCACCCGCCACGCCGCTCGGACGCGACAATCCCTCGATGCCCACTTTGATCGCGATGGCGCTCGTCGCGGTGCTCGCCCAGTCGCAAGGCGCGCCAGCCAATTCGGCTGCTGATGGTGCCGCGAGCGCCGCTTCCGCGCCCAGCGTTGGCACGACGATCAAGGAAACTCACCCCGAGAAGCCGCTGCGCATTCGAGTCAAGCTTGCGAGGGGCACGATCGTCGCCGGCGTGCTCGCGTCATGGGATGACGATGCGATCTCCGGTGACTTCGGGCGGATCGAATGGATCGAACTCACGCCGAGCGAGTTCAAGCGGCTCTTCAGCAAAGTGATGGATGACCGCGACGCGACGCACCAGTTGAGGTTCGCGGAGCTCCTTGTGGCGGTCGGCCTTGATGCGCCCGCTGAGAGTGCTTGGAAGAAGGCGGTCTCGATCGATCCGGCCGCAAAGACCCGTGTGTCCGCGTCGCGGAGTGCAGCCGATGCCATGCGCGCGGCGCGGGTCGAACGAGAGCGCATGGAGCGCGAAGGTGCGGTGCAGGACTTTGCCGAAGATGGCGCTGCGCCGCGATGGCCCGTCTTGACCGATGCTGAACGCGACGCGGCGCTCGCGACGATGCGCGAGGATGCCAAGCGCTACTCCGCAATGGCCGGCGTGAGCGTGGAGCCGATCGAGACGGAGTACTTCATCCTGATCTCGGAGCTTCGGCCCGCCGAGACAAAGGAGCTTCAGAAGGAACTTGATCGGATGTACGCGCAGGTGCTTGGGTATCTGGGCGTGGACTCGAAGGTCAACCTGTTCTGGGGGAAGGCCGTGATCTTCCTCTTCGCGACTGAAGATCGATTCAAGGCCGTGGAAGCGGGGGCGTTCCAGAACCCGATGGTTGGCCGCCCCGGGAGTGGTCAGGTCATGGGGCTGTGCCACATGATGAAGGAGAAGGTCTTTGTGAACAGTTGGCGCTGCCCCGACTACGCGCTGTTCGGCAGCGTGCTCATCCACGAGACCGTGCACGGGATCATGCATCGCTACTCGACGCCGGCTCGCCTGCCCGCGTGGGCCGACGAGGGGTTCAGCGACTGGGTCGCTGCGCAGTTCCAGCCCGCGACCGTCGAGCAGGCGCGCCGGGCGCAGGCCATGCAGTACATCCGCAGCGGGGGCAATCTGGTCACGGTGCTCGACATGAACTACCGCGATGGATCGTGGCCTGGCCCGAATGCGCTCGGGTACGCCGTCGGCTACGCGATCGTGGATGCCATGATGCGGGAGGACGCAAGGAAGTTCGAGGCATGGCTTCGCAAGGTCAAGGGCGGAACGCCTTGGGAACAAGCCATGCACGAAGCATGCGGACTCAGCAAGGCGCAGCTCGCGGCCAATGTGTCGCGATTCTTCTCAACGCGCGACTGACGCGCGATCCATCTTCGACGACTTGGCCGTCGCGCACAGAGACGGCGCGATCCATCTTCGACGACTTGGCCGTCGCGCACAGAGACGGCGCGATCAATCTTCGACGACTTGGCCGTCGCGCAAACGGACCACGCGCTGGGCGCGAGCCGCAACGCTCGTGTCGTGCGTGACCATGGCCACGGTCAGACCTTGGGCGTGTTGGGCAGCGATCAGGTCCAGGATTGATGCCCCGGTCGTGGCATCAAGGTTTCCCGTGGGTTCGTCGGCGAGCAAGACGCGCGGGCCGTTCACGAGCGCACGCGCAATCGCCACGCGCTGACGCTCACCACCCGAGAGTTCCGCCGGCCGGTGTCGCAAGCGATGCGACAGTCCGGCTTGATCGAGCAACTCGGCGGCGCGCCGGCGAGCCGCGTTCGCGCGCGCTCCACCGAACCATCCGCCGACGAGGCCCGGCAAGCAGGCGTTCTCAAGCACGGAGAGTTCCGGCAGCAAGTGATAAAACTGGAAGACGAATCCGACATCGCGATTGCGATACCGGTCGAGCGAACGACCCGCGCCGAGGTTGACCGCGCGTCCGTCGAAGTCGATGGTGCCTCGACCTGGATCGGGGCGGTCGAGCCCACCGAGCAGATGCATCAGCGTGCTCTTGCCGCTGCCGGACTGTCCGAGGATCGCGACCCATTCGCCCGGAGCGATCGAGATGCTCGCGCCACGAAGCACTGGCACTTCGACCTGGCCGAACCGATAGGTTCGATGCACATCGCGCGCGGCAAGGATCGGTGCGACCTCAGCCATAGCGCAGCGCCTCGACAGGATCGACATCGGCCGCCTTCGCTGCGGGAATCGCAGCACCAATCACACTGAACACGATGCCGCCGGCGACGGTGATCGCCGCGTTGAACCAGTCGACCTGGCTCGGAATGCGGCTGAAGTAGTAGACCGACGGATCCCAGATGAGCGTGCCGCGGTGGCCCACGAGCGCCAGCGTGACGATGCCCAGCGTGACCGCCGCAATCGTCCAGAGAAGGCCCGGCAACAGTCGCCCGCGCCAGACGAGCGCGCGCACCGCCATGAGGACGGACATCCCCGACATCGCGCAGGTCGTGATCCACGCTGCTCGCGGTGCATCGCGGCCGATCGCCTCGTGAATCAGGTTGATGTTGTCGACGACGACCCACGCGATCCCGACGCCGGCCAGGCTGCCGACCACGCCGATCGCCAAGCCGTAGCGCAGGAAGATCCACAGAATCCCGAGCCGGCTCGCGCCGACGCTGCGCAGAATGCCGATGTCGCGCGTCTTCTCGATCACGATTGACCAGAAGATGCTCAAGATCAGCCCCGCGCACACGATGTAGATGATCGAGAAGAGGATGCGCATCATTTCGCGTTCCTTCTCAACGGGACCGATGAGATCGCGCAGCTGTTGTTCCCAAGTCAGAATGCTCACGCGTTCGGGTGGACGCCCGAGTCGGTCGGTGCGGCGCGAAGCCTTGGCAACGAAGGCATCCCACGACGCTTCGACTGCATCGCGCGCCGCAAGCGCGGGAACGCCGGGCTTCGCACGAATGAGCACCTTGGTCACGCGCGCGGGCGTCGTGCCCAGAAGCGGCAGGTTGCCCTCGGCATCGGGTTCGGCGGTCGTGTCGTAGAGCGGTGCCGCATCGAGCCGCAGGAGGTGCTGCGCTTGATCGAGCGAAATGAAGACGCGGCTCTTGTCGACGTCGTAGACGCCACTGAAGACTTCGTTGACAATTGGAAAGGTCGCATCGCGCGGCTCGCTGATCTTGCCCGTCTCGCTCACGGGGACCACGGTCAGCGTGACCTCTTCGCCGGGCATGAACCAGCCGAAGCGAGGGCGGTAGGAGCCGTCGGACTGCCGCGCGTTGCCGACCGACACGTGCATGCCGAGCACGATGCCGGGCTTGCCCGTGGCGCCTTGCTTGAGCGTCAAGCCGTCGCGCAGCATCGAGTCGTCCATGAGCAGGCGCGGGTCGTCGTGGAGCATCGCGTCTCGCGCGGCCTCGTTGGCAGGTGGACGCCACCACACCTTGTCGCCGTACGCCGTCACGCGCGCGAACGAGGCCGGCTCGATCGCCCAGACCTGGACCGGCGCGATTTCCTTGCTTGGACCAGACGGGTACGGCATGCGCAAGAGGCCGAGCGTGTCGATGACCGGCGTGGCTTCTTCGACTTCGGGCAGAGCGCGCAGGTCGGCGAGCCACTCGTCGTAGTGGGGAATGCCGCCGACCCCGCCGGACACGATGACATCGCCGATGAGCGTGCGACCGCTCGCCTTGAGCATGTCGAGGAAGCCGCTCATCACGCTGACGACGATGATGACGAGCGCCACGCAGAGTGCGACGGCGCCCACGGCGATCAGCGGGATCACGCGCGAGGTCAGGTATCGATTGGACAGGAGCGCCGCGTACATGCGCACGGCAAGCCTAGCAGCGGTTCAGCCGGGGGCGGGCGCGCCAATGCCGGCGACCACGACGGCGCCGAGCCAGCGCGCGGCGGCCTCGAAGCCGGCCTTCGGGGCGACGAAGGTGACGGTGAATGCGGCGCGAACCGCGCAGCCATGCGGCTGGCCAGAATCTGCATCGATGCCGCTGGGTAGATCGACGCTCACGACTGGTGCTCCGCAACCATTCATCCACTCGATCGCTTCGCGGTGGCGGCCGACGACCGCGCGGTCGCAGCCCGTGCCGAGCAGCGCATCGACCACGATCCCTGGCGTGCGTGGTGGCTCGACCGGCGTGAACCCGGTGATCGGTAGTTCCATGGCGCGTGCGATGTGCGCCATCGTGCGCGCTGCGTCGCCCCGTGGTTCGCCGACGGTGGCCACGCGAACGCTTCGGCCGGCAATGGCAAGGTGGCGCGCGATCGCAAATCCATCACCGCCGTTGTCGCCTTCGCCGCAGACGATGACGATTTCGCCGACATGCCGATCGGCGACGAGCAGAACTTCTCGTGCCACGGCGGCCGCAGCGTTTTCCATGAGCAACAGCCGCGGCATGCCGAGCACCTCGATGCAGTGAGCATCGTGGGCGCGAGCTTGGTCTCGGGTGAGTGTGCGCATCGTGGGCGCGGGATCGTAGTGCGCTACACTCGATGCATGGTCTGGCAAGATGCCGTCGGCATGGTGCTGTCCGCCCTAGCACTCGCCGGTGGCGCGTTCTGGGGCATTGTGGCGTTCCGCATTTGGAAGGATCTTCCGTTCACTCGCCCGGTGGCGGATGGGCTGGAGGTCGACTTGGGCGGCGCTGCGCCGATGGTGTCGGTCATCGTGCCTGCTCACAATGAGCAAGGGAAGGCGGCCCACTGCGCACGCAGCATTCTGGCCAGCGACTGGCCGTCGATCGAACTGATCTTCGTTCTGGATCGCTGCTCCGATGGCACGCTTTCGGAATTGCGCGAGGTCGCCGCTGGCGATCCCCGCTTGGTGATCATTGAGAATGGTTCGTGTCCTGATGACTGGGCCGGCAAGTGCAATGCCGCCCGCATCGGTGCCGAACGCGCCCGTGGCGAGCTGCTGCTCTTCACCGATGCCGACACATGGTTCGATCCACGACTCGTTCGGGCGTCGGTCGGCTTGCTGCGGGGTCGTGGACTTGGACTGCTCAGCTTGCTGAGCACGCTCACGCGCAAGCTCCCGTTCGAGCGCCATGTGCAGCCAGTGGCAGCCGTGGAACTCATGAAGCGCTATCCGCTCGGACGAGCGAACCGGACGCACGATCCGAAGCCCTTCGCGAACGGGCAATTCATGCTCTTTGAGCGCTCGGTCTACGAGGGGCTTGGCGGCCACGCTGCGGTCAAGCATGCGCTGCTCGAGGACTTGGCCTTCGCGTGGGAGGTGCATCGGGCGGGATCCCGCACCGGAGTGTTCATCGCCGACGGCATGCTCGTGACGAGCATGTACGACTCGTGGGCGCAGTTTGCCGAGGGTTGGAAGCGCATCTACATCGAGGGGTACGGTCGGAGCGTGGTCGCGCTGCGTCGTGCTGCGGTCGGCGTGATCGGTACCGGGATCGTGGCGCCAGCGTCGAGCGTGCTGTGTCTTGTCCTGGGCGGAGTGGGTGCGTACCTCGGCTGGCCGCGCTGGGAGTGGCCGATCGCTGTCGGGATCGGCACGCTCGTCGTCATGCTGGGCACCTTGATCTGGATCCACCGTCGCATGCGTGCGCCACGATGGGGCGTGCTTCGCCACGCTGAGAGTGCTTGGTTGGTCGCGCGGATCTTGCGTGAAGGCGCGGATGATCTTGCGACGCGTCGAGCAGTGCGATGGGGAGGCCGGGCCTATGTCCTGGAGTCGCGCGAGGAGCAGCAAGCCCGGGGCGCAGCGACCGACGGCGGTGCGTCGCGATAGCCTTCGAGTTCCATGCGCATTCTGCTCACCAACGACGATGGCATCGAGGCCCCAGGGATCGCTGCGCTCCACGATGCGCTTGCGGGAGTCGGCGAGATCATGGTGGTCGCTCCGCTCACGGTGCAGAGCGCATCCGGCCACGGCATCACCTTCCATTCGCCGCTCATGACGCGCACGGTGCGCACGCCTTCGTTCACTGGCATTGCGGTGGACGGACGACCGGCGGACTGCGTCAAGGTGGCGCTGCGCGCGATCTGGCCCGAGCGGTTCGGCGCAGGGTCGCGGCCTGACATCGTCATCAGCGGCATGAACTCCGGCGCAAATGTGGGCGTGAACGTCATCTATTCGGGCACGGTGGCCGCGGCGGTCGAGAGCGCGTTTCTGGGCGTTCCCGCCATCGCCGTGAGCTTGCATCTGGGGCGGGGCCAGGCGAACTTCGCGCGTGGCGCGTGGATCGCGCGCCAGGCCATCGATCGCATCCTGGAGCATCCGCTTGACGCGCATCGCGTGATGAATGTCAATGTGCCGAGGACAGAGAGCGCCGATGCGCCGATGCCGCCGATTCGCGTGGTGCCGATGAACACGGCCGCTGGGGTCGATGGTTACGAACGGCGGACGAGCCCAGCGGGTGCCGTCTACTACTGGCCGTGCGGCAACGGCATGGAGTTTGTCCATACTGCCGAGGGTTCAGATGTCGAAGCGCTCGTGGACCGCGCTGTCACGGTGACGCCACTCTTCCACGACCTGACGGATGTGCCCGGGCTTTCGCCCTGGCGCGCGCGGCTGGAACGCTGAATCTGCACGGGGAACGCAGCGGCTCAGGTGGGGGATCGCTGACGCGCTCAGGCGAGAACGCAGATCAACACGCACAGGCAGACCCAGGTCGGCGCGATCACGCGGAACCAGAATCGGTCGATCGCCTTGCTTCGAACCAGGTCACCATCCTCGAGCACGCGCAATGAGCGCACATTCACGAGCGTGACAGTCAAGATCACGCAGAAGGACGTGACATGCAACCAGTCGGCGATTGTGGGCGGCGAGCGTGGTGGCAGGGCTTCGCCAACGACCCACTGGCTCGCGACGACCGCGAAGAGTGCACCCACCGGGAAGCCGAGCCGATCGACGCCGTAGTGCGCCACAACGAGCGACATGAGCGCGAGCATCGTGCTGATGAAGAGCCCGAAGGTGAGCTTGATGAAGTAGGCCACGCGGACCTGACGGATCGGGATCTCGAATGCGATGCCGCTGAAGTGAGATTGATTGCCCGTCGGGAGCGAGAGGTCACCGAAGTTCGTGCTGTAGATCCTGGTGTAGGTCGAGACCGTCAGACGGTCGTGGGTCCAGCCGGTGATGTGGAAGTCGGAGGTGCCGGAGTTGCGAACATCCGCCTCGTAGCGCACGATGTGGTCGGCGTGTTCCTCGTCCTCGATTCCCAGCCGGAGCACATGATGGTCCAGCGGGAATCGTGCGAGGTGAAAGTCCTGACGGATCGTGCCGATCACCCGGAACTGGGCGTAGCCGGGATTCTTGACGATGGGCTGGATGTTCAGTTCGAACGCTCCGACGAATCCGATGGTGTCGCATGGCGCCCGCGGCAGGCCCGCTCCCTCGGCGGTGGACTCGGCTCCCGGCGCAAGGAACTTGGCGGGATCCCAGTTCATCCACACATACCCGTCGAGGGAGTAGGTGCCCTCCGCGAAGTTGATGTGCGAGATGTCCATGATGTAGAGGCCCACCGAGACTGGTGCGCCGGTCGCGGGTCGCGTGCGAGCCGCCTCGTTCTGCTGTTCGCCTTCTTCGGGGGGCTCGTCGCCGATCATCACGCCTGCGCCATGCGAGATGAGATCGTCGCCCCGACGCATCGACTGACCACCGCGCTCTGCTTCGCCGGCACCGCCAAGCCGCTGGACGACCGTGGTGAGGATGGCGAGGACAGCGAGGACGGCGCCGATGGTGAGCAGCGTGCGTGAGCGCATGGGGTCACCGAGTCTAGCCGGAGGCCATGGCGGTCAGCGCAGGTAGATGCGGACTCGGAAGCGCGCGAGTTGTCCGGGCTGCAACTGTTCGATTTGCTTGCCGCTGGCGCGCCAGCGGTAGAGGGTGTCGACAACAGGCTCATCGACGGCGTCGCGCATGCCGCTGCTTTCCACGACCTTCACCTGCACCGGCTTCCCGTTGTGGTCAAAGTAGATGTCGCACTGAGGATTGCGGTAGTTGCCTGAGACCAGTGTCAGCGTGGTCAGTTCGACGCGGCGCGTCTTGATGTTGAGCCCCTCGCGCGCAAGGGGTTTCCCGTTCTTCCACAGACTCGCAGGGACATCGATCACGCTCGTCGCAGCAGACTGCTTGTCACTCTTCGCGCCGTCGGTGATGGGCCCGGGCTTGTCGGCGTTGGGGTTTGTGACGGCGCCGGGCGCGTCAACCTGAGGCGGGACCTGCGGGCGGTCTTGTCCGGGGCGTTCGACCGAGGCTGGTGAGGTTGGTTGCGTCGGCGCGGGCGCGGGCTTCGGGGCAGCTGCCGATGCACCCTTCGGAGTGGTTGAGGACGGCAACGGCGGCGCGATCTCAGGCGGTTTCGTCGGATCGGGCGCGGTCGGTGGTGCGGTCGATGGATCCGCAGTCGGCGCGCGTTCGATCGCGGTGGGATCCGGCACGACGCCAGGGATCTGCAGCGTCGGTGATGGGTCCGGCTCAGCGGGTTGCGCCGGCTGGGGATCGGTGGGCGTGGTCGAGGCGACCGTGGGCGGCGCGGGCGGCGTCGGCTCGGGCGGCGTCGGGTCCGTTGGCGGCGCGGGCGTCATCGTTGGCGGTTGCTCGGCGACGGCCGTGCGATCCACAAGACTGGGCGCCTGGCCCGCGGGTCCTTGTGGCAAAGGCTGCGGCTCGGCGGTCGCCAAACGCGCGCCGCCGCCAGACGACTCCAGATCGAACGCCGCCTGTTCCTGAGCGGCCAATCGAGCCAGATGCTCCTGGTACTCGTCGTACCCGATCCAGTTCATGCTCGTGGCTGATCCGCCTTCGATGCCCGCTGTCACCTCGACCACATCGGGCTCGGGTGGTGGTGGGGGCTCGGGCTCAAGCGGTGGCTCGCCGGGTGCGGGCGGACGCGGCGTCTTGACGGGCTTTGGTTCAGGAACAGTGTCGTGTTTTGAATTCTGTTTCGGTTCCGGCGGTTCGGGTTTGGATGGATCTGCCGATTTGGGCGTGGCCGGATCTGGCGAATCGTTCGTTGCATCGTCGGCCGCGCGCGCCGGTTCCATGACAGCGTGAAGGACGCGCCCCAGGAGCAGACCAGCCTCCTCGGCGTAGCCACCGAGTACAAGCACATGGAGCAGCACGCTGACGACGAAGCCGAACGCGACGGGGCTGATGTTCACGATCGCCCTTGGTCGCCCTGGGGTCCTGGCCCCGTGGGCGTGGAATTGGGTGAGGCGCCAGACGCGGGGCCGCCGGGCGTCGCCGGAGTCCTTGCAGGATCGATGGTGCGCGCCGGCGCGGGCTTGCCCACGATGTTCACGGTGAGCCCGCTGCCCTTGAGCCGCTCCCACACCTCTTGCAAGATCGGCGCGCGATCGACCGTTCCCTTGCCGTCGGCGACCGCCAGATACACGACCGTGCGCCCGTCGCTCTTGCGGCGCTCATCGACCATGGTGGCGAGTTGTTCGAGCGCAGCCTCGCGCCGATCGACCCAGACGCGACCATCAAGGTCGATGCTCACGCTGCATGCTGGCGGCACCTTGGCTTCGGTGCCCGAGCTGAATCGCTTGAGTTCCATGGGCACGATCGCCACGCGCGTGGTCAGGACCTGCGCGTAGACGAAGAATGTGAGTAAGAACATCATCACATCGATCATCGGCACCAGTTCGATGCGCGGATCGAGCGGCGTGCGACGCAGACGGAGCATGCTCAGCCGCCCAACTGCAGCGTGGCCAGTGCCATGAGCTTGTCGTCGACGAAGTCGAAGACCTTGTCCAGGCCGGTGGTCAGGAAGATGCCCCAGACCGAGTTCGTGCAGCCAGTGACCTTCATGCGGCACTCATTCGAGATGACGAGCCGACGCAGGCGCAGCAGTGCGGCGATGTTCGAACTCGTGAGGTAGTTGACTTCGGCAAGGTCGAGCACGACATCGCGGTGATCGCCGTCCTGCTCGAAGCGGGCGGCGAGAGCAGACAAGTCCTCGCTCAGCGAGGGTTCATCCTGCAGTTCAGCGATGACGATCGTCTCGGACCAGTTGGTGAGGGACATGCGGTACTCCGTGGGGGTGAATCACTCGTCGTCGGCAGGAACGGCTTCGGTTGGCGCGGGGCCGTCGTCGCTCGCATCAACGCGTGCGGCTGCGCGCAGCGTGTCGCCGTCTCGCAGGCGCACCACGCGCACGCCCTGCGTGTTGCGCCCGATGGCGCGGACATCCTTGGCTGCGATGCGCACGGCCATGCCGTTGGTGGTCATGAAGAGCAGATTGTGCTCATCCGTCACGGGGTGCACCGAGACGACCGGGCCATTGCGGTCGTTGACCACGATGTCCTTACGCCCCTTGCCGCCGCGGCTTTGCACGCGCGTGGAGCCATCTTCCTGTTGCACCAGGTACTCGCGCATGGGCGTGCGCTTGCCGTAGCCGTTGAGCGTGACCGTGCAGAGGTCGGACGAGTCGTCGCAGCGGACGAGCCCGACGACCGAGTCGCCATCGGCCAAGTCGATGCCCGTCACGCCGGCCGTGTCGCGGCCCATCACGCGTGCATCGTTCTCGTCGAAGCGGATCGCCATGCCCTGCGCCGTCGAGAGCAGGATGTGGTCATTGCCGCGGGTGAGCAGGGCGTTGACCAGACCGTCACCATCGTTCAGGCGCACGGCGATGATGCCGCTGCGATTGACATTGCGATAGTCCTTGAGTGCGCTGCGCTTGACGCGGCCCTGCGCCGAGGCGAAGAACAGATAGTCCTCGCTCGCCTCGAAGTCCTTGATGGGCAGGAACGCGCGGACGCGCTCGCCGTCGCGCAGGTCGAGCAGGTTGTTCAGGCTGCGGCCCTTGCTGGTGCGACCGAGCTCGGGCACCTGCCACACCTTGAGTCTGAAGACGCGCCCGGTGTCGGTGAAGCAGAGCAGATCGTCGTGCGAACTCGACACGAACATGTGCTCGACGAAGTCGCCATCGCGCACTTCGCCGCCCTTGATGCCCACGCCGCCGCGCGCTTGCGTGCGGTAGGTCTCGACCGGCAGGCGCTTGGCCAAACCTTCGCTCGAGATGCTGACGACGACATCGTGCTCAGCAATGAGCTCGGCCATGTCGAAGTCGGCGGCGTCGCCCTCTTCGAGCACGGTGCGACGGTTGTCGCCAAAGCGTTCAGACAGTTCGATCGTGTCCTCGCGGATGATGTCCAGGACGAGGCGGTCGCTCGCGAGGATTGCCTCGAGGCCATCGATCTGCTCGAGGAGCTTGGTGAATTCGTTCGCAAGTTTTTCGATCTCAAGACCGACGAGCTGGATCAAGCGCAGCGCGCCGATCGCCTCGGCCTGCACGCGCGTGAGCCGGACGCCGTCGGACTCGCGGCTGCGATCGACGACCCGCTGGGGCACGAGCGACGCGTAGCGATGGTCGGGCGCGATGCGAAACGCACGCTCCTGCAAGCGTTCGATCGCCTCTTCGCGCGTGCGGCTCTCGCGAATGATGCGAATGACTTCGTCGATGTCGCAGACGGCGTACATCAAGCCCTCGAGTCGGTGGGCCTGCTGGCGCGCCTGGCGGAGTTGGAACTCCGTGCGCCGGCGGATCACCGTGCGACGGTGGTCGATGTACGCCTCGATCAGGCTCTTGAACGGCAGCGTGCGCGGCTGGCCGTTGACGAGCGCGATGTTGATGATGCTGAAGGTCGACTGCAGCGGCGTGTACTCGTAGAGCTTGCGCTCGACGACCTGCGGATCGGCACCCTTCTTGAGGGTGATCACGATGCGCGTCTGCGCATCGCGGCCCGAGTGGTTGCTGACGTCGCTGATGTCGCCGATGCGCGCTTCGCGCTGGCCTTCGTCCTTGCGCGTGCACTCGACGATCTTCTCGATCAGGTTGCTTTGCACGACCTGGTACGGAATCTGATCGATGACGATGACATCGCGACCGTTGCGCTGCTCGTGGTGCACCGTGCCACGCACCGTGACGCGGCCACGGCCGGTGGCGTAGGCCTCGACGATGCCCCGGCGGCCCACGATCACGCCACCGGTGGGGAAGTCAGGACCAGCGCAGTGGCGCATGAGGTCTTCAAGTCCGACATCGGGTTGATCGATGACCGCGACAATCGCCGCGCACACTTCGCGCAGGTTGTGCGGCGGCATGCTGCTGGCCATGCCAACGGCGATGCCCGCGCTGCCGTTGACGAGCAGGTTGGGCAGTTTCGCCGGGAGCACGGTGGGCTCCATGAGGCGGTCGTCGTAATTGGGCTTGAAGTCGACCGTTTCCTTGTCGAGGTCCTCCATGAGCGCGACGGTGGCCGCAGTCATGCGCGCTTCCGTGTAACGCATGGCGGCCGGCGGGTCGCCCTCGATCGAGCCGAAGTTGCCCTGCTTGTCCACGAGCAGGTAGCGGGTCTTCCACGACTGGCCCATGTTGACGAGCGTGGGGTAGACCACACTCTCGCCGTGGGGGTGGTAGTTGCCGCTGGTGTCGCCGCAGATCTTGGCGCACTTGATGTGCTTGCGCCCAGGCGACAGATTCAGGTCGTGCATCGCCACCAGGATGCGCCGCTGGCTGGGCTTGAGACCATCGCGCACATCGGGGAGCGCGCGGTCCATGATCGTGCTCATGGCGTACGTCAGGTACGACTCATGAAGCTCACGATCGATGGCCTGTTCGACGACGCGATCGATGGGTGCGGGGCTGGGCGACGGTTCCGGGGTGGTGGCCATGGGCGTGGTGTGGACGGCCGGAAAGGGCCGCGTTCGAAGCCCCGGAAGCCTACCCGAACGGTGGCTCCGATGCCCGTCGAGCCGAGGTCATTCGGCGCGGGCGAGGAGCGCCAGAAACTCCATGTTTCCCCGGCCCTTTTTGGAGGTCTTGCCTCCGGTGATCGGGCTGTCCGCGTGGGCGATCACACGGACCCCAAACATGGGCATCGTCGCGAGCACACGGGCGCAGACCGCGCGGCTGTCGTCGGGTTCGAGCGCGCCGCCCTTGAGCAGGCGTTTCTCGTCCGCGGTGACTTCGTAGTGCGGCTTCACGAGCGTGATGATGCGTGCATGAGGTTCGCGCGAGAGCCATCGCAGCGCCGCCGGAATCGCCAGCCGCTGCGGCGTCCACGCCATGTCAATCGTGATGAGATCGACCGGCTCTGCAGGTGCTGGCGCATGGAGCGCATTGGTCCGCTCCATCACCGTCACGCGTGCATCGTTCCGAAGCGTCCAGGCCAGCGTTCCGTAGCCAGTGTCGATAGCGGTCACATGTGCTGCGCCGCGACGCAGGCAGACATCGGTGAATCCGCCGATGTTGCAGCCGAAGTCGGCCACACGCCAGCCCGCAAGGTCGAGACCGAAGGTCACGATGGCGTGTTCGAGCTTGAGCCCGGCCCGTGAGACGAAGGGGCAGTCGGGATCGGCCATCGCCTTCACGCGGATGGATGGGCCACGCCGACGATCGCGACGCCCAAGCGATCTGCCGCGGCAAGCACCGCGGGTGCATCCACCAAGATCACACGGCCCGCGCCCACAGCGATGCACGCGCCGCCATGACGCGCCACGCGTTCGACCGTCGGCACACCGATCGTGGGGACATCGGCGCGCATGTCGTGCGCGCGCTTGGCACTCTTGAAGAGCGTCCAACCCTTGGCGCGGCAGAGTTCGCCACCGCGGTCGATCATGCGGTCAGTGCCTTCGAGCGCCTCGACGGCAACGATGTCGCCTTCGCGCACGATGATCGCCTGACCAACATCCAGTTCGACGACCTTGTCCAGCAGCGGCCAGCCGAACGCGATGTCGCGCTCTTGGAGCGAACCGGGCTGGCGGCGTGTCATCACGCCTTCCGTGGCCATGTGCTCGGGGATGTAGGTCGTGCTGTCGATGAGCGGGACTCCGGAGCTTGCGAGTTCGTCCGCGACGGCGGCCAGCACCACATGCGAGCGGCGGTCGTGGCGCAGCCGACGATACCAAAGGTTGATTGCACGCCAATCGGGCAGCTGTCGAATCAGGCGCAGCGGATCGTGCATGCGCGCTTTGCTCACGCGACCCACCATGACCGCGTGCGGAACGCCAGCCTTGCGCAGGATGCGGATCCAACGCCCCAACTGCACGATGCCCGCCGTGCTGAATTCATCGCACTCAGCTTCGAGTTCGGGCACGAACTGGTCGCGAAGCCCGACGCAAATCACGCGGTGGCCAGCCGCGCGGATCCCTCGCGCCACCAGCACTGGCAACTGTCCCTGTCCGGCGATCAGGCCAATGGGCGAACTCATCCGCGACGCTCCCGGTCGCCGTGCATCGGCAGCATCTCGCGCGGATCAGGCAGGTTTTCTTCAAGGCGCATCATGCGGTCGATCAGTCGAACGGCATCAGTGTCCCGAAGGACGAGACTTCGGGCAGCGGGTCGCGCGAAACCTTCCTCGACCGCATGATCGAGCAGCTGGCACAGCGGATCGAAGTATCCATCCACATCCAGCAAACCGATCGGCGCGGGGTGGCGACCGATGATCAGACCGACGAAGGTCTCGAAGAACTCCTCGTAGGTCCCGATTCCGCCGGGCAGGACAAGAAACGCCTGCGCGCGTGACTCGAGCAGCGCCTTTCGTTCACGCATGCCGGGCACCACGATGAGTTCGTCGCAGCCTTGCCAGCCTTGCTCGAGTTTCAGGAACTGCTCCGTGATGATGCCCACGACCGTGCCGCCAGCGTCCTTGGCCGACCTGCTGACCGTACCCATCAAGCCGATACCGCCGCCGCCGTAGACGAGTGTGAGCCCGCGTCGGGCGAGCTCGCGGCCGACCTCGCGCGCGCACGCTTCGTACCCGGCCTGTCGGCCAAGCGCGCTGCCGCAGTAGACGGTGATGGCGGTGATCGGCTCGGGCATGGCGGGGAGGGTAGTGGGGCTGACGATGGACCGCCCGATTCGTATGGTCGATTCGTCCCGCCAACGCATCACGGGATCCCGCATGATGCTCGACCGGACTTACTCTTCCGTTTGTGACGAGGGCATCAATCACCACGCGACAGGCTGAGCGACCAGACCAGCGTCGCGGCGCCGTCGAGAGTTCGCTCGTCGCCATCCTCGCGGGCTTGCTGGCGGCGCGCACGGTCGTTGCGTGGACGCCGCTCATCCACTTTGACCTTGATCCGTCGGCGATTTCGCGCGAGGCGGTCGTACCGTTTGCGGGCTTCGGCCCGGCCGGAAGTTTGGCGCTCGACGCCCTGACGACCTTGGCCGCCGCGGCGCTGCTTGCGGTCCTCGCACGCGCTCGCGCCCTCGCCTGGCCGGGCGGGCTCGCGATCGCCGCGGGCATCGTTGCCGCACTCGATGTCGGGCTCGTCCTTCGGGGTGACTTCGAGAACCTTTGGCGCGGCAGCGCTTGGGTGAGCGCGTTTGTTGGGTGCGGCGCGCTTGCAGCATGTGCCGCGCATCCGCAGGCGGCTCGACTTCAACGCATGGCGCTTGCCGTGTTTCTCTCCGTCGCCGCACTCTGGCTCACGCGGGGTGCGTGGCAGCTCGTGGTCGAGCACCCTGCGACCGTCGAGCAGTACCAGCGCTCGAAACAGGACTTTCTCGCCGCGCAAGGTTGGACGGAAGAGTCCGCACAGGCATTGACCTATGAACGGAGACTGGTGCAGCTCGAGGCGACTGGATGGTTTGGGCTCGCGAACATCATGGCCGGGCTCGTGGGCGCCGTGGGCGTGGCGTGCGCGGTCCTCGTCTGGCAGGCACGGCGCGCCTTGACGATGCGATCGGCCGCGGTGCTCGCGCTTGGTGCCCTAGCGTGCGCAGCGATCGTGATCGTGAACGGTTCGAAGGGCGCACTCGCCGCGTGCGCGCTCGGGCTGGTGGCTGCGTGGTGGTCGCAACGATCGTCATGGCACGCTCGCGTGGCGGTGCTTGCTGCGCTCGCCATTCCGGTCGTGGCGATCGTGGTGCGGGGAGCGATCGGCGAATCACTGGGTGAACGAAGCCTTTTCTTCCGTTCGCAGTACTGGGTCGGCGCATGGCAGGTCATGCTCGATGCCTGGCCTTGGGGTTGTGGTCCTGACTCCTTCCAAGCTGCGTACACGCTCCATCGACCCGCACTCAGTGTCGAAGAGGTCACGAGCGCGCACGCGGCGCCTGTGGATTGGATGGCCACGATGGGCTTGGCGGGCGTGCTCATGTCGGCCGCGTGGGTCGTGCTGCTCTGGGTGTGCGGTGGAGCCGCAGCGCAGGACGCGCAGAAGCACCATGCGGAGCGTGGCGACGCCACTGCGTCCGCGGAGGCGCGCGAGTCGTGGATGGTGTCGCTGCTTGGGCTGTCGGTCGTCGGCGTGATTGCCATGCTTGCCGATCCCGCGGGTCGGGTGTTGCCCGCGGTTGGCATCGTGCTGGCAGGCGTCCTTGCGCGCGCGATCATCGGTGGACTCACCAAGCTCGACGCGCGGGCGCAGCGCGTGATGATCACCGGCCTTGCCGTGGTCCTTGCCGCGGACGCGATGGTCGAGATGACGCTCTGGCAACCTGGCAGCGCATCGTGGGTTCTGGGCGTGATCGGCGCGCTGGCGATGGGGAGTGGCGCTGCGTTCATCAAGACCCCTCGACGAACCGCGACCATGAGCGAGACGACGGCCGATCTCGCTGTGACCAGCTCCCCATGCGCCACGGCGCAGTGGCCCATCGTGCTGGCTTCCATCTGCCTCGTGGGCATCGCAACACTGCAAGGCGCAACCGCGTGGGTCACGCATCGCCAGGAACGCGCGGTGGACGCGGCCGCCGAAACGCTCGTCGAGAACCTCTTCACGCCGCCTGCGCGCGCGTGCGCGGCGGAGCAACTGCGCACGGCTGTCGAGGATGAACCAGTCCTTCGTCGTCACTTGCTCTTGCTCAAGTCGGCGGATCAATTCCTACAGGCCGGCCTAGGCGATCGCGATCCCGCGCGGGCACGGGTGTGGTTCGGCGAAGCACTCGACTCGGCGCGGGCGGCCAGTTCGGCGTTCCCGCTTCGCTCCGCGCTCGTCTCTGCAGCAACCGTCGATGCCATGGTCGAACGCGGAATGATCGGCTGGGATCAGGTCATCGCCGTGCGAACCGATGTGCTTTCGCATGATCCTCGTCACACGATGTCCCTCGTCCGCCTTGCTGATGCCTACGAGAAGGCAGGGGACCACCGTGCAGCCCGCGATGCGGCGCAGCGAGCGCTCGACGCGGATGACTCCTTCCGTCTCGACCCGCTCCGTCAGCTTCCCGCCGCGGTTCGCGAGCGATTGCGCGGAGCCTTGATGCGGTGATCGTGGACAGTGAATAGCCAGCAATCCGTTGGGAACCCGGCCTCGTCCTTGTACGCTCATCGAGATGCCAGACCTTCCAACCATCGGGGGTGACGAGGTTCCTCGCGAGCCATCGATGCCGTTCGGTCGCGCCGCGCCTGGAACCGGATCGCCGCCATCCGCGGCCGATGCCACAGTGCTTGGCGGCGACGCGCCCGCAGGATCCTCCAGCGCAGCGCCACTCTCGTCGGGCGCGCCCAAGACGCGGATTCAACTTGAGAAGGCCGGCGACATGATCGGTGCCTTCCGACTGATCAAGGAACTTGGCGCTGGTGGCTTCGGCGTGGTGTGGCTTGCCGAGCGCAAGGTCCCCTACGAGCAGAAGGTTGCCCTCAAGCTGATCAATCCGGGCATGGATTCGAGTTCAGTGCTCGGTCGCTTTGAGCAGGAGCGCCAAGCACTGGCGATCATGAATCACCCCAATGTCGCCAAGGTGCTCGATGGCGGCGTCACGGACATGGGTCGGCCGTACTTCGCGATGGAGTATGTCAAGGGCGAGCCGATGAACGAGTACTGCGACTCGCGCAAGCTCGACCTTCGCGCGCGGCTCGAACTCTTCATCCAGGTCTGCGAGGCAGTGCAGCACGCCCACACCAAGGGCTTGATCCACCGCGATCTCAAGCCGGGCAATGTGCTCGTCGCAGCCGGTGAGGGCGACCGACCGATCGCGAAGGTCATCGACTTCGGCATCGCCAAGGCGCTCAATTCGCGCATGAGCGAGCACACGGTGATGACCGAGATGGGACAGATGATCGGTACGCCCGAGTACATGAGTCCTGAGCAGGCCGACCCGGATGCCGCCGACATCGACACGCGCAGCGATGTGTATTCGCTGGGGGTCATGCTCTACGAACTCTTGGTTGGTGCACTGCCGTTCGAACCCAAGGAACTCCGCAGCCGTGCGTACCGCGAGATCCAGCGCATCATCCGCGAGGAGGATCCGCCCACTCCAAGCCGCAGGCTCTCGACCTTTGCCACCAAAGACGCGGGGTCGGCCACCAAGATCGCCGAGGCCCGGCGCAGCCGGATCGACCAGATCGCGCAGACCCTGAAGAATGAACTGGAGTGGATCCCGCTCAAGGCGATGCGCAAGGAGCGTGACCAGCGCTACGCGAGCCCCAATGACCTTGCGGCCGATCTGCGCAACTACCTCGGCGGACTCCCCTTGGTGGCGGCGCCCGAGTCGAAGGCGTACAAGCTTCGCAAGTTTGTGCGTCGCAACCGAGTCCTGGTCTACGCGGCGACGGCCGTGGCGGCCTCGCTCGCCATCGGCGCCGTTGTGAGCACCGCTTTCGCGATCGCCGAAGCACGCCAGCGCGAGATCGCCGAACAGGCCGCCGTCGCCGAGCGTGCCGCGCGGGAACGAGCTGAGCAGCGAGAGCGCGATGTGCAAGCCGTGCTCGGCCAACAGGTCCGCCTGACGAGCGAGTTCGGCGGCGGCGATACGGGGTCGCGCATGGCAACCGAGTTGATGCGCCAGATCGATGCGCTCTCGCAAACCGTGGCGGATCCTGCCGAACGCACCGCGATGCAGCAGAGCTTCCGCGATGCGCTCCTGCGCATCAACATGACCGATGTCGCAGCCACGCTCGTCACCGAGATCATGCTCGAGCGTGCGATCGCCCGTGCCAGCACCGAGCACGCCAACGATCCCTTCGTGCGCGCTGGCCTGATCATGGCTGCGGGTCGCGCCTATCAGCAGCTCGGGCGGACGGAGCGTGCCGAGGAGCTCTTCCGGCAGGCGAGGGACCTCTACGGTGCGCAGCTCGGTCCGGACGACCGACGGACCATGCTTGCTTCGCAGTGGTTTGCGCGGGTGCGGCGTGACCGCGCAGAGGCTGAGCGTGGTCTTCGCGAGGTCCTTGCGCGCCTCACGGCGCTGCATGGCGAGGCCGATGTCGACACGGTCGAGTGCCGACGGCTGCTTGCGGCCTTCCTTGAGGAGAAGGGCGACCGTCGCGCCGCGCTGGCCGAGTACCAAGCGGTGCTGGCCCAACCGTCGCTGACACCGGACATCCGCTCTGGCACGATGTCCGCCGTCGGCGATCTGCAGCGTGCAGGCGGTGACTTGGACGAGGCGATCGCCACGCTGCGGCAGGCGCGCACCGAGATCGAGCGCCTCCAGCCGGTGCCTGATCGGTTGCTGTCGAATGTGCTCACGAACTTGGGGTTGGCCCTGGCCGATCCGAGCACGCCCCAGTCTCAAGCTGAAGGCATCGCGCTCTTGCGCAAGGCCATTGCCATCGATTCCGCCTTCTACGGCGATGCGCATCCCTTGAGCTTCGACAGCCGTGCCAACCTCGCCGCGACGCTGGAGCTGATCGATGATGGAAGCGGCTCCTCGATCGCCGAGGCCATCAGGGTCTTCGATGAGAACCGACGGGTGGGTTCGTCGCTCGTTGCGCCGCCGGACGAGCACCTGCTGTCGCTCATGGAGTCGGCCATGCTGATGGCGAAGACCGCACCCGCGGACGAAGCCGCGGCCCGGCCCGTGCTCGCCGATGCGGTCAAGCTCGGCGAGGATGCGCTGCGCGTGGCCGATCAGCGGCGGATCGCCGACGCCGCTCGTTGGCGTGACTTCCGCAAGACCATGGCGTTCATCTACGCGCGTGCCGGTCGATTCGCCGACGCCGAGCGCCTGCAGCGGCAGGTGCGCGACCTCTGGCTTGCTGCGGGTGAGCCGACGGCGATTCCCGTCTTCAACATCACGAAGGATCTCGCCGGTGCCCTTGTGGCCCAAGGGCGGTTGGGCGAAGCCGTCGACCTGCTTCAGGCCATGCAGGATGCGAAGCCCTCGCGCGCGCCAACCAGCGATGCGCGCTGGGTGAACGCCATCATGCTGCGCGACCTGCTTCGCGAGCAGGCATCGCGCGAGCTCGCGGGTCCTGCCAAGGCCAGGCTGGTCCAGCAGGACGCCGAGGTCGCCACGCTGCGCAAGGCCCGAGACGCCGCGGGCCTCAGGTGATGCTCGACGCGCCGATGGCGTCTGAGCCCGCGCGGGTACCAACCCAGACTGAGAGTTTTTCCTCCCATTCAGTCTTTCATTCAGAGCGGACTGGATTTGGGGTTATGTTCTTTCGATTCCGATCGCCCAAGACCCCATTCCGGACCGCCATCATGAAGTGCCCCCTCAACCCGACTCCTCACCACACCCGCACCACCGTGGCTCTGGCGCTCAGCGTCGTGAGGCGATTCATGAGCGGATCGCTCCGCTCACTCGGAGTGCTCGCGACCACGATCAGTGCGTTGTCCACGGGTGGCTCGGCGTTTGCACAAAACCAGGAGCAGTCTGGGCAGGTCCTGCAGTGGGGGGTACTAGGTAGTCAACGGCCCGGGTCGCTGCTTCCGTACACGCAGGTCGCCTGTGGCTATCAGTTCACCTATGCCCTCAAGAACGACGGCACGTTGGTGGGTTGGGGCATCAACTCGGTCGACCAGATCAACACTCCAGCGGGCTTGGCTGGCGTGAGGCAGATCGCGAGCGGCTGGGAACACACCTACGCCCTGAAGAACGACGGCACGCTCGTAGGTTGGGGCAGCTGGGAGTACGGCCAAACCAGCACTCCAGCGAATCTCGGCGGCGTGGCGAAGGTCGCCTGTGGCGATCGGCACACCTACGCCCTGAAGAACGACGGCACCCTGGTCGGCTGGGGCCGCAACTGGGAGGGCCAGACGAACACCCCCGCGGGCCTTGCCAACGTGTCGCAGGTCGCCTGCGGCTACCGATACACCTACGCCCTGAAGAACGACGGCACCCTGGTCGGCTGGGGCCGCAACTGGGAGGGCCAGACGAACACCCCCGCGGGCCTTGCCAACGTGTCGCAGGTCGCCTGCGGTGGTGGATTCACCGCCCAACACACCTACGCCCTGAAGAACGACGGCACGCTGGTCGGCTGGGGCAGCAACGAGTACGGCCAGACGAACACCCCCGCGGGCCTGAGCGGCGTGACGCAGGTCGCCTGCGGCAGCTCCCACACCTACGCCCTGAAGAACGACGGCACGCTGGTGGGATGGGGCGGCGGCGCCTCTGGCGTGTTGGCCACCCCCGCCGGGCTCAGCGGCGTGACGCAGGTCGCCTGCGGTTGGGACCACACCTACGCCCTGAAGAGTGACGGCACCTTGGTGGGTTGGGGATACAACTTCTTGGGCCAAACCGGCACCCCAGAAAACCTCAGCGCGGTCACGCGTGTTTCCTGCGGCGGCTCCCACAACTACGGCATACGGGGCGACGGCACGCTCATGGGATGGGGCGATAACACGGCCGGCCAGACCAGCACACCCGCGGGCCTGAGCGTCGTCACGCAGGTTGCCTGCGGCGGGGGCCACACCTACGCCCTGCAGATCAACGGCACGCTGGTGGGTTGGGGCGACAACTTCTCCGGCCAAACCAACCCGCCCGCGGGCCTCGGTGTCGTGTCGCAGGTCGCTTGCGGTGGGTCCCACACCTACGCACTGCAGAACGACGGCACGCTGATGGGATGGGGCAGTAATCAAACTGGCCAGATCGATACGCCAGCGGGACTCAC
>VGXL01000019.1 GCA_016873315.1 Phycisphaerae bacterium | reverse complement strand
GTTTCATGGACCGACGCTTGCTCGTGTCGGCATGCCTGGAGTGCATCACGAACGACCAGCGCGTGACGGACCAGGAGATCGAGCTGGTGCGCGCGATCTGTGACTCGCTCGGCTGCCCGATGCCGCGACTGGGGTTGAGTGCCGCATGAGGATTCTGCTGACGGCGTTCGAGCCCTTTGGGGGCAGCGATCGCAATCCGACCATGTCGATCGTTCAGTCGATCGGGACCACCATGCCGTGGGTCACGACGATGGTCCTTCCTGTCGTGACGGGCATCGGGAGCGGAAGCGCGTGGTCCATGCTGCAGCCCATCCTGCACGAGTCGTGGGATGCGATCGTGCATCTGGGCGAGTCAGCGAAGGCGAGCACGATCCTGGTCGAGCGTGTGGCGGTGAACATGCGTGACGGCACCGTGGCGGACAACCAAGGCTCGTTGCTTCGTGATGTTCAGGTCGTGGATGGAGGTCCTGCCGCGTACTTCTCAACCTTGCCGGTTCGTGAACTCATCGAGGCATCAAACATGGTCGATGTCCCAACCGCCTTGAGCATGAGTGCTGGCACATTCCTCTGTAACGAAACGATGTACCGCACGCTGCACGCTCTTGAGTGTGCGCGCCGGGCCACGCGCGCCGGCTTCATTCATGTGCCGCAGTTGCCTGAGCAGGCTGCTGTCCGAGGCGGACCGAGCATGGACGCGGCACTGATGGCGCGCGCCGTCAGCGCCATGTTGAGCCGACTTCGTGAAGGTCCTAGACTCGACAGAGCATGATGCGATCGATCCTCATCGTCCTGGTGTTTGTGGCGGCGTGTGCCACGGTGCGTGAACCGGCACCAGCTGCCACCGCTGCTGTTGCCAAGGAACTTCCGGGTCCGTGGGCTGTCATCGAAGGCCGTTCTGACTTCTTCAAGGCCGAGTCCGTGCTCTTCTCGCCCGACGGACGGATCCGCATCACGCGCGATGGAAAGATTCGCCGCGGCACATGGGCCATGGTCGATGGCATGCTCGAGGTGAAGGGTGTCGAACAGACAGCGCGATTCGGGGTCGCGTCGGATTCTGATGGCCTGTTGCTGCGCCCATTGACCGAGCGCAAGGGCGCGTGGTGTCGCACAGATGCCGAGGTTTCACTTCGTGCAGCCCGTGTCCTGCCGACCACACGGTGATTCCTCCGGGCGCCCGGTCGGCCTAGACTGATCGGTCCACCATGGATGAGACGCCTGTCAATCCCGGGATCGCTCGCACGCTGGCCCGCCACCCACGGCCGCTTGGTGGTGACACGGTCCGAAGTGTCGGACCGTCGGCGTTCAGCCTGACCGATCAGATCCTTCAGGACGGTGTGCAGCAACGCGTGATCGGCAAGAAGCCTGATTGGCTTCGGGCCAAGGTTCCAGGTGGTGAGGGGTATGACCGGCTGAAGACGATCATCGATGAGCATCGCCTGCACACGGTCTGCCAAGAAGCCAGTTGCCCCAACATGGGCGAGTGTTGGAGCCGTGGCAGCGCCACGATCATGATCCTAGGTGATACATGCACCCGAAGCTGTGGTTTCTGCAATGTGAAGACCGGCAAGCCACCGGTGTTCGATGCGGATGAACCGCGCCGCGTGGCAGCGAGCCTTGCGCTGATGGGACTCAAGCATGTGGTCATCACCAGCGTCAACCGGGATGAACTTCCTGATGGTGGTGCTGCGATCTGGGCTGAGACCATCGAGCGAGTGCACGAGGCATGCCCAAACATGAGCGTCGAGGTGCTTGTGGGTGACTTCTTGGGTGATGAGGCGGCGATTGATGTGGTCTGCCGCGCACGCCCAGAAATCATCAGCCACAACATGGAGACCGTGCATCGCATGCATCCAGCTGTTCGACCTCAGGCCAAGTACGAGCGAAGCCTGGCGGTCCTTCGTCAGATGAAGTCCAGTGGCCTTGTCACGAAAACTGGCTGCATGGTCGGCATCGGCGAGCGAGATGACGAAGTCCTGGAGTTGATGGACGACATCCGTGATGCCTGTGCTTGCGACATCCTGACGATCGGCCAGTATCTGCAACCGACCCGCAATCACTTGCCGATCGATCGTTGGGTGCACCCCGACAGCTTCCGCATGTTCAAGGAACAAGCGTTGGCTCGCGGGTTCCGCGTGTGCGAAAGCGGCCCGTTGGTGCGTAGTAGTTATCGAGCGGACGAACAGGTCGCGTTGCTGAACAAGCCCTTGCGGTAAGGGTGGAACGACTGCTTGATCGATCGGGTCGGTCCTCGCTGATCTCCTTCACAGGATGAATCGGATTCATCACTCTGCACTTGTGCTGCAGGGTTGCGAAACCCATGTTCCGTGTGGGTTGGTGGGACCGCGCGCGTGGTTCGCGTGGAGGGAGAGGATATGCCCGAACATTTCGACGACCTTCGTAGCCTTCGCAAGGCCATGGCACAGGCACTGGCCGAGGACCGCCGTGACCGTGGCCGTCTGGCCATCGTGACAGATGTGCTGGTGCGATGGCACCATGATCCCACCAAGCAAGTGCGCTACGAGACGCTGGACATCTCTGAAGGTGGTATGCGCATCCGCAACTGTTGTGCGTTGCTCGAGGGCATGACGGGCCGAGTCAGACTGTGTCTGCCTGATTCACCAACCATCGATCGGCCAGCCATGGTGGCGTGGAGCCGCGCGTGTTACGACCGCGAAGGCCGCATCGACCACTTCGAAGCCGGCATCAGGTTGTTCTGATCGATCAAGTTGGTGTTGGCCTGGTCCGGCCTGTCACCCACGGCACCAACGGAAATCGTTGTGCGACACGCTTGGTGTCAGCTGCCGTCACTGATTCGATGCGATGGAGTTCCTCGGTGAGCGAGCGATATGGCAGCCTGTGTGCCCAGTTGCCGCCGAGCCGGCGCATCCGGCCTGATGGGCGCTCACCAGCGAGTGTCACCATGGTGGCGACTTTGGCACGAACAGAGAACAACTCATCATCACTCACGCCGGTGGTGACCCGGTCGAGCTCTCGCGACAGGATTGATTCGACTTCAGCTGCGTCTTCTGGATCACAGGTCGCGCTGACCAGCACGATGCCGCAGTCATCGTGCATGTCCAGTGAAACATCAGCGCTGTCGGCGAGCCCTGGCTCAACCAGAGCCCAGTGGAGGCGGCCGCTGTCTGAATCACTCAGGACCTGGCAGAGCACCATGCACGCGTATCGATCCTCGTCAGAAGCCGAGGGACCTGGCGCCAAGCCGAGCAGGTAGTGGCGAGTGCTCTTGGTGCTGTCGATGGTGAAGTCGTGACGCTGGTTGATCGGTGCCGCGCGGTGGTTGCGCGGGGCTTGTGGCGGGATCATCCCAAGCTCTGTCTCGGCCGAGCGGATCGCTGCGTCAAGATCGACCTTGCCCGCAAGAGCAAGCACTGTGTTGTCTGGGCTGTAGCGCGCCGTGAAGTACTCGCGCATGCTGCCGACATCCATGGCCTTGATCGAGTCTGGTGTGCCGAGCACGCGATGTCCAAGCGGATTGTCCCCATGGAACACCTCGGACGCTCGCTCGTACAGCGGCCAGAAGGGGTTGTCGTCATACATGGCGATCTCTTCAAGGATCACCTTGCGCTCTTCGACGAAATCCTCATGGCGGAGGGCTGGACGAAGGAGATCTGACAAGAGTGAGATGGCTTCACTTTGGCGATCCGGCAGCACATGGGCGTGGTACGCCGTCATGTCGATCGTGGTGAATGCATTGTGTTCTGCGCCGATCGCGTCGAAACGGCGATTCACATCCTGGGCGACTACAGATGCTGATCCCTTGAACATCATGTGTTCAAGGAAGTGGCTCACTCCCATGAGTTGTGGTGGTTCGTCGCGGCCACCCGTCCGAACGAAGTACCCAGCAGCCATCGTGTGGGCTCCTGGATCGATCTCAGCAATGATCGTGAGACCATTGGGCAGGCGGTGCTCGCTGTAGGCCGTGCGCATGATGGCCGATGCTAGCCGTGTGTGTGGTCCGACCCTGGTCGCTGGACTGGCCGAGTGCCTTGTGGAATCGGCCCAAAGAACGCGAGTTGTGTCCCGGGTTCGAACTGAAGATGGTGACGCACACATGCAGCCAAGAGCGTGGCTCCCCGGAGCGCGTCTGGCTCCGTGAGCGCGGGGTCATGCCTGAGTGCTTGATCGATGGCGACGAGTGTTGAGGACCGAACTGTCCATGTGTGATCGGTGGGGCGATCGACACAACCCATGCCAGGATCGAAACTGCATGTCTCGATGGGCGGGATGGACAGTCTTGGACCAAAGCCGGTCTCGCCCAACAATGACCACAAGAACCGCACCATGGACGCCTCGACCTTGCCGCTGCTGAATCCGTGAAAGGTCTCCACGAGTTGGTCGAAGAGACCAGGGTGTGGGTCGTGGGCCTCGAGCATGCGCCCGATGCATTCCAGCACATACCAGGCGCCAGTGTTCGCGCGCGGTGAGGTCCGGAGCGCTGGCCATGATTCAGTGGGAAGCCACGACGTCAGTGTGCAAAGGTCACTGCCCTTGGACTCGATCCAAGACAGCTCGCCCATCACGAGCAGGTCCATGCCGCCTGCGAAGGCGCCACGATCGCGGCGGGCACCCTTGGCGATGCCCCTGACGATGCCGGTCGTCCGGCAGAACATGCTGACTGTTTGACTGGTGTCACTGAAATCCCAGTGACGAATGCAGATGGCCTGGTCGTGGTGCGAAGCCATGTGGCTCACACAAGCGACGACACCACCACCCGATTCCGACCGTCTTGCTTGGCTTGGTAGAGCGCGGTGTCCGCGCTCTTGAGCATCAACTCCGCTGTATCGCGTCCAGGGCCAAAGTCTGTGACACCGAAACTTGCTGTGACCATGAGGCCAGGGTGATCGCTCCAGGTGATGCGCTCGAGCTGTTCTCGGCAACGATTGGCAACCTCCTCGGCTTCGACTGCCGTTGTGGAGGGAAGCAGCACACAGAACTCCTCACCGCCGTAGCGGCATGCAACATCCGAACTGCGACCACTCGACAGAATCTGCGCGAATCGCTCGATCACCAGGTCGCCGAAGGGGTGGCCGAAGTGGTCGTTGTGGTGCTTGAAGCGGTCGATGTCACACAGGATGATCGAGAGTGGTTGGCCGTGGCGTCGTGCTTCGTCGACTTCGGCGGCGAGGCGTTGGTTCATGTAGGCACGATTCCAAAGTCCCGTCAGGCCGTCGATCTGGGCTTTTTGTGCCAACATCTTCATGAGCCGCTGCGAGCGGATCGCTGTGCGCAGTCTGGCTTTGAGTTCAACGACCTCAAAGGGTTTGCTGACGAAGTCCACGGCGCCTTGATCAAGTGCGCGGACCTTGTCCATCGCTTCTTCGGTCCCACTGATGAAGATCACGGCGATGTCTTGAGTGAGCGGATCGTTCTTCAGTGTGGTCAGCACATCGAAGCCATTCATGTCCTCCATGTCGATGTCCAAGAGGATGACATCAGGTTGGAGTTCGCGCGCCATGGCAAGGCCCTCGCGAGCATTGATCGCTCCATGAATCTCAAGACGCTCATGTTGGAGGCGGAACTTGAGCAACCGATGGATGAGTTCGCTGTCGTCGATGGCCAACAGGCGCGCAGTGGCCGTTGTGGGCGGCATGTGGTCGTGCGAGTTCATGAGACGACCCTCGCGCAGAGGGTGATCAAGGCCTTGGCGGCTGTGCGGGCGTCATCCATGCGCTTTTCACGGATGGCGAGTTCCACAACCCGAGCCGCATCGGTGACCAAAGGAAAGCCATACCCGCCACCAGCACCTTTGAGCTGGTGAGCCATCGTGCGAGCCTGCTCGTTTGCTCCCTGCTCAATGCGCTCAAGGATGGTGTGCGTGTGTTTGGGGAGTGATGCAACGAACTCGGCGATCAGGATGGCCATGTCGGGATCGTTGGCGAACTCACTCGTGATGGGTCCTTCATCAGGCATGCCGTTCGTGAGAGGGTACGCCAAGGTGGCGCCGCGCTAGCATGGATCCTTCCGCCCCGGACTGCCCCATGATTCCAAACCCTCCCGCCAAAGACGGTCAGCTTTCGTTCCTCTGGCTACCGCCTCACCGCGTGCAGGGGTTCAGTGTGGCTGGTGAACAGACTGTGGTCCATATCCCCGAGCTCGAGGTGGCCTTCGACATCGGATTCTGCCCCCGTGTTGTGGTGCCTTGTCCATCGATTGCGCTTTCGCACGCTCATATGGACCACATTGGCGGACTGCCGTACTGGTTCAGCCAGCGGTACTTCCAGAAACTTCCTGCCGGTAAGGTGCATTGTCACCACGCGATCGCACAACCCTTGCTCAACATGATGAAGGGTTGGGTCGATCTTGAGCGACAGCAGACACCACATGAAGTGATCGGCATGGAGGATGGCCAAGAGGTCCTGTTGAAGCCGAACATTTGGCTGCGGGCGATTGAGGTTCGGCACACGGTTCCTGCGCTGGGGTTTGTGGTCATTGAGCGGCGCAATAAGCTCAAACCGGAGTTTGTGGACCTTCCAGCTGATGCTCTGCGTGAGGCCAAGGCGCGTGGTGAGGTGATCACGCGACAGATCGATATTCCGCTCGTGGCGTATACAGGTGACACCGAGATGGGTCCCTACCTGTTGCGTGACGAGTTCCGCCAGGCACAGACCGTGGTGACTGAGTGCACATTCTTCGATCCTGAGCACCGTGGTCGTGCGGCGACCGGGATGCATCTTCATATCGAAGACATCCGCGAGTTGCTGCAGGCCTGGACGGCGCGAGATGTGGTCGTGGTGCACCTGTCGCGTCGTTTGATGCTCTCGTATGCGCGAAAGCGACTTGATGAAGTTGGCGGCGAGGGCCGCGCGCACATCCTTATGGATCATCGCGCCACGCGGGCTCGTTATGAGCGTCAAGTGAACGAGGATCAGGGGTTGTCCGAGTCGTCGGATGGCTCGGATGGTGCTGAAAAAACAAGCGCTGCGTGAAGTCTCTTGTGGGGCATTGATGCCCCGACCGCGCCCACCTATATTCCGCCCCCCCGCCCAACCTTGGGCGACCTCGGCAGGGATGCCGCTCGACACGACGAATCAGACTTGGATCCAATGGGAACCGCTTCGATGCGCATGCATGACGATGATGTGAAAGCTGGACTCATCGCGTACCTGCGCAAGCACCACATGGAAGTGTGTCGGCAGTGGTTCGATGACATCAGCTTCGGTGGGATCGATGGTGGTGTACTGCGCTTGGTCGTCGGCGAACCGGTCCAACTGAACTATCTGCAACGCACCTGTGGGACCCAGTTCACGGATGCAGCGCAGGCTGTGACTGGCCGGTTACTCGCTGTGCGGTTTGTTGGATCGAGTCCTGAGATCATCCACGATCCAGCGCCTGATTCTGTCACCGCTGACATGCCTGGCTTCGGCGAGCAGATGTTGCTGTCGCCGGACTATTCCTTCGATGCCTTTGTGGTCGGACCAGGGAATCGACTTGCTCACGCGGCTGCGTTGGCGGTCGCTGAAAAGCCAGGCCGCGCCTACAACCCGTTCTTCATCCATGGTGGCGTCGGACTCGGCAAGACCCATCTCTTGCAGGCGATTTGTCAGACCTTCATCCGCAACCGACCATCGACCAAACTGTGCTACATCAGCTGCAGCACATTCATGGATCTCTTCCATGAGTCTGTGAAGTGCGGACGCATGCAGGACTTCCGGCTGCGCTTCCGCAATGTGGATGTGTTGGTCATCGACGACATCCACTTCCTCTCCAAGCGCGACCATTCGCAAGAGGAGTTTTTCCACACGTTCAACTCGCTCTATCAGGCGGGTAAGCAGATCGTGTTGTCCAGTGACGCTGCGCCTGAAGACATTCCTGAACTTGAAGAGCGGTTGGTCAGCCGATTCAAGAGTGGGTTGGTGGCGTGTCTAGAGCGTCCATGCTTTGAGACGCGCGTGGCCATCGTCAAGTCCAAAGCACGACTCGTTGGCATCGAGTTGTCTGACGAGGTGCCGGCGTACATCGCGGCGCGTGTCGATTCAAACATCCGTGAACTTGAGGGCGCATTAACGCGAGTCCGTGGTCATGCGGCCGCCAACGCGATTCCGATCACGCTCGAAAGCGCCAAAGCCGCGCTGTATGATCTTGGCTCAGGCGCACCAGGTCTGCAGGCGATCATCGTCGCCGTCACGCGCTACTACGACATCAAGCTCGCCGACCTGATGTCGCGACGACGGACGAAGTCGATCGCGTTGCCACGCCAGGTCTGCATGTGGTTGGCGCGCCGCTACACGCGATTCAGTCTCGAGGAAATCGGCGGCCACTTCGGTGGTCGTGATCACACCACGGTGCTGCATGCGATCCGGACCATCGAAGATCGTCGGACGAGTTGTCAGGAACTCGGGCGGGCGGTCGATGAAATCGAGCGTTCGCTTGGTCCTAGAACTCACGCTTGATGGGCACCTGTCGGGGTGAGAAACCCGTGGACAAGATGTCTCGTGGGACCACCGGCGGATCTCGTTCGCCGGCTTGACTGGCTCGGGCACCAGCGCGAATCGGTGAATTTGTTGGTTGGTTCGACGGGACCCACTGGGTTGTGGTCGTTGAACCGACACCTCATCCACATTTTTGGTTATGGTATAAGTTGTTGTGTGGGCGCTTGTTAGGGTTGTTGTTGTGGTTTTATCCACGAACCGTCAAGCACTCTTTCTACGACGACTCTTTCTTTTCTTCTCACAGAAGAACGGCACGGACCCCTGTCTGTTGACGGTGGTCGGGTCGGGGTGGTCTGGTCGCTGGCTCGGGTCTCGCTGAGCGTTGGCCCACGACCTCGTCCGAGGGGACGGGTGAGTCAATCGAGCCGACGAGGTCGAACACGTTGCACCGATCACGAGGTCGCACCAAACGGGAGCGACGAACACACCATCGGTGTCTGGCACACACGAGTAAGGCGTGGTGAAGTGGGATCCATCAACGACAAAGATCACAGAGGGCCCGCGCTGGCCGCTGCGTGAAATCCCGCGGGAAACACAGCGTCCGAAGTATAGTTTCGCGACCCTCTCAGACCTCATCCTGGACCCCGCTGGACCCCACGAAAGGCCCTCCATGGACGCTCCCGCTTCACGCATCACTGGTTCGAGCATGCTGGAGCGATCAGCTTCCGTCAAAGGTGCGTACGACGCCCTTCGCCAGGAACTCGCTGGCACAATCGTGGGGCAGGACGAGGTGGTGCAACAGCTCCTCCTAGCGATCCTCTGCGGCGGTCACGCCCTGGTCGAGGGCGTCCCAGGCCTGGCCAAGACCCTGATCATTGGGTCGCTGGCCAAGACGCTCTCTCTTGAGTTCAAGCGCATCCAGTTCACACCCGACCTCATGCCGAGCGATGTCACGGGGACCGAGGTGATCCAGGAGGACAAGACCACGGGAACGCGCGAATTGCGATTCATGCGCGGTCCAGTCTTCGCCAACATTGTGTTGGCGGACGAGATCAACCGAACGCCACCGAAGACCCAAGCGGCCCTGCTCGAAGCCATGCAGGAAGGGCAAGTCACTTCAGGTGGGACCAACCACCGGTTGCCGCGCCCCTTCTTTGTGTTGGCGACTCAGAATCCGATCGAACAAGAGGGCACCTACCCGCTCCCTGAAGCACAACTCGACCGCTTCATGTTCCTCATCCGGATCGGCTATCCAACCGAGGCCCAAGAGCTTGAGATCGTGCGCCGCACCACTGGGCGTTCGCGACCTGAACCCAAGCGAGTACTGAGCGCCGAGGATTGCACAGCGCTTCAAGAGATCGTGCGCGAGATGCCGGTCCCAGACCATGTGATCTCGTACGCGCTTCGCATCGTTCGCGCGACTCGGGGTGGCGACCCATCAGCACCATCGATGGTCAAGGACTACCTCTCATGGGGAGCCGGGCCACGCGCGAGCCAGTTCCTGGTGCTTGCTGCCAAAGCCAAGGCACTTCTGGACGGCGACCCGCATGTCATGGTCCACCACATCAGCGCGGTGGCCCTGCCGGTGCTGCGCCATCGCATCGTGACGAACTTCAACGCACAAGCCGACCGCGTGACGAGCGATGATGTGATTGCGGCGTTGCTCGAGTCGGTGTCTCTTGAATCCACCGACCCAGAGACGGCCAAAGGCCTTGATCGCACCATCCGGGTGCAATGAGCCAATCCGTGGCGAGCCAAGGCCTTCGCGCTGAGCAGTACCTCTCGCCCGAGACCCTGGCGCAACTGGCACCATTCGAGTTGCGAGCGAAGATGGTCGCCGATGGCGTGATGAATGGCATGCACCAGTCACCGCTTCAAGGTATGGCGGTTGAGTTTGCAGCACATCGCCAATACACGGCTGGTGACAGCATCCGTCACTTGGATTGGAAGGTGTTTGGCCGCAGCGACAAGTTGTATGTCAAGGAGTATCGCCAAGAGACCAATCTTGATGTGATGATCTTGGTGGATGGCTCGGCAAGCATGTCGTTTGGCACGCTCGGTGTGAAGCAAGGATGGGGTGGAACCGACGCCACACGCCGTCGCGGCGCGTGGACCAAGTTCGACCACGCCACAGCGAGTGCGGCCGCGCTGGCGTTTCTCTGCCTGAGCCAACGCGATCGCGTTGGTGTGGCGGTTGGAGCGGATGGTCTGCGTGGTGCAGTGCGCAAGAGTGCAACGCGTGACCAGTGGCGATCAATCGTCCGTTGCCTCTCATCAGAACCTGTCGAGGCACGCTTCTCCCCAACAGCCTGCATCAACCAACTGCTCGCACAAGCCTCTCACCGAACACTCTTCGTGATCCTGAGCGACTTCTTGGGAGATCCAGAAGGACTACGCATTGCCCTTGCACGGCTTCGCCACCGAGGGCACGACGCCATCCTCTTGGCGATGCTCGATCATCGTGAACTCACACTCGATCTGGATGTCGAAGCCCCATTCGTCGGGCTTGAAGGCGAAGCGACACTCGATGTGGATACCCGCACGATCCGCAAGGCTTACCTTGAGGAACTCCAACGCCACCTGAATGGGATCGATCGACAAGCCCGGGCGTTCGGTTACGACCTTCAGGTCTTCGATACCCATGAGTCAGTTGGTCCAGTGCTCGCAGCGCTCTTGGCTCGCCGAGAGGGCATGGTGACCAGGGGGCACCGATGATGTTCATCAGCCCATGGCTCGCTGTTGCCGGCACGGTGGCCATGGCGCTACCCATCTTGATCCACTTGTTTCTGCGCCGCCGCCAAAAGCCCATCGAGTGGGCAGCGATGGAGCTCTTGCGTCGAGCGGTCCAACAGAACCAACGCGCGCGGCGCGTTGAGCGATGGGTCCTCTTGGCTCTGCGCTGCCTGGTGCTCATGCTCGTCGGACTTGCGATCGCGCGTCCAGCGACCCTGACAGCGATCTCGTTGGATCGACCTGTGGTGCTCGCTGTCGTGTTGGATGACAGTGTTGCATCAAGAACAGCGTCAGCCATGAGTCCAGGCGAAACAGCATTTGATGCCGCTCGAGCTGCATGCATCGAATCGATCCGCGCCCTACCAAGCGGGTCATCAGTCCATGTCTTCACGACCTCTGGGCTCATCGAACACACAAACGAACCAGTCCAACCAGAACGCGCCATCGCCACTCTGAACACACTGGCTCCGACCTACGAGCCATCGCGCGTACGCCACGCCGTGGTTCGCGCTGACGATGCACTTCGACGCACCACCATGCCAGGACACATCGTGTTGGCGAGCTCGTTTTCGCGCGGTGCACTCGACACTGAAGATCAAGTTCTTCCAACGACCAAGGCAACCTTGGAGATTCGTGATGTTGGTTCAGACGACACAGGAACCGCGGCCATCACCTCGGTGATGCAACGGACCCTTGGTCCACAGTCGATAGATTCTGTCACAGTTGATGTCACCGTCACACGACCAGGGCAGGACACGGCGCGCCGCAGTGTTCCTGTCACCGTGACAGACACGAAGACAGATCGATCCGCCATAGTTGATGCTGTGTTCATCGAGGGATCACAACGAGCGGTGGCCACGGTCACACTGATGGTCGATCCGACCGTCACTAAGCATGGGTGGATCGCGACGATCCCATCAGATCGGCAACCAGCAGATGATCAGCGGTGCACCACGATCTCGACTCGGTCGAGCAACTCAGTGCTCGTGCTGGATCGTGAACGCCTTGATGTCGACGAAGGCTCGAGCGCGCAGTGGATCGAACGCGCGCTCGAGCCCGTCCCAGGACTGGGGCTCTCGCACCAACGGCTTGACCCAGCCGAGGTCCGGGCGAGTTCACTCAAAGGAGCCTCCTCGATCATCATCTGCCGGCCAGAACTTCTTGATCAGGCAGGCTGGGCTGAGTGCAGATCGGTGTGCGAGTCCGGCGCGTTGATCGTGATCGTCCCACCGACAGACGAGACCTTTGTGGATTGGCAGGATCCGTGCTCAACGCTTCTTGGGCCCGGAGTCACCATTCGCCGCGCGGTGGTGAACCACGAACCGCCACAGCGGCTTCAAGCACAACAACCGGTCAGTCCAATCACACAACTGATCGCTTCTGAACTGACTGAACTGGTTGCACCAGTCGAAATCAGCAGATCCATCGTGATCGAAGGCCCTTCGACGGCGTTCTCACCAATCTTGGTGATGGGCGACAACACACCCATGATGGTGCTGTCGACCAGGGGGCGCGGTGTGATTGTGGCGTTTGCGACAGCGCCAGTGCCGTCATGGAGCACCTTGGCGACCAAACCCATCTTTGTGCCACTCGTACAAGAGACGATCCGTCAAGGCGAAGTGTTGTTGGACGCTGGCAACACAGTGACCATCGGCCTTGGTCGGCTTCCTGAAGGGACCACAGAGCTCCGACCGATTCGTGGATCGACGACCACAGACCCAACCTTGACTGTTGATCCATCTGGTGTGATCGTCGGCGACGATGCGACGCCTGGCATCATGGAGGCCGTCATGGCCCAGGGCGCCAACACGGGGGCTTCGCGGCGCACAACTCTGGTTGCACTCAATGTGGATCCATCGGCGTGCGATCCACAACGCAATGATGCTGCCCGCCTGACCGCCTGGCTCAATCAAACGATGTCAGTCACACCAACGACGGGCACCAAAATCAAGACGACCCAATCCTCAGCGACAGCATCGGCGTGGCTGTTGATGGTTGCAGCATTGATCGTTCTGGTCGAGACCTTGCTTGGCCGCATGTACTCCGTGCCGGAGCCCAAGGCCACATGATCAACCACCCGATCATCCGGTGGTTGCTTGGGATCGATGCCGACCCTGCCACCCAAGGGGTGGTGCGACTCGGCTGGGAGTTGCCACTCGCTGGATGGATGTGGCTGGTGGGCATCAGTGCAGCGATGGTCTTGGCGTGGCTTGCGTACACACGCATGACGCCGCGCCTTTGGTTGCGACACACCCTGACCGGACTTCGTGCGGCTGTGCTCTTGTTGATGTTGGTGTTGGTGGCACGACCAGTCCTTGAGTTCGTCGAAGAGAATCGTGAACCAGACCGCATTGTGATCTTGGCAGATCGCAGCAAGAGTTTGCAGCTTGCGGACTGGAAGGATGGCCGTGGCACCCTGCGAACTCGCGATGAGCAACTTCGGTCGAGCCTTGATGCGATCCAACTCGGCGAGCGTTCAGCGGAGTGGTTCGGCTTCTCGGGCGATGTGGCGATGATCACACCATCAGATCTTGGTCCTGCAGACGGACGGACGACCGACCTGCCTTTGGCGATCGATCGATCCTTGCGGCGCTCAGGAAGCGGACCCATTGGTGGCCTGGTCGTGGTGAGTGATGGCCGATCGACACGACCGATCGATGCCCGATTGATCCGGTCCCTGACAGCACGATCAGTTCCGGTGTACGCCATCGCCCTTGGATCACGCGACCCGCTTGGTGATGCGTCGATCACCGAAGTCCAGGCACCCAGCAAGGCATTCGTCAACGACCAAGTCCCTGTCGTGGTCCATGTGCGACCGCTGCGCGACGCGCCGGCGCGGTTGGAACTGGTGAACATGGCGACCGGCGCGGTGATCGATCGGGCGATCGTTCCGGCTGGCGATCCATCGACGCATGTCTTGGTCGCGACGACAGCATCAGGCGAGTCCATGGATCTTCGCGTGCGGCTCATCACCGACGCGGAGGACGCTGTTCCCACGAACAACGAAGCTGCCATCACGCTGGGCATCATCGACCGCGCGATCCGCGTGCTGATGGTCGAAGGCGGTCCACGGTGGGAGTACCGGTACATCAAGAACATCCTCGTGCGTGAGCCGTCGATGGAGTCAAGCATCATGCTGCTCAGCGCGGATCGCGACTTCGCACAAGAAGGCAACATGGCGGTCACAAGAATCCCGACGACGCGTGGGGAGTTTGATCTCTATGACCTCTTCATCATCGGCGATGTGGCTGGTGGCCAATTCAGTGATACACAACTCGAGGAACTCCGTCGCGCTGTGACAGAACGAGGCGCAGGGTTGCTCTTGATTGGTGGCGAGCGATCCATGCCGATGCAATGGATGGGGACTCCGATCGAGGATGTCTTCCCGATGCGCTTGACGAGTTCGATACCCAGGCAACCCGAGTCAGTGGTGATCGAACCAACACCTTTGGCGAAGGGCCTTGGGCTCCTCCGGCTTGGCGACGGTGACGATCACTGGCCACCTGAACTCAGCCGAGACGGCCCAGCATGGTCGAGGCTCCAGTGGATGCAACGCATTCCCTTCGAGGATCTGAAGCCCACAGCGGAAGTCCTGGCGACGGCGATGGGTTCGACGACTGAACCCATCGGCGCAGCCGTGCTCTCCATGCGGTTCGGAGCGGGGCATGTCGTCTATGTCGCAACTGACGAGACTTGGCGTTGGCGCAATGGGATTGGCGAGGCGTATCAAGAACGCTTCTGGATCCAGCTCGTCCGCTACCTCTCTCGTGCGGGTCTCTTGTCGGCGGGTCGTGGCGCACAACTCACAGTCGAACCCACCACGATCACCGTCGGACAAGCCGCCACGATCCGGCTCGATGTGAAGGACGAACTCATCCAGCGTCGTCTTCCTGATGCAGTCGATGCGGTCGTGTCACGATCGACCCAACGCGAGGACACGATCCGTCTCTCGACCGATTCGGCGACCAAAGGGTCGTTGGTCGTCGGGCTGGCCGGCGTCTGGCAGCCACGGCAAGCAGGCGAACACGAGGTCACCGTGACAGACGCCGCCCTAGGCGGAGCATTGACGGCGCGCGTGCGAGTGGTCGAGCCTGACGATGAGTTCGCTCACCCAGAGACCGATCACACGACACTCGAGTCACTCTGTACCGCCACAGGGGGCCGACTGCTCACTGAAGCAGATCTGCCCACATTGGCCACAGTCATTCCTGATCGGTCCACATTCACTGAACGCGTTGAGCGAGTACCGATCTGGTCGAGCCCACTTGCGTTGATCCTGCTGGTCGTGCTGTGTGGACTGGAGTGGTCGATTCGAAGGGTGGTGCGGCTTGCATGATCCGCGCCAAGTGATTGATCGTGTGATCGTTCGCGCGCGTGTGGCGCTGACGATCGCCCTGCTTTCACGGGTCGTGCGCAATGCACTCATTGTGCTTGCGGTGTTGGTCGCCCTGGACTGGGTCTTCCGATTGCCCGTCGGATTCCGACTCATCCAAGGGACCTTGGCCAGCGCGGCGCTCATCACCTTTGCCATCACGGGCGTGCTTCGGATCTTGAAGTTCAAGCCCCGTCGGATCGATGTGGCCTTGCGCATGGAGCGCGCCCATCCCAGCCTGCGTAACCGACTCACTGCGTTGCTGGACTTCGAGGCGCAATCGAACGAGGAACGCACCGAGTTACTCACTCTGGGATTACCCGCGCTTCGCCATGAAGTTGATCGAGCGATGCGCGGACTTGATCCAGCCTCGATCGCGTCGATGCGTTCAGCGATGCGACCAGCTCGGCAACTTGCGTTGGTCGCTGTGCTTTGGGTCGGAGCGTTGGCCACACTCCCGTCCATCATCAGTGTTGGCGTCGTCCGTGCAGTGGTTCCGTGGAGTGATGCGCAGTGGCCAAGTCTGACAGAGATCCTTGATCGAACGGATCGCGCCGTCGTCGCCACAGGGACCTCGTTCCCTTGGAAGGCCGAACTGGTCCGGGGCGATCCATCGCGTGAACGCGTGAAGGTGGAGTACCGGATCAAGTCGGGATCATGGAGTGCATGGCAATCAGGCTGGCTTGGTCTCTCGGGCGCGTCCTTGTTCGATCGGCTGCAGGATGTGCCTGTGGATGCACGCGAGATCGAGTACCGATTCGCAACATCCGACGCGACGAGCCCACTGGGGACCATCCGGTGCGTTCAGGCACCGACCGTTGTTCATGCAACGCTTCACATCACACCACCGAGCTACCTGACAGGTCACGCTCCAACGACCTTGGATCTCCTTCCAAACGGGTCGCCACCCATCCGATTCCAGGAGATCGTTGAAGGCAGCACGGTCGAACTTGAACTCATCTTCTCACGACCCGTCAAGGCACCAGAGTCTGATGGTGGATCACCTGCCATCATGTCGGCGCTCGGGCTTGTTGCGCCATGCGAAGCGTGTTCGTTCACGACGACACCATCGTCATGGACAGCATCGATGAAACTGGTCGAGGATCGGGCGGTGTCTGTGGTGGCAAGCGACGAGGACGGCGTGGAGATGATCGAGCCGTTCGCACTCAGGCTGGTCACCGTTCGTGACCAACCCCCCATCGCCCACATGCTGCAACCATCGGCTGACCAGACGGTGTTGCCGACCGCCAAGGTTCCTGCCGGAGCGCACACCGAGGATGACTTTGGGCTGGTTCGATCGGTGATCACGGCTCAACGCATGACCGGCACAGACGCAGCGGCGGAGCGCGTGCTCACAGTTCGTGTCGACAGCTCGATGACCCACGACCTGACGACGATCATTGACCTTGCTGAACTTGAAGCGGCACCAGGCGATGTTGTGGTGGTGAGCGCGATGGCCCAGGATGCGTTCGAGCGCGACGGCGTGCATCGAGATGCGTCCCGCAGCACACCACGGCGGCTTCGTGTGATCTCCAACAGCGACTTTGGTGAGGAGATCGCGGCGGCCACAGCTTCGCTGCGTCAGGGTGTGCTTCGGCTCGCAGAGCGGCAAGCTGGCGCCAAGGCATCCACAGATCGACAGTCCGTCCAACGCGAACAGGCTGAGATCGCTTCACGGGCAGCGACCAGCGCCCGACAAGCTCGTGCACTCGCGGATCGCGTGCGCATGAACGAGGATCGCGAGACGCCGACATCGCGACTCTTGGACGAGGCCGCCAACCTCCTTGACCAAGCGAGGACCGACGCATCGGCCGCCAGCGAGACAGCGACAGCGAGTGATCCATCCGCGTGGCGGACGCCTGAACTCACCGAGCAACAAGAGGCCGCACACGTCACACTCGACGCGACGGCGCGTCTCCTCGACCGTGATACGAAGTCCTGGGAAGCCTCACAATCCCTAGCGCGGGCAGCAGAGGCGATCGAGGCGAGCCAAACAGAACGCAAGGCGCTTGCCGATCAGGTGCAGGGCAAGTCACGCGAGGAGTTGACGCCGGGCCAACGCACTGCGCTGGATCGGATCGCCCAGCGCGATGCTGAGACAGCGCAGGCACTTCGTGAGGCGGCCGAGTCGATCAAGGCGCAAGGGAAGGAACTGGAATCATCAGATCCGGCGCAGGCAGCGGCCATGCAACAGGCCGCAACTCGTGCACAACAGGAAGGCGTCGTGGGCAAAGTGGAACAGTCGGGCGAGGAGACGCGCGACAACGCCATGCAACAAGCCCAACGCTCGGCACAACAGGCTCTCGACTCGCTCGCTCGCATGCAGGACGACCTTGATGCAGCGCAACAGCTTGAGTCCACTGTGCTCAAGCGCATCGCTGAGGAACTTGCAGATCGACTCAAGCAACTCATCGCCGACGCAGAGGCATCGATGCAAGCACTCGATGCCCTTGGCGAAGGCGACCCCCTTCCGCCACACACCATCACTGGCGATGTCGAGCGCTTGCGTCGCAACACGAGCGCGGCTCTTGACGATGCTTTGCGCATGGAACGCCGGCTTGACGCAGTGATTCGCCTGATCACGCCAGCAATCGGTCACGAAGAACAAGCACTCGTCCGGCTCAGTGCGCTTCAAGATCTCGCTGGTCGGGGCGACGTGAGCCAAGCCATCGAGTCCGCGCAACAGGACCTGAGACGCGCGCTTGAGGCCACGCAAGCTGCGGCCAACGAGGCGAAGCAGGATGAACAACGCCAAGCCCAACAGCGTCTCGCGGAGCAGTGCAAGGCGCTCGTGGCCCAAGAGACCGTCATCGTGCACGATGCCACGGAACTCGCGGAGCAGGCGGATGCGCGTCGACGGCTCGTGGAAGGTCGCCGGTTGGCCCTGGCTCAGGACGAACTTGCTGAGGGAATCGGTGCCCTGATGGCCGATGCGGAGGTCGCCAAGAGCGAGATCTTCGGCGAAGCGTTGGCGCAGGCGGGCGCCTCGAGCACCCAGGCATCAGAAGCGTTTCGTCGAACCGATGGACTGGCGGATGCGACGGAGGCGGCGCGCGACACACTCGACACACTGGCGGGTCTTGCCAGCGCGCTTGCCGACAAGTCCAAGGAGAAGGACCGCTTTGCTGAGGCTCGTCAACAAGGTGATCAACAGAACAACGCGTCGGGTGGTGGTGGCGGTGGTGGCCAGCAGGGCGGCATCCTGCCGATCGCTGAACTGAAGTTGCTGCGGGATCTGCAGGCCAAACTTGGGCGTCGCATGGCGCGTGCCTTGTCGGATCCTGGAGACCGATCAAACCTCCCTGCCCTTCGGCAGGCCCAAGAACGGCTCGAAGCGATGGCCGGCCGCCTGCGTGAGGTCATCATGAATGCCGAAGGTGGGGCTCCTCGCATCACGCCAGTCGAACCCGGGGCTGACTCAAAGACCGAACCAAGGACTGAACCATGAACCATAGGTCGCTGACCATCGTGACCATGGGCATGATGACTCTCTTGGTCCAAGGCATGTGCTTGGTTCTGGTCACGGCAACCGTCGCGTCGCAGGATGTGGCCGCGCCCGCCGCCACCCCACCACGAGCGAAGACGCTTGACGAACTCTTGGGCATCGAAGGCGATGGTGATGGTTCGCAGGCGGCCCACGATGACGCCCGTGCTCGGCTTGATCGCGACCTTGGTGAACAAAAGCTGGCCGACACCTTCGAGCGTGCGATCGAGGGCATGCGGCGCTCGACGGAGTTGCTCGATCGGTCGGCTGCAGCAGCTGAGGTTGGCCGGACACAAGATGAAATCCTTGCCCGACTCGATGCGATCATCGACGAGGCATCGCGCCGACAACAGCAACAGTCGAGTTCGTCTTCGAGTTCATCGTCATCATCAAGCTCCGGCAAGCCAAAGCCTGGTCAACAAGGCGCATCAGGAAAGCAGACGAACGAGAGCGAACAGCAGCGTCGAGCGAACGCGCGCAACAACCGCCAGGCTCGCGGGAACAAGGATCGACAAGGCGCAGCATCAGGCGATCAACAAGGAGAAGGCCCGGCCATGGATGACTCGCTCGATCCAGACGCATTCCTCACAAGCGAAGCGGAGTGGGGATCGCTTCCACCACGCGTGCGTGAGCAGATGCGGCAGGGCATGCGCGAACGCATGAGCAGCGTCTATCGCACATGGACCGAGCGCTACTACGAGCGCGTTGCCAAGGAATCCAAGCCATGATGTCGATTCTGCTTCTTTCGATGGTCCTTGCGCAAGCACCAGTCAGCGACGACGCTGGCGCCGAAAATCGACCGATGGAAGGCGAGACGACTCCCGCTTGGCGCGCCAGCGTGGATCGTGGCCTTCGTGCCTTGGTTGCGTTGCAGAATGATGACGGGTCGTTCGGTCGCGGGCGGTTCGGTCGCCACAGTGGCATCACAAGTCTGTGCGCCTTGGCCCTGATGGCTGATGGACATCTGCCTGGACGCGGCGAGTATGGCGATCAGGTGTCGAAGGCCTTGGAGTTCGTCTTGAGCAACGTGACCGAGAGCGGGCTGCTGTCAGCCGAAGCGACGGCTGGACCGATGTACGGGCACGGCTTCAGCACCTTGTTCCTTGGCGAGATCTACGGCATGAACCCGCAAGACACTCGGGTTCGGGACACACTCGTGCGCGCGGTCCAACTCATCGTGGCGAGCCAAAACGCCGAGGGTGGCTGGCGATACAACCCAGTGCCCAATGATGCCGATGTCAGTGTGACGATCTGCCAAGTGATGGCGCTTCGCAGCGCGCGCAATGCGGGGATCAAGGTGCCGCGCGAAACGATCGATGCAGCCATCACCTACATCCTCCGATGCCAAAACGATGATGGTGGCTTCCGCTACATGTCAGCGCTTGGGCAGAGCGCATGGCCGCGCAGTGCGGCGGGCGTGGCGAGCTTGTTCTACGCCGGTGTGTACGAGGGCGACTCGATCACGCGTGGTCTGTCGTACATCGCGCGGAATGACGGCACCAATGCGGGTGGCCCGATGGGGACACCGCACTTCCACTACGGCGCCTACTACACCGCGCAGACGATGTACCTGGCTGGTGGACCATGGTGGCGCGACTGGTGGCCGCAGGCACGCGACGGATTCATGGCAACCCAAGAGCGGGACGGCTTGTGGGTCGACCACCAGAACGGACCGGCGTACGCCACAGCGATGTCCCTCATCGTGATGCAGATGCCCAACCGCTACTTGCCGATCTTCCAGCGATGATGCGATGCACGATCCAGTCGGTCCTGCTTGGTGTGGCGTCGCTGGCCATCGTCGTCGTGTCGTTCGCTGACGATCCCGATGGCGCTTCCGATCCTGTGCTTGGCACCACGATTCTGCTGCATCAGGATGGATCGATCGTCCGCATTCCAGAGCGCGATGCGTTGGCGGCCCCGTGGATCGGCACGGCATCAGGCGTCTCGATTGGTCCTGAGCAAGGTTGTGCTCTGGCGTGGCCTCTCGTCACGACCCCGCGCGTCATCGGCCAGGCGATGTGGTTGGCCGATGGGCGGTGCTTTCCGGGCGCACTGGATCCCGTTGAAAAACCAGCGGCAGGCACGATCCCCTGGCGGGCGGGACCAATGCTCATGACGCTGCCGCTCTCGTCACTTCGCGCCTGGACAGCCGTGGGCGTGGATCTTCCCACTGGGACCTTGGACGCGGACCGCATCACTTTGCGCAATGGCGACACGGTTGATGGGCTGGTGACGGATTTCGGGTCAACCGTCACGATCGATGTGGATGGCACGACCCGGACCTTCGACAACGAGTTGATCGCGAGCGTTCAGTTCGTTCAGGCTGCTGATGCGCCGACAGTCCCCCGCACCTTGCGTGTCTGGGTCGATGACGGCGCGATCATCGATGCTGAATCGATGGAGCGCGATGGCACCTTGCTTCGGCTGAAGGTCCAGGTTCCGTCGGGCAACGAGGTGTTTCAGCTCAGGCTTCGAGTCGATCAGGTGCTGGGCGTCGCCACGCCAGCGCTGTCACGCGATGGTCTCGTGCTGCGGACGCTCAACGCCACGACAGGAACAACATGGTCCAACTTGCCGGGCATTGCGCCGAGCATGGAGTGCACGGGCCCGGGTCGGCTGGGCTCCATGCAGGCCATCTTGCACGGGCCTGGAGTGTGGTCCATGCCCGTGACAGCGAGTGGTGTGCTGGTGAGCCAGGTCTTGGTTCCTGATCGTGTGCGTGCGGTCGCGGACCATGCGTTGGTGGTCCGTCAGGCCGGCGTTGAACTGTCCAGAATCGAGGCCCGCTCGGAGGTGCGCTGGATGCGCGTGGCGGTCAAGCCTGGCACGGTCGAGTTCGAACTCGTGCCCGGCAAGGCTGGACCCGTCGGCTGCGTGATGGAGCTTGCGGACCTGGTCGTCATCAGGGCCGCGCCGTAGCAGGGCGACGCAGGAGCGGACTGAGCTGGAGCAGGCTGAGCAAGGGCCGACTTCGCTGGATCCGACTTCACGAAGATCGAACATGGTTGATCAGCGTTGATCACGGTTGATCATGCTTGGTCACGCTTGATCATGGTTGGTCCCGAATCGCTCGCCATCCATGCTCCCATCGTTCGACTGTCATGGTTCCGTCTCGGACCGTGACGCGCACGGCACCGTCGCGTGCGGTCACGCTGCGTGTTGTCGAGGCATCGACCCAGTCCCAACGATCGCGCACGAGCCGTGCGGGGCCAGTGCTCTGACCGATCCACGCTGGCTTCAGCAGTTCGATCATCGAAACCACGCCTGGCCTGAAACTTCCGTGATGTGGAAGCTCCATCAGCAGCGTGTTCCCAACAGGTTGAAGACGACCGATGGACGCGCGGACGAATCGTGATCCAGTTTCCTCGATGTCGCCGGTGAGGAGCAACGAGCTCCCATTCGCGCGGACGATCCAAACCAGGCTCGACTCGTTGCGCGGAAATGGCGCCACACCATGGTGCGGGTGCAACGACAACCAGGATCCGCTTGGAAACAGCAATTCATCCTGCGCTTCGATCCCCATCACCACACAACCAGCCTGCGATGCGGCCGCCATGACCCGAGCCGATGGCGTGCCATCACACGCCCCCTCGATCACGCAGGTTGTCGTCATGAGCCAGGCGACAGGAACGCGCTCGAACACGGACGGAAGTCCGTTGAGGTGATCCAGGTCGGCATGCGAGAGCGAGATCATCGTGAGTCGTTGGATGCCCAGCGACCGAAGCGCGGGCACGATGGTGCGCGCGCCGACTTCAGGCGTCTCCAGACTTCCACCGTCGACGAGTGCCACCACATCGTTGTGCTCGACGACCCACGCTGATCCGTTCCCGACATCGAGCATGGTCACACGGAGATCGAACGGGTTCGGCCATGCCCACCACACCAGAGCCACCAGCGGCGGCACGATCCAGAGCCGCGCGAGCACGGAGTGCCAGCATGGACCAGCCGCGGCCGGTCGTTGGCGACGCATGGTCATCACGACGCAAGCGAGTGCTCCAACGCACGCCCATCCACTGATGGGTTCCACGCTCCACGCCGCGCCAGTCCACCCCGCGAGTGCATCGGTCAGGACAGCGAAGGCAGCGGCACACCATGCGGCAGGGACCACGACCCACGAGGCGAGCATCGTGCTTGTGCTAGCGATGAACAGGGAGACGGTGCACAGCGCGACGATTCCCGCAGACAGAGGCGCCGCCACGATCGAACCCGGCACGACGAGTGGGGTGATCGACCCGAAGTGATGCATGACGATCGGCGTACTGGCCATGCAGGCGATCGTGCCGACGATCCACGCCGTGAAACTCCACTGGACCACAGAGCGCAGACGAGCGCGCGCCGACTCTGGTGGCTCCCCGCGAGCCATCAACCGACGAGTCCACGCGCTCGCGATCCTTGGCGCGCGGTTCGCCCACGCTGCAAGGGCCACAGCCACGACCACGCTCAACTGGAATCCGATGTCCAGAAGGGCTGACGGTGTACCGAGGACGACGACCATCACGACGATCGAAGCCGCGTGCCAGGCTCGGACGCCACGCGCGGCGCCAGCCACTCCTGAAGCGAGCATGGCCGCCACGGCGGCCCGATCAGCGCTGATGCCAGCGGATGCGCTGGCCATGAAGAGCAAAGCGCACGCGACGAGCAGCACGGATCGCATGGCGCCGCGGCAGGGCGTGAGCGCCACCATGCGGCCAGCGAGCGCGAGCACCAGGCCAACATTGAATCCGCTCAGTGCCAAGACATGCGTCATGCCGGTGACTTGGCAATCCGCAGCGATGTCATCCATGGGTGGGCTGGTCGGACCAAGTGTCATCGCCACACAGAGCGCCGCCTGTTCTGGTGCCATGTCCGACACGATCGCCTGAAGTTCTTGAACGACTCGGTGTTTCCACGCTTCGATCGGCTGCGGATCAACACCGATGCGCCTGATCAGTTCGCTGGACTCGATGAAGAGCGAGCCCAGCACGAAGCGCGATCGTGCCCAGCGCGACATGTCGTAGCCACCCGGATTGGTCGATGGTCGCATCGGCGAGATCCAACCCGTGACCGTGACACGGTCGCCGATCGCCAGATCCGTGTGCTCCACGGCGATACGCGCGTTGATGGTTGCACACGAGGGCCACGCGTGACCATCCGTGCTGGAGATCGAGCCGAGCGAACAACGCACTGACTGTCGATCGGCAGCACGAGGTTCCATGATCGGGTCGGCCACACGCGAGGGTTCAGGCGCAGACACGACCGTCGCGGTCAGACAGATGAGCGTGCGGGCATCTGAGTGCGTGATGCCGAGCGACTGCATGCAGGCATGCCACACCCTGGCATCGTGCGTGCCGAGGACAAGGCCAAGACTCGCTCCTGCGGCAAGGACCATGACCATGACCCAACGCGTGAGAGGCAGAGCTGCAACGCAAGCCACAGCCACCACGACAAGGATCGCTGTGCACGCCGGCAAGGCATCGCCCCAACCATCGAGGATGGGCGAAGCCATCCACGCATGGTGGTCGGTGCCCAGCGCCACCATGGTGCCGGCAGCCCACGACACAGCAACCGCCGGGAGCACCACGGTCGGCGAGACTCGATGAGCCCCCCATGCGCGACGAGGGACCGCTTGTTCAACCTTGCGAGAGCTCGCACGCCCTGGCCAGGACATGCGCGCCGCCCCCCTGCTTCAACGCGCGGCGCGCCATGTCGAGTGCCTCGCGAAGATCACGCGCCGCGCCCGCAACACGAAGCGCCATGGCCGCATTGAGCGCCAACATGTCGTGACACGCATCCATGCGCGTTCCTTGCAAGAGCTCAGACAGGACTTTGGCCGCTTGGTCTGCGCTCGAGGGAGCCAGCGTGAGAGGATCGACCGGATCGATGCCCAAGGGAGCCGGGTCAACGACCCAGTCACGAATGCCATCCGGACTCACCTCGACCACATCAGTCGGTGCGCCAATCGAGATCTCATCGAGTCCATCCCTGCTGTGCAGGACCACCGCGTGCTCGACCCCGAGCCGTTCGAGTGCCTGTGCCATGGGATGCATGAACATGGGATGCCACACACCGATCATCTGCCGCCGCGCGCCCGCTGGATTCGTGAGCGGACCAACGAGATTGAAGAGCGTTGGAAACGACAGCGCGCGACGGGCCGTGACGGCGTGGCGTGCTGCGGGATGATGCTCGACAGCGAAACAGAAGCAGAACCGGACCTGCTGGAGCATGGTCGCTTGCGCCATGCGTGAGCAAGTGAGATTGAACCCCAGCGCTTGGAGCACTTCGGCGCTGCCGCGACCCGTCCGGCTGCGGTTGCCGTGCTTGGCCGAGTGCACGCCGCACGCTGCGGCGACGAGCGCGGCACCCGTGCTGGCATTGAACGACTTTGGCGTGCCGCCAGTACCAGCTGTGTCGAGAATCGACTCAGGTGGGAGCCCACTATGCACTGTGCTCGAAACAGCGCGCATCGCAAGAGCCGCACCAACGATCTCATCAACCGATGGCGTCCGCGCGGCGATGAGTCGCAGGAGCTCAGCGATCTCGCCATCCGGGCAACCACCTTGCATGATGAGCGTGAAGGCTGCGTACGTCTGGTCTTGATCCAGATCGTGACCAGCCCGAAGGCGCTCGATGGGCTCGCGCAGCACGGTTGGTGTGCATGGCCCGAATGGATTGTCGTGGATGGGTGGCATGGCGATCGCATCGATCCTAACGATGGTGTCGGCTCGATCTCTGAAACCCGCAGAAAAATCGGTGGAGTCCCAAGCGATTCCGGGCAGCGCCACGCCGATGCCAGTCGACAGGGCGCGCTGCCGTCCTGCACGCCTCAGGATCCTGCGCGATACTGCCGCGATCCTTCATGCCGACCCTCGCTGCCATCCTTCACACACTGAATCCGTTCATCGTGCAGTTCACGCCGAACTTCGGGCTGCGTTGGTACGGCCTGCTCTACGCGTGCGGGCTGCTGAGTGCGTGGATGATCATGCGCGCGGTTGCGCGTCGCGGTCGCGTCGAACTCACTCAGCGCCAGGTCGACGATTTCATCACCGAGGTTGTTCTGGGCGTCGTCATTGGCGCCCGGCTCGGCCACGCGCTCCTGTACGACCGCGTGCTCTTCACGACCTTCACACCGTCGTTCCCATTCTGGGAATTGCTCGCTGTGCACAAGGGTGGACTCTCGAGCCACGGCGGCATGGCCGGGCTGCTGGTCGTCTGCTGGCGCTTCAGCGCGCGAAGCGGCGCGCCCCTTCGCACCCTGCTTGATCTCTGCTGCATCAGCGCGCCGCCGGCACTGTGCATGGGCCGCTTGGCGAACTGGATCAACGGCGAACTTTGGGGTCGACCGCTGCCGGCCGAACTGCAAGCCAACGCTCCTTGGTGGAGCGTGAAGTACCCGCGCGAGGCGCTTGAGTCCAGCTTCGATCCTGTGCGTGTCGAGCCGCTGCGTCCGCTCGTTCACGCGGGTGACGACCTGCAGCAGGCTGTGGTCACCGCCGCCTACGCGGGAAACACCAAGGTGCAGGCCGCGCTCGAACCACTGCTCACCGCGTACTGGCCTTCGAACTTCTTCCAAGCCTTCACGGATGGCCCGTTGCTCGCGCTCGCCGTGTGGTTCGTGTGGCTCCGGAAGCCGGCACCCGGGGTCACGGCTGCGTGGTTCCTGATCGCGTATGGCGCGCTTCGTTTCGCGACCGAGCAGTTCCGCGAGCCCGATGCAGGCGTGAATCGAATCGCCGGTCTGACAAGCCCGATGTTCATCTCGGTCGGCATGGTTGCGGTTGGTGCGTTGCTCGCGTGGCGTTGGCGCCGGAATCACGCCGTGCCGTCATAATGCCCTGATGCAGCCAACCCAGGCGATCGATTGGTCGTATGCACCGGCACCAGAGACCTTCCCGGTCGAGCTTCAGCCTGAACACGGCCTCTTCATCGGCGGCGCGTTCGTCGCACCACGGTCGCGCAAGCACTTCGCCACCATCGATCCAGCAAACGAAAAGCCACTCTCCCGCATCGCCGAAGCTGGAAAGTCCGATGTTGACGCGGCGGTGAAGGCAGCGCAGAAGGCCTTCAAGGGGTGGAGCCGCTTGCGACCGGCCGTTCGCGCGGGCTATCTCTTCCGCATCGCGCGTCGCATCCAAGAGCGCGCTCGTGAACTCGCCGTGCTCGAGTCGATGGACAACGGCAAGCCAATCAAAGAGACGCGCGATGTCGATCTGCCTCTTGTGGCCCAGCACTTCTTCCATCATGCTGGGTGGTGCGACAAGCTCGCGCACGCGGTGCCAGGCGTTGAACCGCGTCCGCTCGGCGTCTGCGCACAGGTGATTCCTTGGAACTTCCCGCTCCTCATGGCGGCGTGGAAGATCGCACCTGCGCTGGCCTGTGGGAACACGGTCGTGCTCAAGCCTGCCGAGACCACGCCGCTGACCGCGCTTCGGCTGGCCGAGATTCTGCAGGAAGTTGATCTTCCGCCGGGCGTCGTGAACATCGTGACCGGCGCCGGTGAAACCGGTCGCCTGCTCGTCGAGCACCCCAATGTGCAGAAGGTCGCCTTCACCGGCAGCACCGAGGTCGGCAAGCGCATCGCGCGATCGTGCGCTGGGACCGACAAGCGTCTCACGCTCGAACTCGGCGGCAAGAGCCCGAACATCATCTTCGCCGACGCGCCGATGGATCAGGCGATCGAGGGCATCGTGAACGGCATCTGGTTCAACCAGGGCCAGGTCTGTTGCGCTGGGAGTCGGTTGCTCGTGGAAGAGAGCGTGGTGGACGAAGTGATCGGTCGACTCACCCACCGCATGCGCAGCTTGCGCGTGGGCCATCCGCTCGACAAGAACACCGATGTCGGCGCGATCAACAGTCGTGCACAACTTGAGCGCGTGAACAGCTTCATTGCATGCGGCGTGCGCGAGGGTGCTGACCGCATCGTTTGTTTCGATGGCGCGCTCCCGGACACCGGCTACTGGATCGCGCCCACACTCTTTCGCGGCGTGCAACCTGCGCACACGATTGCGCGCGAGGAGATCTTTGGTCCGGTGTTGACGGTGCTCACGTTCCGGACGCCCGATGAAGCGATCGCTCGAGCCAACGACACGAACTACGGATTGAGCGCCGGTGTCTGGACGAGCCGCGCGAGCAAGGCGTACGAGGTCGCCGCTGGCGTGAAGGCTGGCGTCGTCTGGCTCAACACATTCAACCAATTCGATGCAACGAGCCCCTTTGGCGGGTTCAAGGAGTCGGGCTTCGGCCGCGAGGGCGGTCGGGCTGGCCTGGCTGCGTACCTCGCCTGAAAGGAACCACGATGGCCACGGTGACCAAGACTTGGAAACTCTTCATCGGCGGCGCGTTCCCGCGCACCGAAAGCGGTCGCACGATCAAGGCTGTCGCGGGTGGCACCGTGCACCACTTGTGCAAGGCCAGTCGCAAGGACCTTCGTGATGCCGTCGAGTCGGCGCGCGCCGCGCAGCCCAAGTGGGCGGCGTCGACTGCATACTTGCGCGGACAGATTCTCTATCGACTGGCGGAGATGCTCGAAGCTCGTCGCAGCGAATTCATCGACGCGATCCGTGCGACGAGCCGTGTGACGCCGCGCAAGGCCAAGGCCGAGGTCGAGGCCTCGATCGAGCATGTCGTGAGCTTCGCTGGTTGGACCGACAAGATCGCGATCGTGCTCGGTTCGCAGAATCCCGTCGCTGGACCGTTCTACACCTTCACGGGCATCGAGGCGACGGGCGTTGTGGGTGCGCTGGCGCCTGATGAGTCGCCGCTTCTTGGCGCGCTGGCCCTGGTGTGCCCGGCGCTCGCCGTAGGCAACGCGGTGGTGCTCGTCGCGAGCGAACGCCACCCGATTCCCGCGCTCGTCTTGAGCGAGGCGCTGGCGACGAGCGATGTCCCCGGCGGAGTCTGCAACATCCTGACGGGCGATCATGCGGAACTTGTTCCGTCGATGGCAACTCACCGAGACATCGACGCGATCGTCGCTGCCGCGAAGGGCAAGCATGCCGCGGCGCTCAAGGCCGGCGCCGCCGAAAACATGAAGCGTGTGACGGTCGTGGATCCAGCCACCGACTTCACCGATGCGCGATGGCGCTCGCCGACCGCCTTCCGCGGTGTGACCGAAGCCAAGACGATCTGGATGCCCTCGATGGCGTGAGCTTTACGCGCCCGGCTTCGCTGCAGCGGCGGGATCAGCAGTCGGCGCGGTGGATTCAGGGCTGCCAGTCTGGTTTTGGCGCGCTGCTCCACTCGGCGCATCAGCGCTACCGCGCGCTTCACGGTGGTCGGCTGCGGGCGGGTTGACCACATCCGCTGGGAGTTGGCTCGTGATCTCGTCAGCGCGCGGTTCGCGCAACAACACGATGTCACCAGCCGAGAGCCCATCCACGATCTCCGCATCGATCTCGCTGGTGCGACCCACGCGAACGAGCTTCTGCGCGAAGCCGCCGCCGTCGGGCACATAGACGAAACTCACTCGCCCCTTGCGGAACACCGCCTGCACAGGAACGCTGAGCGCCTCACGCACTTCGTCGAGCAGAATCTGTGCCTTGCATCGCATGCTCGGCTTCAGGGCAAGGTCCCCGCGCTGTTCGAGTGCCACACGCACGGTGTAGTCGCGTCGATTCGGATCGCGCCAACCGCCGCTCTCGGCGAGCACGCTCACGCCGAGCACCTCGCCGGAGATCGGCACGCCTGGCGTGGCATCGCTGAACACCGTCACGCGTTGACCCGGCTTAATGCGCCCCGAGAGCGCCTCGTTCACCTTGAGATTGGCGACCATGGCACTTGTGTCGGGCAGGATCATGACGAGTTCGTTGGGCTTGAGCTCGGTGCCAGCCTGCGGTGGCGGCGTTTCGGTGCCGCGACCCCAGCCGCCAGACTCAATGCTGCTGGCGTAGACCACCAAGCCGTCGCTCGGCGCGACCACCGTGCAGTAGGCGATCTGCCGCTTCGTCTGGTCGAGCCGATCCTGCGCGGTCTGCTGCTTGAAGCGCGCGCTGTCGAGTTCGGTGCGGGACTTCACCAGTTCCGCGTCCTTCTTCTGCTCGGTGCGTCCGCGATCAGCGCGGGCCTGTTCAAGATCGCTCTGCTTCTTGGCCTCGTCCTGTGGGAACTGGAATTCGTCGTAGACCTTGATGTCGATCTCGGCTTGCTTGACCTTGGCGTTGGCCTGAATCAGCGCGACGCGATCCTTCTCGTAGTCGTCACGGCTGATGAACCCCTTCTCAACCAGACTCTTCGCTTCGTCGAATCGGCGAGCGAGTCGCTCGGCATCGATGCGATTGGTCTCGAGCGCAGTCGCCAGTTCCTGGCGCTTCTTGACCACATCACCGTTGAGCCAGCCTTGAAATCCAAGGTCCGCCATACGCACGGCCACATCGGCCTTGTCAAGTTCGCTCTGCCGTTCCTGCTCCTTGATCGACAGGTTTTGTTCGGCGGCGATGACCTCGCCTTGCGCGGTCTTGAGCTTGTCCTCGGCGTCCTTGAGGGTCGTGATCAGTTCTTCCTCGGCAAGCTTGATGAGCAGATCGCCCGCAGCGACGCGTTTGCCTTCGGGGGCGATCTCCGTAATGATCGCGCGGCCTTCGAGCTTGTTGCGGATCTCGATCTTGCGCAACGCAGCCAACTCTCCGCTCACCGGAAGCACGACATCGAAGTTCCCCTGTCGCGCCGTGGCTCGGTCGCCGCCCGGCGATCGAGAGGCGGGCGCGGACCAATCCGAAGCGCCAGAGTCATCGCCACGACGGCCCGAAAGAAGCACACCAGTGATGGCCACGGAAGCCACGCCCAAGATCACGGCGGTGACGAGCTTGATGCGGCGCCAAGGACTGGAAGAGGGTGTCGCGTCGAGGGGCATGGTGGTGAAGGGTAGATCGTCGATGTGCAGATCGGTTCAGGAATTCGCTGGGGTTTGGGCTGGCGCCGGCGGCTGCACCGCTGGCTCTGGCGCGGCTGGCACCGCATTCACGGGATTGGGCATGAGTTCGGCGGTGCGCAGGTACCGGACATCGAGGCCCTTGGGCGGCATCAGACCACCCTCCTGCGACACGCGCAGTTGGCCGGTCGAATTGAGGTAACCAAGGATCGCCACCTGGAGTTCGCGCCGCGCACGGTCGCGGTCGTTGAGCGCGCGCACGAGCGCATCCACGGTCTCGGTCCGGTCACGCGGCGTCGCGCGGTCGG
>VGXL01000018.1 GCA_016873315.1 Phycisphaerae bacterium | reverse complement strand
GGGTTCAACGGCGAATCTGCTCGTCACAGGAAAGTTCGGCGCCGGGACCGCATCGATTGCGGTCGATGGTTCGTTGGTCGCGACGGGAACGCCCGTGTCGGTCCCGGGTGACATGAACGGCGATGGCAGGGTCGACGGCTCGGACATCGGTGCGCTCCTTCGCTTGTGGGGCGGAGCCGGCCCGGTCGGCGACTTCACCAACGACGGCACGATTGACGGGCGCGACTTGGCATTCATGCTTGCGTACTGGACGGGCTGATCCACCGCACTGCGCGATCCTGCGCTGAGCGGTCGCCGTAGAGTGCGCGCATGGACTCGGGACGTCCTGAACTGCCTCGATCTCGTGGCCGCAGTTGCGCGGTCATGATGCTGGCCTGCACCATCGTGGTGGCGCTGGCGGCGCTCGGCGTGTCGTGGTTCTTCGCGAAGGCCGTGGGATCGGTCGCGCAGTCCGCCTCTGACGCGGCAGGTCGATTGGCCGATGCCTTTAAGCCATCGATCAACATCCAGACCACCGTGCGCGCGGCCGTGGGCAACCTTGATCCGCAGTTGCGACTGAAAGTCGCCGAGCGCGAACTCGAGGTGACGGTCGAAGATCTGCAGGAAACCCACTGGCTCGGCATCCCGCTCGGTTCCACCGTGACGAAGCTGCGCAGTTCCGGCAATCTCGTGCAGTACATCGTGCCGCTTGAGGGCCTCACTCCCGAGCGCATGGAGTTCATCGGCAAGGACGGCCGCGGCGCGCTGCTCGTGCATCTGCCGTCGCCGCGTGTCGACGAACGCATGGTCTATGTGCAGGTGGATCCGTCGCATGTTCAGGTCGAAGTCGATGATCGATGGCTGAACAATGTGAACCCGTTCATTGGCGATGGTGCTGAGCGGGCGCGCGCAGCCGTGCGTGCGGCGGCAGTCGAACTTGCATCGAAGCCTGTGTACCTGAAGGAGATCGAGTCCGACTGCACGCCGCGCATCGAACAGTTGTTGCAGTCGCTGCTCAGGCCAGCGCTCGCTGATGGCGTCGAAGTGCGCGTCGTGTGGGACCGCTGACGCACCGCAAGACGCGTCGATAGCATCGTGGCGTGTACATCTGGCGCAAGGGCATCTTTTGCCTCGAGGCCGAATGGTTCGGGCTGCGCTCATCGGTGTCGGTGCGGCCGGCGCTGGAATTTCTGCGCGCCAGCGATTTCCGCGTGCCCTTCATCCACCGCGATGTGGCCACGCGTGCCGAGCTGGAGCACTATCTGCGCAAGTGGCTGCAGCAGGCGCACAGCGACTTCCCGGTCCTGTGGCTCTCGATCCACACGCGCCGCGGGTTGCTGCTCCCGGGCGATGTCCGCCGCCGCGACGAGAAGATGGACTTCGACGACTTGGAGCAGCGGCTCGCGGGTCAGTGCAAGGGCCGCATGATCCACTTCGGTGGGTGCCGGACGATTGACCTTCCGCGCGAGCGAATCCAGCGATTCCTGCAGACGACCCGGGCGGTTGCCGTGAGCGGATTCCTGGAAGAGGTCGACTGGAGCGAGAGCACGCTCTTTGAGATGGCGTTGCTCCTGGAAGTGCAGCGTCAACCGCTCAGTCCGGCAGGGCTCCTGACCATGCAGCGGCGGCTCATGCGCCATCACGGTGCCATGGCCAAGCGCCTTGGCTTCAAACTGCATCGGCGCACGCGCTAGGTGCGGTGTGCACTCGACGCTCGCGCGTCGGTGGATGTCGCGCGGCGTCGTCTGTCAGAGCAGCTCGTACTCGCCTGGGATGCGCACGAACGGCTTGGCGACCACGCCCTGCGCGATGTCGTGCGGGAAGAGGTCGAGCTTCGCGGTGGTGATCTCTTCCCAACCGACGGTGCGGCCGGTGTACGCGGCCTCACGGCCCATGACAGCCATCAAACTGCTGTCAGCGGTCTGGCGCAGCTCGACGATCGGCGTGCCAGCGACGATCGAGTCGACCAAGTCCTTGTGTTCCTGTCGGTACGCGGCGCCGATGTCGCCCTTCATGCGCCAGAGTTCGTTGCCATTGCGATCGCTGATGATGCTTCCATTCGAGAAGGCCTTGATCTGTGCGACGCCCTCGCTGCCATAGACGACGTTGTCGAAGTCGCCGGTCGCCTTGGGCCAGTGACGACCCGTGAACGCGCAGAGGCGGCCGCCGTCGAACTGAAAGTTGACACCGAAGCTGTCCCACATCTCACTGTCCGCGGGGCGGTGCCAGCGGCTGCCGATCGCGAACGCTGAGCGAGGCGTGCCGAACATCCAGTGCACGACATCGATGTTGTGGACGGCTTGCTCCACGATCTGGTCGCCGCTGGCCCAGATGAAGTGCATCCAGTTCATGATCTGGTAGTCGGCATCGGACTGGCCGGGCAGACGATCGCGGTACCAGATCTCGCCACTGGCGTAGCGCGCCGTCATCGAGACAGGCTCGCCGATCATTCCCTTTTCCTTGATGTTCTTGATCGCCTCGATGAAGCTGGGCTGGCGGCGGTACTGCGTTCCGGTCACGATCGCCGTGCCTTGCTTGAGCGCTAGGTCATGGGACTCGCAGCACATGCGGTAGCCCGCACTGTCCGTGCAGACGGGCTTTTCTGCGAAGACATGCTTCTTCGCCGTGACAGCGGCTTTGATGTGGCTTGGGCGAAAGCCCGGGCTCGTCGTCAGAATGACGAGGTCAATCGTCGGATCGTTGATGACCTTCAAGTAGCCATCAAGACCACCGTAGATCCGCGCATCATCGACCGACACCTTGTCGGGGTGCGCCTTGAGCAGGCCATCGCGCGCGGCCTTGGCCTTGGCCACATCCACATCGGCGATGGCAACCAGTCGCACATTCGCGTTGGCGGTCAGGCTGTCGTTGGCCGCACCGGACCCGCGCCCGCCCGAACCGACCAGCCCGATGTTGAGCATCTTCGATGGCGGGTTCTGCCTGCCGATTGCGAAGGGTGATGCGTAGCCAGCGGCCCCGAGGGCTGCGGATGTGACGATGAAGTCGCGGCGGCTGATCGACATGCAAGCTCCTTGTGGATGAGGTGGTTCGCCCACGAGACTGACCCGATGCAGGAGGTGAAGAAGTTCGCCCACGATACTGACCCGGTGCACTGAATGCGATGTCCGCGGCCAGAGTTTGTCGCACGCCGTGTCAAATGGCCCGAGGCTCGTACCATCAGCGCGTCGCATGAAGGTTCTCCTAGGAATCACCGGCAGTGTGGCCACGATCAAGGCGCCCGAACTCGTCGCGGCGCTGCTCGCCGATGGACACGAGCTTCAGGTGGTCGCCACGCCGCATGCCTGGAACTTCACGCAGGTGAACCAGCTCGGCGTGAAGATTTGGGAAGACGACGATGAGTGGCCCTGCATGTGGAATCGTGGCGATCCAGTGCCGCACATCGACCTGGCTGATTGGGCTGATCTGCTCCTCATCGCGCCGCTCTCGGCGAATCTGCTCGCAGACATGGCGCTCGGTCGGTGCGATGGCATGCTCTCGTGCATCGTGCGTGCATGGCACCGCGAGCGGCCGCTCGTCATCGCGCCCGCCATGAACACGCGAATGTGGGAGCATCCAGTGACTGCACGCCAGCTTGAGCAGTTGCGTACGGATCAACCGAAGCTGGTCGTGATCGACCCGGTCGAGAAGACGCTCGCGTGCGGGACCTATGGCATGGGTGGCATGGCCGATCCGTCGGCGATTGCCGCGGTCGTGCGTGCAGCGCGCTGACGCGCGGCGGCGCGCGACCTCGACCGCTTCGTCCACCGCGCCAGTTCAACGAACGCACCGGACCCGGGGGAGTTCGGGCATAGACTCCTTGGCGTGAAGCACGAACCGCAGGACATGGTGTCCTTGAACGACGACGAGCACGCTGCGCCAGAGTCGCTTGAGCGACTGGCACACGAAGACGACCGCTCTGGTTCGGGTGACGAAGGCACGATCACGGTCGATGCACCGGTCTGGGGCACACGCGAGCGTGATGTGTGCAATCACTTCCATGTGCCTGAGCATCTTTCGGTCGTCCACCTCGTGCGGCGCGTGCTCGAAGTCATGCACGCCGAGACGAGCCACGCGATGGCACTCGCGGCGTGCCCCGATCATCGATCGATCACGCGTGATTTGGTGGAGCGGGCTTCGTGAGCATTCGGGTTCTGGTCACTGCAGGCGCGACGCAGGTTCCGATCGACCGCGTGCGAGCGATCACGAATGTCTTCACTGGTCGCACGGGAACGCAAATTGCGGCGGCGATCGCTGCGATTCCTGGCGCCCAGGTTCGGCTCCTGACCAGCGCACCGCACCGCGCCAAGGAGTGGGGGTTGCCAAGTTCGGTCGATGTGCGGGGCTACACCACCTTCGATGATCTCCGCGGGCTGATGCACGCTTCGATCGCCCAAGAACGATGGCCGACCGCCATCGTGCACAGTGCCGCCGTGAGCGACTACCTCGTTGAGAGCGTGGGGGATGCATCGGGTCGCGCGCTCGACACGCGCGGGAAGATTTCCAGCGAACTCGATCGGCTCGTCGTCACGCTCGTGAAGGCACCGAAGCTCATCGACTTGATCCGCGCGCCGTGGGGTTTCGACGGCACGCTCATCAAGTTCAAGCTGACGGTGGATCGGAGCGACGCTGAACTCGAGGCGATCGCGCGATCCAGCATGCGCCACTCGCGTGCCGACGCGATCGTCGCGAATGATGTGGTGTGGGCGGCTGAGCGCGCGATGATCATCGTGGGTGATCGTCCGGTCGAACGGGTCTTGCGCGGCGAACTTGCGCAGTGCGTGGCGACGCTCGTCTGCGATGGTCCCGCCGCGTGACCTCGCGTCACTTCGCGGGTCGGTGAATGCCGTCCCACGCACCAGGCGTCTGCAGCATTGTGGTGGCGGTCTTGGCGAGCCAGGCGAATCGGCGGTGCGATCCCGCCAACTGCTGCGCAGCATGCGCCACGGCGAGCAGTGACATCGTGTCGCGTGCTTCGTCGAACTGCATCGAGAGCGCGGCGAGCGTGTTGGCTTGATCGGTCGGGAGCGATCCGAGCGGCACAGCTTCGTAGACCTCGACGGCGTCCGTGAGTCCCTTGGGGATCACCATGCCAACGCGAAGGAACTGGGCCGCCTCCTGAGCGCCTTGGTTGATGGCGATCGCGCGCGTGCACAGGATCCCCGCATCCAAGCGCTCGGCGCGACCAAGCTGTTCGAGCCGACTTGCACGATTCACGACGGTTCCGAAGAGGCCGAGCTTGGCGTGCAGACGCGCACCCATCGGACCGAACAGGCACGCTCCAGCATCGAGCCCCACACGCGAGTCCGGCACGATGTGCTTGGCGACCAAGGCCGCGCGAATCGAGGCCGCGATGTGATCATCATGCGCAGTCGGAACGCCGAAGGCAGCGAAGACGCCGTCGCCCGTGAATTCGACCACCATGCCTTGCTCGTCGAAGATCGCCTTGGTGAGGTCGTCCATGAAGCCGCGCATGCGTTGGTGGACCGCACCGACCTGATCGTTGGGGACATCCACGAGCGAACTGAAGCCCTGCATGTCAAGAAAGAGGCACGCAGCCTGCTGCCACTGCGGGACCTGTTCCAGGGTGTTCGTGCCTTCGCGAGCCAGGAGCGCAGCGATGCTCGGCGAGACATAGCGACTGAATCGCGCGCGACGCAGTTGCATGACGGCTTGAGACGCGAGCTGCGCGACGATTCCGACGAAGTGCGCGAAGTGCGTCCGGGCGGAGCCGAGCGAGTGCCGACCCTCGGCGTACAGCAGGTTGGTTCCATCGTCGCTCGCGAGTGTCGTGGCATGACAGACGACGAACTCCGAATCGCTCATCAGCGTCGCGCCCGCTGCGCCCTCGGCCGAGCGCTCGAAGATCGCCGTTTCGTCGGGAGTGCGCAGCGACTGATCGATCGCGCGGCGGCTGAAGGTCGGTTCGCCGCGGCCATGGTGGGCCAGGACCGACACACTCGACGCATCCTTGGTTTGGATGGCGGCCGCGGTGGTGATCCCCAGCCCGCGGGCCTCGGCAAGTGCTCGTGCGGCGTTGAGCCAGATGTCGCGTTCGGTCGAGGCCTGACCAATCGCGCGTGACGCCTTCAGCACATGCTCCAAGAGTTCAGCTGGATTGGCAGCTGAAATGCGCGCAGGATTCTCGTCGCCGTCCTCAAAGGTGCGCAGCATCGTCGCGCCTGCAGGAGCGGTGAACTCGATGACCGCCATGACGCCGGGCCCGAGCGCGAGTTGATCGCCATCAAAGAGCACCACCGGATCCTGCGCAGGCAGCGCAAGTCCCTGGCGCCGCGTGCCGGCACGGCTGCCGAGGTCGGTCACGCGCCATGCATGGTCGTGGCAGTCGAACCGCACATGCTGCCGGGACACGGTGGCGACGGGGACGCAGATCGTGGAGGTCGTGTCACGGCCGATCACGGCTGACTGGCCTGGCGCAAGCAGGACCGATCGCGAACGATCGCTCCAGGCGACATGGACCCGAATGGTCGGTGCAGCCGGCACGCCCGGAGGCTACACCTGCGGCACTCAGTTGTTGAGGTGTTCGTCGGGCCAGAACTTGCGCACGCCGACTGCGGCCTGCAGCAACGCACCATCCTTGGTGATCTCGTAGTACTTCCAGACGCCGCTGGTGTTGGCCACATTGCCGGCCTCGCCATCATCGGTCCCCTTGGCGGCCGCGTCCGCGCGCGCGTTGAAGCTCCAGCCCTTCTCTGTGAAGTTGCGATAGTCCAAGTCGTTGTCGAAGAGACAGACGATGTAGAACCCCTTGCCGCCCAGACCGATGCCGGCGCTCGCTTCGCTCATCGACATGTAGGTCTTCTTGCCGGACTTGTCCGTCGCCACGCCCTCGGCGCCGGAGCCGCCGCCGAAGATCACGAAGATGTTGGTGCCAGAGAAGACCGCCGAGCCGTACGCCTCGTCCATCTGCTTCTTCGTCTCGGGGTAGATCGCGTAAAGCTTCTGCAGCACGACCTCGCGCTCAGCGTCGATCTTCGAGCGTTCAGCCGCTCGTTCCTCGGCGGACGGTACGGACTGGCATGCCGGCATCAGGCAGGCCGTGAACGATGCGATGCCGAGAAGAAGCGCGTGGTGGATCGTCATGCGCGGATGTTCGCCGCACAGCGCCAATCGCGCAAGCGATCAGTCGCTGTTTGTGGCGCCGTCGGAACCCGAAGCGCCCTTGGGCTGGTCGTCGGACTTGTCGTCGGACTTGTCGTCGTCGGACTTGGGCTGGTCGTCCGATTTGGCATCGTCCGACTTGTCGCCCTCCTTGGATCCGCCCTTGTCTGCCTTGGGAAGCTTGCTGCCCTTGGCAACCTTGGCGACTTCAGCGTCAAAGGACTTGTCGTGCGGGTTGCCGATCCAGCTGATCGTGCCCTTGGTGTCGACGACGAACGCGCACGGGATGCCGTTCTGTCCCGCGGCGCTCAGCCAAGCGGCCGACATGGAACGGTCGCCGTCATAGGCGACGGTGTAGGCCATCTTCGATCCCTGCTTCTTGACGAAGGCCTCGAGCGGATCCTTCCCGCCTCTTTCGGAACCTGCGACCCCAAGAACCACAATGTTCTTGTGCTTCTTCTGGAGTTTGGTGAGGTGGGGAATGCTCGCGACGCAGGGCGGGCACCAGGTCGCCCAGAACTCGACGACATACGCCGTGCCTTCCTTCAGCCCGTCCACGGGCTTGCCCTTGATGACCTCGTCGATGCTCAGGGCTGGCGCCTTGCTGCCTGCCGCGAGACGATCGCCGCCAGTGTCACCGGCCGGGGTGCCCGGGCTGCCTTCTGACTGTGCCATCGTTGGCACACAAGCAAGGGCGAAGGCAAGGAGCGAGACGATGGCAGTGCGAGTGGTCATAAGGAATCCTTGTGGCTGGGGGCAAGGGATCCTACGCGCGACCGCGCCCCTGCAAAAAAGCGAACGGCCGGGCAGGGGCCCGGCCGAGTCGCCTTTGAGTCGAAGGAGAATGGACCGAAACTCAGGTCGTCGAGCGCTTGCTGAAGACGGCCAGGATGACCATCAGCGTGATCAGGCCGACGAGGCCATTGTTGCCGAAGCCCGAAATGAAGCTCATGAGATTGTCGGTGATGCCGCCGAAGAACCACGTGTTCGTCTTGCCGAAGATGATCTGGGCAAGCACGCCCACGGCGATGAACAGCATCGCGATGTCGATGAATTCGCTGGTCCAGTTCTTGATAGTGTCGAACGCCTTCATGTGACTGCCTCCTGTGCAGTGTGGTGAGAAAGCAGCCCGCGCACCGTGCGCCATCCTTCGGCTGCACGGTTTGGATCGGTGCAGATCGGACCCAACCGATAAAAATCGCGTCAAAAACCGGCGGTGTTGCGGCGAAGACGCGATTTCACGCTGGAATCAGCGGTTCGTGAAGAAAAGCACGAGCAAGTTCCCGGGAATGACAGCGATTTCGGGGTCGCCATGCTCTCACGCACAACTCGACGGGCACCCAGACGGCTCAAAGAGCGCTGTTTCGCAACCCGTCGGGTCGTAGGTCGGTTGCCAACGGCCCACGCCCGGGATCGGCATGATGTCGCACGGCAGCGTCGCTCCGAGCTCCTTCGCGCGAGCCGCTGCGGGTTCGAGCGAGGTCACTTGAACATACGGGTACCAGCGTGCTCGCTTCCACGGGTGCTTGTCCTCGGCGCACCTCGGCCACAGGCTCGCGACGGGGTGACCGTTCGCGCTCGCGATCGTGACCTTGAACGCTCCCATGTCGTGCTCGGCGCATGTCCATCCTAGGACCTGGCCCAAGAAGGTCGCGCTCGCCTTCGGATCCGGCGTCACCAACTCGCACCACGCCATGAATCCGTGCCCGTGGAGGTTTACGCCGTCGGTCGCACCCGGCGTCGCCGTGAAGATGGCAAGCGCCGCGCCCTGCGGGTCTTCGATCATGGCGCATCGGCCAAAGTTGTCGGTGCTCGGTGCGTGCACGCTGCGGGCGCCAAGTTCGAGCGCGCGCGCGTAGGCCGCGTCGGTGTCATCCACCGCGACGAAGGGGAGCCAGTGCGGACCGCGTTCGATCAGGAGCGGCTGGCAGGCGGAGAGCGCGCGCAGCGACCAACGATGGTGCTCCCCCGAGTTCAGCAGGTGCATCGTGTTGCCGCACGGCAAGGGCACGGCGACCGGCTCGCCACCGAGGAGGTTCGTCCAGTAGTCCACTGCGCGCTCCGGAGCGTCACTGTGGTGCTCAAACCAGCAGAACATGCCGTGATGGACTGGTACGGTCCGGACTGTGGATTCGCTCGATGCAGGTGAAGTGCTCATGGTGTCTCCGTGTTGGATCTGATCGGCGCGGGCCGCCAGCAACCGCCCTCTGGCAAGCCGCAGACATAGGCACTGCGAAGGTCGCTGCACGGCACCGGCGCGTCGGTGCTGATGATGTTGGCGCCGCTCGCGAACGCTGCGTCGCGGCGGGTTGGATCGTTGGCGCGAACTTCCTTCAGGTTGGCGTCGGCGCGCGTGCGCACGATGTAGCCGCGGCGGACCAGTTCTTTGATTCGGGCTCCCTGAGCAATCGGATCATTGATGACCAGATACGCCGCCGCAGGTGTTCCCGGGGGAGCGCCGACGAAGCACGGTCGGCCTTGGCCGCTGGGCTTCCCGTCGAGGTACCGCGCACGGACGTCGTTCCCGCATTCGAGGATGATCATCACGCGGCCGGCGACCGCCGAGAGCTCCGGCCACCCGCGTGTGGTGACGGCTTCGTCGAGCGTGGCGGCGTCACCACGGACGAGATCAGGCGTGATGAGTCGGTCGTCGCCGATCGTGCTGCGAATCAATGCATCGAGTGCATCGAGTGCGGCGGCATCGAACGGTGGCGGTGGTTCGATGCGGTAGCCGCCGGGTCCCTCGTAGCCAGAGTCCTTGAGTTCAAGCTGGATCAAGATGGGAATGTGTTCAGCGTGCGCAGCGCTCCACGTCGCGACCTGCGTCAAGGCGTCCTTCAGCAGCACGCATCGAGTGCCTTGATCGAACGACGGAACATGGAAGACCTTGAATCCAGGTTGCTTCAGCAGCGCCGACGAGCCGTGTCCGAAGAGTGGGTCTCGGAATTCTCCACCGTTGGGGTCGTGGTGCACATCGAGTTCGAGCGCACGGATGTTCTGGTCGCTCAGTTGAGTCCGCAGCGGCGCATGCGTGTACTGCCACGCGCGGGCTTGATCGGCAAAGAGCGAGTACAGCGCCGTGGGCGGGGCAATGTGATACGAGTTGTGTGTGCCGATCACCTGAATGTCATTCATCCGCAGGCCAGGCGGAAATGGTCCATCGCTGGCGGCGAGCGCGGCGAGCAGCGTGGCGGCAAAGAGCATCGCGTACTACGGTACCGCCGACTGATTCGTGTCCAATGAGGAGCACCGCATGACGATCGACCGAACGACTGCGCTTCGACTGATGGACGCCGCCATCGAGCAGGCCGAGAAGGGATGGAGCGAAGGAGGCATCCCGATCGGCAGTGTGCTCGCCCGAGCGGACGGCACGATCGTGGCGCGCGGCCATAACCAACGCGTGCAGTCCGGCGATCCGATCCTGCACGCCGAGATGGACTGCATTCGCAAGGCCGGGCGCCGCAGCGACTGGTCCGAACTCACGCTTGTGAGCACGCTGAGTCCATGCCCGATGTGCACCGGCACGGCGGTTCTGTACAAGGTGCCGCGCGTGGTCATCGGCGAGCATCGCACCTTCATGGGCGCAGAGCGCTGGTTGAGCGAGGCGGGCGCCGATGTGCTCGTGCTGGACGACCCGCGTTGCGTGGAGCTCATGCATCGACTGCAGCGCGAGAAGCCTGGGCTTTGGGCCGAGGACATCGGCGAGCACTATCGACATCAAGTCGCGTTCGTGTGCACAGCCAACTCCTGTCGAAGCCAGATGGCCGAGGGCTGGGCGCGTGCACTGCACGGTGCGCGGCTCGATGCCTTCAGTGCCGGAAGCCGCGCGAGCACGCTCCATCCGCTGGCGGTGCGCGCGATGTCGGAAGTTGGCATCGACATCAGTGGACATGTGAGCAAGACCTTGGGCGATCTGCCGCGCAAACTCGATCTTGCCGTGACGGTGTGCACGGGTTCGGACGGCGAGTGCCCAGCCGTGCTCGGTGCGGCGCACCGCGTCCACGCGCCCTTCGATGATCCGCCGCACTTGGCGCAGGGTGCGCGCCACGATGACGAAGCCATGCCGCACTATCGACGCGTTCGCGACGAGATCCGCGCGTGGGTGGAGCACGAGTTGCCCAAGCTCCTGCACTGAGTCGAGGTAGCCTGCGCAGGTCGGGCCCTTGGCGGAATTGGCAGACGCAGGGGACTTAAAATCCCTCGCCGGTCACACGGCATCCCGGTTCGAGTCCGGGAGGGCCCACTGCGGGATCTCGCGGCGGCTCACCCCAGTCCCATCGTGGCGAGGGTCTGCTGCGCGACGACGCGTGCGTCGAAGTGCTGCTCGGCGCGGGCACGGGCCGCGCGCCCCATCGCGTCGGTTCGCGAGTGATCCTGCACGAGCGACTGCATCGCGCGCGCGAGTGCGGCCACATCGCCGCGGTCGACGAGCAGGCCCGTCCTTCCATCCTCAACGCACTGCCGGCACCCAGGCACATCGTTCGTGATGACCGCACGAGCTGCAGCCATCGCCTCGAGCACGCTGTGCGGCGTGCCTTCGCGCCAACTCGGCAGGACGAAGACGCGACACCACGCCAGATCCGGCCGAATGTCGTGGCGACGACCGACGGACTCCCACACACCGCGTCGCGCGCCGTCAGCGACGCGCTGCTCGAACGCCGCGCCCTCGTTGCCGTCGCCGAAACCCGCGATGCGGATCGGGATCGCGGGGTCGTTCCGATGCACGAATTCAGCGGCCTGAAGGAATTCGTCGAAGCCCTTGTCGGTCATGAAGCGACTGGCAAAGAGGATGCCGCCGTCAGGGTTGGGCGGCTGCGCGCCGTGGTGGGTCAGATCGACGCCACTGCCGGCGGTCACGGTCACGGGCACGCCGGGCGCGAGCAAGCCCCACGCGGCAAAGTCGTCGCGATCATCGGGATTGTGGAAGACGATGTGCGTGGCCTGCGCCAAGGCGCGGCGATAGAGCGCGCTCGCCGCTTGGCGCGCGATCCACCAGCGCAATCCGCTGCGCACGAACACACTGCCCACGCCGGTGATCATCGCCACACGCGCCTCGACGCCCGCGGCCGCTGCGGCGGGCATGCCATGGCACACCGCCTTGATCGTTCCTGCCAAGACATGGGTCGGTCGCACATCGCGCATGAAGCGATCGAACTCTCGGCGCACACCTCGTTCGGCCAGCGGATTCATGCTTCGCCGCGCGTAGTGGAGTTCCACGACCTCCGCACCGGCATCCTGCATGCGCTCGCGGACCCACGGCTCGATCGCGGGTGCTGCGACGACGACCTCGTGGCCTTGCGCACGAAGCATGCCGATCAGCGGCGCCCTGAAGAGCGGAAGGGTCGGCGCGAAGCCGGTCATGATGGCGACACGGGCCATGCGCTGATCGTACGGCGATGCGCATCGACCCTACGATGGCTGGATGCGCGCACCCGCCGAGGTCGCCGTCGTGTGGTCCGCCTCGCTCGCGAGCGCGTTGCTCGCCTTTGCGTTTTCGATTGCCCTAGCGCGCACGCTCGACGCGGCGGCGTTCGGCACATTCATGACGGTGTTTGCCGTGAGTCGACTGGCGGCACCGGTGGCGCAGGGCGGCATCAGCGAAATGTGGCTTCAAGCATTCGGTCGCCACGGTCGCGCGGCATCGGCGTGGATTGTGCCGGGGCTTGGTGCGATGGCCAGCACGGCTGGCCTAGGGGTGCTGGGCATGGTGGTCTGGGCGATGACCTTCGCCCCATCGGGGGACGCAGGCGAACTGGCGATCCTGATGGCGGTCGCGGTCGCGCTTGGTGCGCCCGCCGACAACGCGATCGCCGAGCCGATGCTCCGGGGTCGATTCGTGCGCGTGGCGCTCTGGCAGTTGGCTCCGTATGTCGTGCGCATGGCAGCAGTCGGCGTGGCAGCTGCGGTGCTCTGGCGCAGCGACGGCACGCGCGCCGTCGGTGGGCCGCTTGTGATCGTGCTCGTCGTGGGCACCGCCATCACGAGCGTGATCGGCCTGCGGTGGATCATGCGACTTCGTCGCGATCCACCGATTGACGATGCGCCGAGCCACGAGTCGTTGCCGAGCCCGCCGACATCTGCCGCCGCGCTCGTGCGAGCAGTCCCCTTCGCGGTGCAAGGCTTGGCGTACCTCGCGGTGCTGCAAGTGGGCACGATTGCGCTGGGATCTGCAAAGCTCGTCGAAGCCGCCGGCTCCTTCTCAGTTGCCATGAACATCGTGACGGCAATGCATCTCTTGCCGAGCGCGGTCTTCGCGCGGGTCTTTGCGCCGCGCTATTTCTTGTGGGGGAACAGCGATCCTGCGCGTCTGGCGCGGACGGCGCCGCGCGTGCTCGCGTGGGTCTTGGCAGCGTCCGTGATTTGCTCGATCGCGGCGTGGTTCGTGCTGCCGTGGGCGATCCCGTTCGTCTTTGGTTCCGAGCAGCAGGCCGCCATCGCACCAGCGCGAACACTCGCGCTGGCGTTCCCGATCTGGTGCTTGGCCGTCGGGCTTGCATCGCACCTCACGACGCCAACCGAGGTGCGCTGGCGGACGATGTGCTGGGTGGGGCTTGCAGCGATCACGATTGGCGGCTGCATTCTGCATGCGCCATCCGCCGGACTGGATGGCGTGGTCCATGCCGTCCTCGTCGGGCAGGTGGCGTTCGCGATCCTCACGATCGTTGGCCAACTCGTGTTCGTCGGCCCTCGATGGCGTGCGGCGTCGTGACGACCCGAAGGCGGAGCGCGTACTCGCCCTCGCCACATCGCGGCGCGTGCTCCTAGGATCAGTTCGATGCAGTCGCAGCCACAACGGGTTTCTGGTCGTGCCGTCGGCGCGGTGATGTTCATCGCCGCGGTCACGATCACCCTGGTCTGGATCGTCGTCAGAGTCTTCTTCACCTTGCATCCTGACGAGCCCACGCCCGACGGATCATCGAGCAGGACCAGTGCGCCATCGTCGCAGCGCACCATCGGCACGCCGTTCGATCATGTGGTTGTTCTGAGCATCGATGGGCTGCGACCGGATGCGGTCTCGGATGCAGTGCGACGCGGATGCCCTGGATTTTCAGCACTTCTCAAGGGTCCCAACACGCTCAACGCGCGCACGGACCCGGACATCACCGTCACGCTGCCCAACCATGTCGGCATGGTGACAGGCAGACTGATGAAGGGACCGCAGGGACACAACTGGCTGCCCAATGCCATGCCGGAGACGATCGCCGAGGGGGGCACGCTGCACGCGGCGCACGGCGCATATGTGCCGAGCATGTGGGATGTGGCGCATGATCATGGACTGATGACCGCCTTGATCGCGAGCAAGGGCAAGTTCATTCTGTTCGACAACAGCTATCGCGAAGAGCAGGGGCGCCCCGACGCCACCGGCGCCGATGACGGCACGCGTAAGATCGACTTGGTGGGGTTCGCTCTGCGCGGTGAGGGCGTGGCGCGCAAGGCGATGGCGTTCCTTGATGATGCTGCCGCGCAGGGTCGACGATCGCTGTCATTCATCCACTTCACGGACACCGATGTCACCGGACATGTGCGAACATGGGACATGACGCCTGGCTCGTCGTATCTGGCCTGCGTCGATCGGATGGATGCGCTGGTCGACGGGTTGATCCGGCACATCGATGCCAATCCCGCACTGCGCGGCCGAACGGCCATCGTGATGACGGCGGACCATGGCGGCGGCGCGCCAGCGGGCTCGCACACGGTCGCGGACTCGCCGCTGAACTTCACGATTCCCTTCGCCGTGTGGACTGGCGACGGTGCGGCCGGTGATCTCTATGCACTGAGCCCGATGCGCGCGCGGCCTGCTGCCCACGAGCGCATGACAGCGACCGGCGGACTGCCCATCCGCAACGCCGATGCCGGCAACTGCGCGCTGTGGCTTCTCGGATTGCCGTCGATTCCCACAAGCACGGTCGGTGCGGAACAGGATCTTCTCGCCGGTTGGTCGCGGCGTGCGTCCTAAACGAAGCGAGATGGCGCGCAGACTCGCACAGTCCCGTGCAGTCCCGCACAGTCCCGTGCAGTCTCGCGCAGACTCGCGCAGACTCGCGCTGAACTCTCTACGAGCGCTCAGCGCTTGACCTTGTAGTACTCGCAGTACCAGTCAATGAAGCGCTTCACACCAACTTCGACGGGAGTCCCGGGGCGGTAGCCGGTGACTTGGGTCAGGCTGGATGTATCGGCGCAGGTGTCGGGCACATCACCGGGTTGCAGTGGCAGCAGCTCGCGCGTGGCCTTGCGGCCCAGGTTTTCTTCGATCAGCTCGATGTAGCGAGAGAGTTCCACCGGCGCGCCGTTGCCGATGTTGAACAGCCGCCACGGCACATTGCTCGTCGCCGGATCGGGGTGCGCGCCGGTCCACGCTGGATTCGGTTGCGCAACATGATCGAGCGATGCCACGACCCCCGCGGCGATGTCATCGACATAGGTGAAGTCCCGCTTGTGGTGGCCGTGATTGAAGACCTTGATCGGCTCGCCCGCGAGGATCGCCTTCGTGAAGAGGAAGAGCGCCATGTCCGGTCGCCCCCACGGGCCGTAGACCGTGAAGAACCGCAGCCCCGTGCACGGAAGGCCGAACATCGCAGCGTAGGTGTGCGCCATCAACTCGTTGGCCTTCTTCGTCGCGGCGTAGAAGGAAAGTGGGTGATCGCACGACTGCCCCACGCGGAAGGGCATGTCGGTGTTTGAGCCGTACACGCTGCTCGTGCTGGCGTAGACCAGGTGCCGCACACCGCCGTGGCGGCATCGCTCCAGGAGGTTGGTGAAGCCTGTGATGTTGGCCTCGACATAGGCCATGGGATTGACCATCGAGTAGCGCACGCCAGCCTGCGCGGCCAAGTGCACGACGCGGTCGATCGCATGATTCTTGAAGACACGCGTGAGCGACTGGGCATCGGCCACATCCACACGCTCGAAGGAAAATCCCGCGCGCGGTGCGAGCCGTGCGAGCCGCGCTTCCTTCAGCGTGGGGTCGTAGTAGTCGTTCAGGTTGTCCAAGCCGACCACGCGGTCGCCCCGGTCCAGCAAGAGATGGGCAACATGGCTTCCGATGAAGCCCGCCGCACCAGTCACGAGGATCGTCCCTGCGCTCATGCGCGAAGCGTATCGGTCTGCGTGCGCACGAGGCGCCGGGCGTGAATCGCCCAGGAATGCGCGGTCGCGATCGTCCATGCGGTGTTCGCAACATCGGGCTCGCTCGCGGCCAAGCGCGCGGCGACCGATCGCACAGCGTTCGCATCGAAGAGTCCACAGCGTGCGGTCGTGGCGTCGCTCAGCATGTCGCCGGCCCAATGACGAAGCGGACCCGACATCCATGCCGCCAACGGCACGGCGAAGCCGCGCTTGGGCGCGCGAAGGACAGGTTCAGGCAGGAGTTTCCGCGCGAGTCGTCGGAGCACCAGCTTCGTTCCGCCGGGACCGATGCGTTCGTGCGGCGGCATGCGCATGCTGAGCGCGATCACATCGCGGTCGAGCAACGGGCAGCGGGCTTCGAGGCCGACACTCATGCAGGCTCGATCGACCTTCACGAGCACATCGTCTGGCAGGTAGGTCATCATGTCGGCGAGCATGAACCGCGCCTCGAAGGTGTCGAGCTGCGGGATGGAGTCGAAGTGATCCAAGAGCGTCTGCGCTTCGGCGACATCGGGGACGAGCGCGGGCCCATCCTCCGAGATGCTCATGACGCTGCGGGGAAGCGCATCGGCGCTCTCGGCGGACAGAGCTTGTCGGCCACGACGGACCGACCGCGCGGGGTGCGCACCGAGCACGCGACGCGGCAGGATCGCGCCGATCAAACTCCAGAACTCGATCGGCGGCGCACCGAGCGCGGCGACCATGGCGTTGCGAATGGGCACCGACAGTGATTGGGCGCGCTTCCACAATCGGTAGGCGTGTTGATAGCGCTGGTAGCCGCCGAAGAGTTCATCGCCGCCATCACCAGTGAGTACGACGGTGACCTTGGACCGAACCGCGCGCGCAATCAACAGGCTCGGGATCGCGCTCGAGTCGGCGAACGGTTCATCCCAGACCGCACCCACTTCCATCGCTGCATCGAGCGCATCGCTCGGGCTCACGAGCCAGTCCGTGTGATCGGTCCCAAGGTGTTCGGCCACCATCCTCGCGAGCGGGCGTTCGTCGTACTCCGACTGGGCAAAGCCGATCGAAAAGGTCTGAACGCGCGAGGGCGCCACGCGCGTCATGAGCGCCGTGACGACGCCGCTGTCGATGCCGCCTGAAAGGAACGCGCCGACGGGAACATCGCTCAGAAGCCGCCGCGTGACCGCGCCTTCGAGTGCTGTCTCAAGCATCGCCGCGAGTTCGTCGCTGCTCCCAACAAGCCGATGCCGCTCACCGTCGACGGCGAGTTCGCGGGGATCCCAGAAGGTGGTCGGCGCCGGCAGTGTGCCCGGTCGATCTGCATCCTCACGCCCGATGCGCAGAAGCGATCCTGGCGCGAGCTTGATGAACCCCTGGTGAATCGTGCGCGGTGACGGAACGCACTGGTAGCGCACGTACGCGGCGAGCGCTTCGCGATCGATCGGTGGTGGCCACGCAGGAAGCGCCGCCAACGCATGCTGCTCGCTCGCAAAGGCCAGCACGCCACCGTGCCAACCGACGCTCAGGGGCTTCTTGCCCATGGGATCACGCGCCAGCCACAGAACGCGCGGCCCGCACTCCCATGCGGCGATCGCGAACATGCCGCGCAACTTCTGCATCGTGGCCGCAACGCCCCACCGTTCAAGGCACGCCAGGATCGTCTCGGTGTCCGAGGTTCCATGCCACGACACTCCATCACCGAGTTCGCGCCTGAGCTCAAGGTGGTTGTAGATCTCGCCGTTGTAGGCGATCACGAATCGCTTCTGCGGCGACTCCATCGGCTGCGCGCCCGCAGCTGATCGATCGAGGATCGCCAAGCGCGCGTGGGCCAAGCCCAGTCCATCACCAGCCCAATGCAGGCCGAACGCATCGGGTCCGCGGTGACGCGAGAGTGCTGCCATGCGAGCGAGCGTCGAGCGGGGATCGGAGATCGTCCCGCGCGGATCGAGAAAGCCCGCCACGCCGCACATGCTGCGAGTGTACGGCGCACCGCGATCGATCCGTGTGCGGCATAGCATCGATGCGATGCAGATGGCTTCCACCGCGCCCACGGTCAGTACAACCGGCTTCATGCTGCTTCATGCGGCATTCGCCGTCATCGTGGGTGTGCAGGCCGTAGCGGTCGTGCGTCGCGTGGCGCTCGCCAAGGCGTGGATGGCGAAGCCTCGTGAAGATCGCTGGCACCGGGAGCCCGTTGCGCTCCATGGCGGCGTGGGCGTCTTGGTCGCATGGCTGCTGTCGACCGTCGTCCTTCCATCGATGCCCAGTGCGATCGACCTGTCGCTCGCTGTGGCGGTCCTGCCGAGCGTCGTTCTGCTCGCGGTGACCGGGCTCGTCGATGACCTGCGGCACCTCAAGCCCTGGACGAAACTCCTGTGGCAAGTCATCGCCGCTGCGGCCGTGGGATGGACACTCGCCGATGCGCGCGGGCTCTCACTCGCGGACGCCGGGGTCATCGCCGCGTGGGGGCTGATCTTCTGCAACAGCGTCAACATGCTCGACAACATGGACGGCGCGTGTGCGACGGCCGCGATTCCGGGGTTCTTGGGAGTTGCTCTCGTGACTGGCGATCCGCGCGTGGCCTCGATCGCCGGCGCTGCTGCTGGTGCGATGGCCGCGTTCTGGATCTGGAATCGTCCGCGCGCGCGCATCTTTCTGGGTGATGCTGGTGCGCTGCCGATCGGTTTGCTGCTCGGCGCGTTGGCTGCGCTCGTGGCGATCGAGTTTTCCCCGCATCACGGCGAACCGTGGCGCTCGTGGACATCTTGGATCGTGCCCGCCCTGATCGGCCTGCCGTTCATGGTTGACACGGGGTTTGTCTGCGTGACGCGCGCTGCTCGCGGGCAGAACCCGATGATCGGTGGAACCGATCACCTGACGCACCGCGCGTTGCGCAAGGGCTGGTCGCCGTGGGGTGTCTTGGCGGCGATCGCCGCGCTTGGCGCAGTCGGCGTTGCCCTTGTTCGCCTATCGGTCCTGAATTGGTCGTGACGATCAAGAACTGGATGTCACCTGCTGGCGTTTGCGCGCCTCGCGCGCGACAGGTCGCGCTCCGCTCACTACGCTTCGTTCCATGCATCATGTGATTACGGGCGGCGCCGGGTTCATCGGCAGCCACTTGGCCGAAGCGCTCGTCGCCGGCGGCCATTCGGTCACGGTGCTCGATGACTTTTCGACCGGCCGTCGAGCGAACCTTTCCGCGCTCGAGAACCGAGCCGGCGTGACCGTGATCGAGGGCAGTGTGCAAGATCCCGACGCGGTCGAGCGGGCGTGTGTTGGCGCCGAGGTCATCGTGCACTTGGCGGCAACGGTCGGCGTCAAGCTCGTCATCGATCGTCCGGTCGAGACACTCGTGAACAATGTGCGAGGGACGGAAGTGGTCCTGGAGACCGCGTCGCGAATGGGCGTGCGCACACTGATCGCCAGCACGAGCGAGGTCTACGGCAAGCTCATGTCGGGCGCGTCAACGCAGTCCACCTTGCGCGAGGACGACGACATCCTGATCGGTCGCACAAGCGTTCGCCGCTGGGGATACGCGTGCAGCAAGGCGCTCGATGAATTTCTGGCGCTCGCCTACGCCACGGAACGCGCGTTGCCCGTCACAGCGATCCGATTCTTCAACACGGTGGGCCCGCGGCAGTTGGGCGAGTACGGCATGGTGCTGCCGCGCTTCGTCGAGGCCGCGCTTGCGGGCCGACCGATCTGCGTGCACGGCGATGGCTCGCAGTCGCGCTGCTTCCATCACGTCGCCGACAGCGTGCACAGCCTGCTCGCGATCCTTGCATCGCCCATCACGCACGGTCAGGTGTTCAATCTGGGCAGCGACCGCGAGATCACGATGTTCGAGCTGGCCACGATGGTGCGCGAGGAAACCGGCAGCCACAGCGCGATCGAGCTCGAACCCTACGAACACGCCTTCGGCTCTGGCTTCGAGGACATGCGTCGCCGCGTGCCGGATCTGGGCAAGCTCCGTGCGCAACTCGGTCCTCAGCCCGTCCGCGATGTGCGTTCGATCGTGCGCGACGTCGTGGCGTGGCAGCGTTCGCAGGCGTGATCGGCGAGCCCGTCCGTTGACTCGCTCAGAGCCGCGACCGCATCACGCAACGATCATCGACCTGCGGCCTTGGCCGCCTGCCAAACCACCATGGCTTCAGGCATCAAGGCATGGAGCCGTTGGATGCGCGTGCTTTCGCTCGGGTGCGTGCTCAGAAACTCTGGTGGAGCAGCACCGCCGGCGGCGGCCATGTTCTGCCACAGTGCGATCGCCTCGCGCGGATCGAATCCGGCATCGGCGGCGATCAGCAGCCCAAGATGATCGGCTTCGCTCTCTTGACTGCGGCTGAACGCAAGTGTTCCCAGGCCGAGCGCGTTCATGACGATCTCTCGCGTGCCCGCGTCGGCTTCGGAGAACTCGAACCCTGCCACCATGATCAGGTTGAGCGCCGTCTGCTGCGACATGCGCTCACCGCCGTGGCGTGCGATCGCGTGTGCGGCCTCGTGCCCGATCACGACGGCGAGCTCGGCATCGGTCTTCGCGACCGGCAGGAGCCCCGTGAAGACCGCACTCTTCCCGCCGGGCAGCGCCCACGCGTTGACGGACTTGGGATCGTCGATGACCGTCATCTCCCAACTGAACTGCCGAGCGATCGTCGGATGCACGCGATTGGCGGCATCGAAGATGCGCTGGCTCACGCTCATCACGCGATCGTGCTCAGGACCGGTCGTGAGCACGCGATGTCCGGCCTTCTTTGCGACCTGGAGTTCTTCGGCGTAGGCCTGCTGGCCCAGATCGATCTCGTCATCGACTGACAGGATGTTGAACTGGCTCCGCCCGGTGCCGCTGACTTCGGTGCAGGCGGTCTGCACCAGCAGGGTGGCGATGACCGTTGCGATCACGATGAACCGTTGCACGAGCATGCACGCAAGGTAAGTGCGCGTCATGGGCCGAGCAACCAACCCCACGCAGCACAGAGTGCAATGGCGACGGGAATGGGAACACGAAGCCGAGCCGACGCGACGATGATCATCACGCAGGGGATGGTCACGCCGCTGCGCCAGTCAAGGGCCGTCGCGATCGGATCGATCCACGCCGCGGCCAGCAGACCCGTCACCGCTGCGGCAACCCCCGCGAGCGAGCGTGCGGCCCCGCTCCACGCCGCAAGTCCATGCCAGCCACGCAGCGTCACGAGCAACATGAGCAATCCCGGCGCGATGAGCGCGATCGTGCAGATGGCGCTCCACACGACCAGCGCTGTCGCGCCACCGGGGAGTCCGTGCGTTGCGCCGAGGAATCCCGCGATCGAGAAGAGCGGACCGGGCACGGCCTGCGCGAGCGCATAGCCGCCTGCGAAGAGCGATTGATCGAGCAGGCCGGCATCGACCACGCTTCGCTCGAGCAAGGGCAGCACGACATGACCGCCGCCGATCACCAGCGATCCGGCCTGAATGAGTGCAGCCACGAGTCGCGCGCCGCCGTCGGGGAGCGTCGAGAGCACGATTGAGCCGCTGATCAGCGCGACCACAAGCACGCCCGCCACCACCGTCGCTGCGCGCGACGGCACTCGCAGCGGAGGTGCGTCGTCGTGCGGGCGTGCATCGGGCGACAGCAGTTGGCCAAGGCACGCCGCCACGGCGATCGTCGCGATGGGCAACCACGGGGCGTGGAACGCGATGGCCGCGACGGTGGCCATGACGGCGATCGTGGTCCGACCCGGCCCAACCAGATGCGATCGCGCCATCGCAATGATCGCCACCAGCACGACACCAGCAGCCGCCGCGTGCAGTCCGAGCATCCAACCAGCCGAGCGCGCATCGGCAGCGTGTGAGAGCCCGACGACCGCGCCGATCATCAACAGCGTGCTCGGCACGGTGAAGCCGACCGCTGCCGCCACCGCACCAAGCATCCCCGCACGCTGGTGTCCAATCGCCACGGCAAGTTGGCTGCTGCTGGGTCCTGGGAGAGAGATCGACAGCGCAAGCAGGCTGGCGAACGACCGTGGGTCGATCCAGCGTCGCCGGACGACCAGTTCCCGTTCGAACAGCGCGATGTGTGCGGTCGGTCCACCGAAGCCGATGCAGCCGAGCACAAGAAAGCGGCCGAGCACGCCCAGTGCGGTGCGGGCATCGCTGCAGGGCATCGCTGGATCGTGTGGCGCCATCGCGTGCGTCAGCCTACGCGTGCGGCGGGATCCACCCGTGACTCCTCGCACCACGGCGCGGTCGTCAGATGGTGTGCGTGCTGCTTTGCTCGGCCGTGATTCGGGTCTACGCTTCGCTCATGCTCCGCAGCATGATGGTCGTGCCCCGCATGGGCGTGCTCGTCGGATTCGCGCTGATCGCTCCGACCGCGACGGCGGAGGATGTGCACTTCACCTATCTCTGGCATCTCGAGCAGCCGATCTACTGGCCCGATCAGCAGACTGGCGACACAGATCGCTACGAACGCGCGTGGCAGTCGATCCTGCGCCGAGATGGGGGCGCTGCGCATCCCGCGAACGACCTGCGCACGATCTTCGGTCTCGATGACCGCGTGGCGGCGTATCAGCACCGACCTCGCGATGCAGTGAATGCGATCGCCTGGACCGCCGAGGGCGGTGCTCAAGTCAGTTTCAGCGGCGGCCTCATCGCCAACATCCAGTCGTTCGCCGAAGCAGGCGGACAACTCGGCTACAGCCCGTTCTGGGTCGACCCGTGGCGACAGGCCCGCAACACCTTCACCAACGCCGGCGCGCCCGCGCGACCGCGCATGGACATCGTTCAATTCTCCTATCACCACGCGTTGCTTCCCTTGTGCGATGACGACGCGGTGCGCATGGACATTCGCCTTTACAAAGAGGCGTACGCGGGCGTGTGGGGCGCGAATCCCGGCATCAGCCAAGGATTCTTTCCCAGCGAGATGGCGTTCAGCGAGCGGCTCATCCCGATCCTGCAGCAGGAAGGCATCGAGTGGTCGCTCGTGAGTGGCGAGAAGATCTCGCGCGCCTTTGCGAACTTTCCAGTGCAGTTCGGTTCAGGCGGCGTGAACTGCGATCCGCCCAACAAGGCCGATCAAGTCAACGGTTCGTCACCAGCGTTCAATCGCATCTCGATCAGCCGCGGCTGCGGCCCGGCCGAAGCGCTGCCGGGGTCCTACATCCCGCACCGCGCGCAGTGGGTGAATCCCGACACCGGCGCCACGAGCTCGATCATCGTCGTTCCGTGCAGCCAGAGCATCGGCTGGGAGGATGGCTACGCACCGCTGAGCCTGCAACGGCTGCAGCAACTGTCGCCATCGAACAATCCTTCCCGTCCCATGCTCGTGGTGCTCGCCCACGACGGCGACAATGCGTGGGGCGGTGGCTACTCCTACTACAACGAGGCCGTGCCGAATTTCGTGGGTCAGGCCGTCGGCGCGGGCTTCGTGCCCAGCGTTGTGCAGAAGTACCTGGATGCGCATCCCGTGCCAGCGAGCGATCTCGTGCATGTGGAAGACGGCGCCTGGGTCAACGCCGACGGCGACTTCGGTGCTCCTCAGTTCCTGAACTGGAATTGGCCGCCCGTGAATGCGCAGGGCCAGATCGACATCGCCAACGGATGGGCCGAGGATGTACGCAACTGGGCCGTCATCATCGCCGCGCAGAACTGGGTGAGCACAGCCGACGACCTGAGCGCTGCAGCTGGCAGCCCCGTTCGAACGGCGCACATTCTCCATCCCGGCAGCGCGACCACGCCGGCCGAGCGCGCGTGGCACTTCTTCCTTGGCTCGCTGAACTCGGGCTACATGTACTACGGCACGGCCCTGGACATGGAAGTGAAACCGACGGTCGCCTGCAACGAAGCGCTGCAGCATGCGAGCACGGTCGTCGGCACGGGTGCCACCGAGACCACGCCGCCCACGATCTGGTACCCACAGCGCTGGCCGTGGAATCCAGGCAGCGTGAACTACGGCAGCCCGTACGGCTACACGCAGAACACCGACGATGGTGACTTCACCGTCTGGAGTCTGGTGCACGATGTGAGCGGTCTGCAGTCGGTCACGCTCAGGTGGCGGCGTGATCTTGATGGTGCGAATCCGCTTGCGAGCACGCAGAACGAGACCTTCGCTGGCGGCGCAGAGGTCGGCGCGTGGGAATCGCTGCCCATGACGACCACGCTCTTTCCCGCGGAGAACATCCACGGGTTCGGCGGCATCGACTTCTTCGAGATGCCGCAGCGGATTGCCCACCGCGTGCACGCCAACATCACTGGTGTGCGCAGCACGCTCCTGGACTACTACATCGAGGCCGTCGACACGCGGGGAAATGTGGCGCGCAGCCCGATCATGCATGTGTGGGTCGGGGAAGGCACGACCGGTGGCGGCGGCGGCGGTGGCGTTGTGGTCGCCGTGAACCCAAGCCCGATCCAAGCAGGCCAGAGCGTGACGGTCTCCTACAACCCGACCGGTCGTCCGTTGCAGACCGCCAGCAGCGTGAATCTGCACTACGGCATCAACCAATGGCAGACCGTGCTGCCTGATGTGCCCATGCAGTGGATCGCTGCCGACGGCGTGTGGCGCGTTTCGGTGCCCGTGGCGCAGAACGCGCAGCAGTTCGATGCCGTGTTCAACAACGGCACCGGAACATGGGACAACAACAGCGGCGGCGACTGGCACTTCCCGGTGCAGGGCGGCTCCACGCAGAGCGACTGGGTGCTCGATGGTCAGCTCGATGCCGATGCCACGCTTGTGGCGCAGAACGGCAACCAGCAACTGTGGGCTGGCATCAAGCTTGGTCGCCTGTATGTGGCGACGCAGGATGCAGGTGGCGGTGATGACGCCTTCGTTGCGGTCGCCGCGGAATTGCCCGGTGCGTTGCGTGCTGCGATGTGGGGCAAGAGCGGCCTCGTCGCCGGCTGGAGTGCATTCCTCGGCGCCGAGAACGACAACCAGTTCGGCGGTTGGTTCGACGCCGCCAGCGTGGTTCGGACCGGTGCTGCCTGGCGCAGCGCGCGTGGCGGCGCGAACGGAGTGCTCGAGGGATCCGTCGACATCGTCACGGCCTTCGGCGCCAATCCCCAGCGCATTGCGCTTGCCAGCCTTCGCTACGCCACCGCGAATGCGGGTGCGCTTCGAACATCGCTGCAAGTTCCGGTGAGCCTTGACGGTGATGGTGATGCCGAGGCTGGTGAGTGGCAGCTCTCGCAGGCCTGTTTGATCACGGTTGGCGCATCGTGTTGCCCGGGCGATCTGAATGGCAACGGCACGGTCGATGGTGCCGATCTGGGCTTCGTGCTCGGCGGGTGGGGGACTGCGTCGGGTGACATCACCGGTGATGGCCAGACCGACGGCGCCGATCTTGGTGCGCTGCTCAGCGGTTGGGGCGATTGTCCCTGAGCGTGACGCCCATGGGTCCGGCCACGGGACTGAGGTAGAGTCCACGCTTCATGCGTTCGACGATCCGTGCGCGCCGCGTTGCCTTCACCTTGATCGAGGTGCTGGTGGTCATTGGCATCATCGTCATTCTGATCGGGCTCATCCTGCCAGCGATCGGATCGGTCCGCGCCACGGCCCGGGCCGGGGCGAGCCAGAGCAACATGAAGCAGTGGGGCACAGGGACGGTTGCGTACACGAACTTGAACAAGGACCGGTTGCCTTGGGAGGGTCTGCCCAACACCAACCAATTCGCAATCAACCTGCAAACCAAGCAGTTCTGGGCGAACGCCGTGCCGCCCCTTGTCGATGGACCGTCGTATCGCGAGGTGGTGAACGCAGCGAACACCAACCAGACGCCCGTGCCGACGCTTGAGAACAGCATCTTCGTCGACCCGGCAGCGACGCCGCAGGAGGGGGCACCGTGGCCCTTCCCGGATCCCGCAGCGCCCAACGGCGGTCAGGAGTCGGCGTTCTATTTTAATTACGTGCCCAACTCTCAGCTCAACAACACCTTCATCAGCCGGGACTTTGCTGGCGAGGAGTATGTCCAGGGCACGACCGATCCCGTGCAGATCGGCAACGAGCTCTCGCAGAAGAGCATTCGTCTGTCCCACATCAAGGACTCGGCTCGCACGATCCTGATGGTCGAGATGCGCGCGAACCAAGATGAGCTTCCGTCCACTGACTTCTATCACGACGAGGACCTTGCCAGGCATCGTTGCGACTGGAAGCGACTCGCCGCGCGCCACTTCCAAGGCGGTCACCTGCTGTTCGCCGATGGCCATGTAGGGCTGGTCGAGAACGCCAAGGCCACCACGAATGCGCAAGATTCTCGCGATCCCAATACGCCGGGCGGCGACTGGAACACGAGTGAACTCATCTGGGACCCAATGGGTCCGGCACGGAACGAGTGAGCGATGCCCACCTGGAAACTCACGATCGTCGAAGGGCCCGCGGAACCGTCGCGTGACTTCCCGTTGGACCAGGATCGCACGCTCGTCATTGGACGCGCGGCCGAGGCTGATCTGCGGCTCTCGTCGAACAACGTCAGCCGACGGCACGCTGCCTTGACGTGGGCTCCTGCCCGCGAAGGCCACTCTGGACATTGGCGCCTGCGCGATCTCGGCAGCACCGCGGGCACGCTCGTGAATGGCGCGCCGCTGCAGCCGCACTCCGAGGTCCGCATCGAGCCTGAGGACCGCCTCGAAATCAAGCCATACATACTCCAAGTTGTAGGCGACCAAGAGACTCGACTTGGCGAGCACGCAGCGCGTGTCTCTGAAGACGATGCCGACGGCCGTGTCCAAGCGGCCACCGTCGCCAAGCCCGATGCACTCGCGCAATCGTTCCTCTTACAGCTGCTCGCCGCCGGCGAACGGATGACCGCCGCGCTGACTGACGAGCAGGTCGCTCGTTCGGCCGTGAGCGCGCTGGTGCACGCCACCGGATTCACCAATGTCGGCTTCCTGCGGCCCGGAGCGCGCGAGGGCTACATCGATGTCCTGGCGAGCGAAGGGGAGATCCGCGATGCCAAGGGCAACCTGCTCGTGAGCCGGAGCCTGCTGCGTCGCTCGCGCGAGCATGTGTGCGTGTTCAGCGGCGAGGCCAACACGGCCGCCACGCTCAACGCAAGCCTTCAGTACCTCGATGTGCAGCAGGCGGTGTCGGTGCCGGTGATCCATTCGGGCACGTTCTACGGATGGATGTACCTGGATTGCCGGGGCCAACGCGGCGCGACGCATCTGGACGAGGCGGTCAGCTATGCAAGTGCGCTGGGACATTTCGCGGCGCTCGCGTTGGCGAATCTCGCACGCATGCGCATGCAACTGCGCATGGACATGGAGCAACGCGAGATGTTCGGTGGCACCATGCGCGCGCTCATCGCCGCGATCGACGCCAAGGACCCATACACGCGCGGCCACTCTGATCGCGTGAGCATGTTCAGTGCGCTGCTCGCTCGCAAGGCCGGACTGGGGGACCACTTCATCGAGACGGCCCGAACCTGCGGGCTCGTGCATGACATCGGCAAGATCGGCGTGCCCGAGGCCGTGCTGCGAAAGCCGTCGCGGCTGGAGGAGGACGAGTTCGCGTTCATCAAGCAGCATCCCGACGTCGGTCACGCGATCCTCATGGGCATTCCGCAGTTGCGCGAGGTGTTGCCCGGGGTTCGCCAGCACCACGAACGCTGGGATGGCAAGGGCTATCCCTTCGCGCTCGGCGGTGACCAGATCAGCATTCTCGGTCGCGTGGTCGGCATCGCCGATGCGTTCGATGCCATGACGAGTGCTCGCTTCTACCGCCCGGCACGCCAGGTGCAGGAAGTGCTCGACGAGGTCGCGCGCTGCGCCGGCACGCACTTCGATCCCGAACTCGCCAGAGTCTTCGCGGCCATTCCCGTCGCGGAACTTGCGCCGCTCGTCGCACCGCCTGTGTCACCGACCGATCCAGCGGCAGTGCTCAAGAAGCCTGCGTGAGCGATCGTGTCGGCCTGAGCGCCGCATCAGTGGCGAGCAGGGCACCAGTGGCGAGCAGGGCACCAGTGGCGAGCAGGCGTCAGTCGCCAGCACCACATCAGCCGGGCATCGCCATCGGCTCGGTCGCGAACGCGCGCAGCGCGTTGCCATGCCGCAACATGAAGACCGTCCACGCGCGGGATCCTCGACCTCGCCACGCGCGCGCGAGCGCATCGGGATCGACAGCCTTGCCGCGCGTCTTCACCGTGACCTCGCCCGCATCATGCTCGCGCAGCCACGCGTGGACTGCGTCGGGGCGCCACGAAATCTCAGCTTCGACGCGGTACCAGCGCCACCACCACGCATCGTCATGCGCAGGCCACGGCCCGTGCGCGATGCCGAGCCCGGGGGCAGCTTCAGCCAGCCCCAGTCGTGCAGCGCTCGCACCAGCAAGCCCGCTGCGCTCGAGCGCCGGGTCGGGCACACCGATGCACGCGCCGTAGTCGCCCTCGCGCACGGGCATGGATCCGGGCACACCGTGCACGGTGCGCACCTCGTGACCACGCAGCGCCGTCGCGGAGCGTTGACCGGGATGGCGTGCGCATGCGCCCCACCAGAGCACGGCCTGCACGAGCGCGCGATCCTCGCTGATGAACTCGAGTTCGGCGTTCGCTGGCGCGCCTTCGATCGGAAGGTCGATGCCCGGACCAAGCTTTGCGCCGCCGCCCTTCGATTCGCGCCATAGTCGCTGCAGCACATCCAGTCCCGGTTCGTACGCATCGAGTCCGTGATGGCGAGCGCCACGCTCATCGCGACGAGCAGGGTCGATGTGCACGAGTCGATCAGCGACCACCTCGTCGCGCACATCACCCACGCGCACCGTCACGCCAGCATTGCGCGTGGCCATCCACGCACGCAACGGATCACGGTCGACGCCCTCGGCCGGCGCCACGCGCGCAATCGCCATCAGATCGCCGCCGATGCCTGTGCACAGGTCGATCGTGCGTTCGCCTGCGAAACGCTGCGCTTTCCACGCCGCAACGCGCGAACCACTCGCCTGTTCGATGCCGTGGCGATCGCACCAGATCGTGGCGGCATCGGGGAACTTGGCCATGGCGCGCGCGCGCGACTGCGCGAGTTCGAGCGCTGCGCGCACGGCGTCGGCATTGCCAAGCTTGCGAAGGGCCATGACGGAGGCGGGCGTCGTTTCGCCGACCGCCGCGGCCGCTTCACGCAGCGCCCGGCCTTCGTCAGTCGCCAGCCACAGCCAGGCACCGAGCGCGTCCGAACTCATTTGCGACCAAAGTCCGCTGGATTCTCGCCCACGACCGGCGTGTCCCACAGCCGCACTACGCGTCGCCACCTTGCGCAGGCGGGCGTCGTGATCCACGCGCGCGCGTCACGCACGAGTGCGGCGAACCCTGGGTCGCAGTCACCATCGACATCGAGCGTCGTCTTCACGATGCCCTTCGTGACCCAACTGATCGCGGTGCGTGAATCGCTGAACACCTCGCGCGCGGTGTGCTCACCCGTGTCGAGTCGCCGCAGCGCATCGACGATCGCCAAGAACTCGCCCAAGTTGTTGTGCCCCCGCGCATGGCGCGCGCTGCGGAAGATCTCGACCCAACCTCCGGCCGCGTTGCGCTGCATGCCGCGCCATTCGGTCGGACCGATGAGTCGCGCACCGAACTTGCTGCAATCAACGACGATCGCTTCGCCCGGGATTGCGGGCCCCACGGGACCAGTCGTCGTCGAGGGTCCATCCGCGGGTCCATTCGCCGTTCCACTCGCCGGTCCATCCGCCGGTCCACTCGTTGGTCCATTCGCCGGACGGTCCGTGGCTTCCCTCGCGGCGCGCGTGAGCGGGAGCGCGCGCATCGTTGGCGCCGGTGCTCCCGCGCGTGGTGGCATGACGCTCGTCGAGCCGCCTTCAAGGATCACGCGCATCGCTGTTGCGGCGGGTCCCTGCGGCACCACGCTGGTCCGACCCTTGCCATTCACATGCACCTGCAACTTGCTGGCGCGCCCATCGGGCGGATCGATGGCAATGTCGTAGCGCCCCCACGAGCCTTCGTCGAGCAGTCGCGGCGTGCCGAACAGGAACCCCTGTGGCTCGAGCAGTGCTCGCGCGCGAACGAGTGCGTCATCAAGCAGGCTGAGTGTGCGCGCATCCATGCGCCGCGATCCTCACTTGAGTTCCTTGATCTCGATCGCACGGAACCACACCGGATCGCCGTGCCCGCAGAAGTGAATGTGGCCGCTCGTGCGCTTCAGGCCGGGATGATCGCGACCGTCAGGTGTGCCACCGCGCGATGCTTGGGCGACATCGGCATCCACGACGATGTGACCATTGAGCTTGACCGTGATGTGCGAGCCCTTGGCGATGATCTCTTCTTCGTTCCACTCGCCCACGGGCTTCAAGTGTCCGCGTCGCGCAGGCACGACGCCGTACACGCTGCAGCAGAACTGCCAGTCCTTCAGGTCCTTCCACCTCGGCGCGGTGTCGTCGAGCACCTGAATCTCCATGCCTTCGAAGGCAGCATCGCCCTCCTTGGGTGCACGGATTCCGATGCCGTTGTTGCTGCCGGCAGCGAGCTTGAACTGCAGCTTCAGGTGGAAGTCCCCATAGTCGCCCACCGTGCGCAGGTTCCGGCCCGCGGGCGTGCACATGATCGCGCCATCCTCGACCGTGTACCCCTGCACATCGCCCTCCCACCCGGCCAGCGTGCGACCGTCGAACAAGCTCGTGAATCCGTCGGTCGGCGCCGCGGCCGAGCCCTGCGCTGGGTCCTGGCTCATGGCGAGCAAGCCCGTCGCGGCGATCGATGCAGTGACAAGGCACGCGATGCATCGGGTCATGCTTGAAGCCTACCGCTTATTCTTTCCGCACCTATGGTGTTCTCACTGCTGATCGTCGCGGCACTTGCCGTCATGCCCCAGAACTCCGCGCCGGCCAGCGCGCCCACGAAGGCGCCCGCTGCCACCGAGACGGATATCCCAAAGATCACGGCGTCCCGCATCTGGAAGGATGTGAAGCTCCGTCGCCCCATCCAGCTCGTGCAACGCCCCGACCAGCATGACCTGGTCTACATCGCCGAGCAGTCGGGCCGCATCGTCGAGCTCGATCGCAGCAAGGAGCCCGTCACGACCACGACCTGGCTCGACTACCGCGATCCGGTGAACGACCAGTTCAACGAGCAAGGCCTGCTCTCGATGGCCTTCCATCCCAAGTTCGCCACGGATCGCCGCGTGTTCCTCTTCTACTCGGCCGATGCGCCGATGCGGGAGGTGCTGGCGAGCATGAAGGTCGGTGATGATGGCAAGCCCGATCC
>VGXL01000017.1 GCA_016873315.1 Phycisphaerae bacterium | reverse complement strand
GCTGCCGAGGACCGAGGCGATCCACCAGGCGATCATCGAGCGATTCCCCTTCATCCTCACGCCCGACCAGAGTGCGGTGTGCGACGAGATTGCGAACGACCTCGCGGGCACTGCACCGATGAATCGGCTCGTGCAAGGTGATGTGGGCTCGGGCAAGACGGCGGTGGCGCTCTACGCGGCGCTCCTCGCCATTGCGCACGGCCACCAGGCCGCCATCGTGGCGCCGACTGAACTTCTTGCTGAGCAACACTTCCGAAATGTGGTTGCGCTCTTACGCGACAGTCGCGTGCGGTTCCAACTCGTGACGGGATCGCTGTCGCCGCGCGAGCGAACTGAAGCGAACGCCGCCCTCGCGGGTGGCCAGGTCGATTTGGCGATCGGCACGCACGCCTTGCTCGGTGAGGGGGTTCAGTTCCACAGTCTCGCGCTAGCGGTCATCGACGAGCAGCACCGCTTCGGCGTCGAGCAGCGCGCAGCCCTTCGCTCCAAGGGCAACGGTCACATGCCGCACATGCTGGTGATGACGGCCACGCCGATCCCGCGCACGCTCTCGCTCACACTCTTTGGCGATCTCGATGTGAGCTCGATTCGCGCTCTGCCTCCCGGACGCCAGCCGATCGCCACGCGTGTGATGCCACGCTCGAGGTCCACCGAGGTGTACGCCTACGCCCGCACGCGCATCGATCGAGGTGAACAGGTCTATGTCGTGGTGCCCGCGGTCGAGGAGAGCGATCAAGGCCTGGCGGATGTCGCGAGCCACGCGGCTGCGCTCGAGGCAGGTCCATTCGCCGGTCTGTCGATCGGGCAGATGCACGGACGGCTCGCCCCGGCCGAGCGCGATGCCGTCATGAGTGCCTTCAAGGACGGCCGCACCAGTGTCTTGGTGAGCACGGTCGTCATCGAGGTCGGTGTGGATGTGCCCAACGCCACGGTCATGATCGTCGAGCACGCCGAGCGGTTCGGGCTGGCGCAGTTGCACCAACTCCGTGGACGCGTGGGACGCGGTTCAAAGGCGAGCTTGTGTGTGCTCATTGGGGATCCAACGGCCGACGACGGTGAGCGTCGTCTGAAGTCGATGGCCAGCACGACCGACGGCTTCGAGATTGCCGAGGAAGACCTGAAGCTCCGCGGACCGGGCGAGTTCTTCGGCACACGGCAGAGTGGATTGCCACCGCTGCGTGTGGCCGACTTGACGCGCGACACCGCGCTGCTGCTTGCCGCGCGCGATGAAGCTCAACGCGCGATCGACGCCTCGCCGTCGTTCTCGGATCCCATTGATGCGCGCCTTCGCCGCAAACTCATGTCGACCTACGGCGACGCGCTCGGACTGGCCGATGTGGGCTAGACGGCTACCATCCGTCGGCCGTGCATGCCCTCTCCATCACTGGTCTTGAGCTCACCCGCCCGGGTGGCTTCAACCTCTCGGTCCCCACACTCACCCTTGCGCAAGGCGAGCAAGCACTTCTGGTCGCGCCCTCGGGCGGTGGAAAGAGCACGCTCTTGCACCTGATCGCCGGACTCGAGGATCCCGACGCGGGGTCCATCACCGTCGCCGGCACGCCGATGGAATCGCTGCGCGGGGCGACGCGCGATGCGTTCCGCGGCGCATCAATCGGCATGGTCTTTCAAACTTTCAACCTGCTCCACGGGTTTTCAGCGAGCGAGAACTTGATGGTGGCCATGATGTTCAGTTCGATCCCTGCGGCAACGCATGATTCGCGCGCACGGGCGCTCTTGGCCGAACTCGGCATTGAACTGCCCGATCAAGCCGTTGAAACGATGAGCGTTGGGCAGCAGCAGCGCGTCGCCGTCGCGCGCGCGCTGGCGTGCAGGCCGAGCCTCGTCCTGGCGGACGAACCGACGGCGAGCCTTGACCCCGCGAATGCGGCGACCGCCATCGGACTGCTCCAGCGCGCGTGTCGGGATCACGGCGCTGCGCTGCTCTGCACCAGCCACGATCCCTCACTGCGCGCCCACTTCAGCCGTGTGATCGAGTTGGGCCATGCGGAGGCAGCACGATGACCGACTTCACGATCGTCCTGCGCAGCTTGTCGCTGCGCCGATTTTCGACCACGGTGACCGTGACGATGGTCGCCGTCAGCGTGGCGCTCTTGCTCGTGCTGCTCGCCATGCGCGATGCGGGTCGAGCAGCTTTCCGTCGCGGCACCGGCAATGTGCACCTGCTCGTGAGTGCGGACTCGAGCCCGCTCGTCGCGGTCCTCAACGGCATGTTCTACGCCAACGCGCCGTCGCAGCCGATCGACTGGGCCGCGTACATGAAGATCCGCGAGGCGTTCCCTTGGTCGTGGACGATTCCGACGCAGTTGGGCGACAGCTTCCGTGGCTCCCCGGTGATGGCGACGAGCAAGGAGTTCTTCACGAACTTCGAGCCAGTGCTCGGGCAACCTTGGATGTTTGTTGCAGGCAAGGCCTTCGAAGCTCCCTACGAAGCAGTGGTCGGTGCGGAAGCGGCACGCGTGCACGGTCTCAAGGTTGGTTCCGAACTCGTGCTGGCTCACGGCGTCGGCACCGCGAGCGGTGAGGCCGCGCACGAACACGACGACCACCCGGTCGAGGTCGTGGGCATCCTCGCGCCGACCGGCAGCGCGCACGACCGCGCGATTTTCACCAGCCTCGAGACCGGCTGGTGCGTTCACGCCGAGGAAGCTCGCTTGAAGGAGGCCGCCGCCGCGAATCCCGGCGAGGACGACCACGGGCATCTCCATGTCGCTGCCGAGGACTTGCGCGACAGCGAGAAGCTCATCACGGGAATCCTGCTCCGCGTCCCGACGCGACCCGGCGAACAAGTCAGCAGCGCGCTCCCGGTTGCGTTCGATTTGTTGCGTCGACAGTTCCCCTTCACGGTCGCGCAACCTGCCCAACAGGTCGGGCGGCTCTTTGAAATCGTCAGCGGCGTCGACACGCTCTTCATCGCCATGGCCGTCGCGGTCATGGTCGCTGGTGCGCTCAGCGTCATGCTTGCGCTCTACAACAGCATGGATTTGCGACGCCGACAGGTGGCGATCCTGCGCGTCCTCGGTGCGAGCCAAGGTCGCGTGTTCGGACTCGTGCTCGCTGAGAGTGCGATCATCGGTCTGCTTGGTTCGGGGCTCGGGGTCGCGCTCGCTGCCGTTTTCGGCACGGTTGCGAGCGCCGAGCTGCAGCGTCGTGTGGGTCTCGTGATCGATCCGACGATGGACCTTCGCACGATCGTGCTCTGTGCCGCGGCAGCCACGTTCTTGGCGTGCGCCGCAGGCATCGTTCCTGCACTCCGCGCGTACCGCACGGCCGTCGTGCAGGGCCTGCGCCCACTGGGCTGATCGAGGCCATGAAGCTCTTCTGGGCGCTGCTCGCCATCCTCCTCGCCGCTGGCGCATGGATTCTCCTTGCACCAGAGGGCGCAGATTCGCCGCCGGCGATGGACGCAGTGAACACAATCGGGCGATCGATTGACCTGCCCATGCGCGGTGGCTCGACGGCCGCACCACGCGGGACGAGGTCGGACACGGAGACCAACGCTGCAGCGAACGCACCCGCTCGCGAACCCGACAAGGCACCCGAAGGCGGCCTGTCGGTTGGGCTCGACGCGCGCATCAACGACGCAACAGTCAAGGCCGGCATGCTGAAGCAGGAGGACGGCGAGATCGTCGCCGACGGCAACTTCATCATTCGCGGTTCGGGCACGAAGGAAGATCCGTACGAAGTCTCGTGGGACCTCCTGCAGAGCAGTTCGAACACCTATGTCCCACGGCTCAGCGAGAAGATCATTCCACAGCGCATCGCGATGCTGCACGACAAGTGGGTCACGATCGCCGGCTACATCGCCTTCCCGATTGTCTCGACGGAGTCCGACGAACTCCTCGCTATGCTCAATCAATGGGACGGCTGCTGCATCGGCGTACCGCCCTCGCCGTACGACGCGGTCGAGGTGAAGCTCCGCGCGCCGGTGGAGGTCGGCTTGAAGCACCAGATCCGGTTCGCATCGATCACCGGCATCTTCCGAGTGCAGCCGTATGTGATGGAACGATGGCTCGTTGGCCTGTACCTGATGGATGAAGCCACGCTTTCGCAGGACATGTGAAGGAAGGTCCCCATGATGATCGCTTCGCTCGCCATCCTCCACCTCGCGTTCATGCAGGATGCAGCGGCGCCAACGCAGGACGCCGCCGCGCCCGCTCCGGTCCCAGCCACAGAGCCGACCAAGCCAGAAGCGCCGTCAACGAGCTTCGGTGAACTCGTCTCGATCGAGGCGTTCGAACAGACACTCCAGCGACTCGCCGCTGCGAGCGACGGCAAGGTGACGCTGACCTCGATCGGAACGAGCACATCCGGCCGCGCGATCCATGCCGTGCATGTGACGAACCAGCCCAATCGAAAAGTGCCGATCCCCACCGTGCTCATCGTGGCGGGGCTCGATGGTTGGCATCGGTCCGGCAGCTTGGTTGCTGCCGGCATCGCCGAGCGATTCGCGATGGAGTCACGCGCGGCCATCGATGCACGGACCGTGCTCGATGCGCTGGACCTGTGGGTGATCCCCGTCGCCAACCCCGATGCGTGGGCCGTGGGCGTGGCCCGTCCGCAGGAGCTGGCCGGTCGCGTCGGTGCGCGCGTCGATGATGACCGGGATGGCCGCCTCGACGAGGACGCACCGTGCGACATCAACGGCGACGGTGTGATCGCGATGATGCGTCGACTCGACTGCCCTTCCGATGCCCCAGCCACGCTCGTCGCTGATCCAGCGGATGCGCGGCTCGATCGTGCACCCGATCGCGACAACGGGCAACTCGCGACCTTCTCGTTGCTGACCGAGTCGCTCGACCGCGACGCCGATGGCAGCGTGGGCGAGGACGCCGTCGGCGGCATCACGATGGATGCAAACTTTCCGCATCTTTGGCGCGAATTCGCTGCGGATGCTGGGCGTTTTCCCCTTGAAGCGCCTGAAGCCAAAGCGCTCGCGGAGTTCGTACGCGCCCATCCAGGAGTTGGTGCCGTCTATGTGCTCGGCCGCCAAGATTCGCTCGCGCGAACCCCAAACCACGAGCGCCGCGACATCACAGGTCGTACGCCGGTCTTCATCGATGGCGAGGACAAGGGTCTCTACGAACGCATCGGCAAGCTCTATCGCGAATCGACCGGGATCGAACGCGCCCGAGATGCCACGCACGAGGGATCGTTCGCTGCGTGGTGCTATGCGCACCGCGGACTGCCGACCTTCTGCAGCCAACTCTGGCAACGGCCGGATCCATCGCCGCCGCCCGAGGAAAAGAAGGACGCTCCCAAGCCCGTCGACGAAGACGCGGCTGCGTGGCTGGCATGGAGCGACCGCGATCAGGGCGGCCGCGGCTTCCTTCCCTGGAAGTCCTTCGACCATCCCACGCTGGGCAAGGTCGAGATCGGCGGCTGGGTGCCTGGCTTCCGGACTGAACCGCCGAGCGCGATGCTCCCAGATCTCATCACCAAACACGCTCGATTCGTTGCCGCGCTCGCTGGTGAATCGGCTCGTGTGCATGTGGAGCGCGTCAAGGCTCGCGAAGTCGCGCCGGGCGTGACCGAAATCACGGTCGACCTGGTCAACGATGGACGCATGCCGATGACGACGGCCATGGCTAGGACCAACGATGCGATTGGGCCGCTTCGCCTGCGCGCCAAGGTCGGTGTCGAGGCCTTGCTCGCCGGCAGCATCGAGCGCCGGATCGAACGACTCGACCCCGGTTCGCGAGCGAGTGTTTCGTGGACGGTGCGACGCGCTCCGAAGACGCACATCGAGATCGACATGCACGCTCCGAACGGACGCTACGACCGCATCATCGTGGACGACGACTCGCTCCAGCTTGGCGGCCGCGTCCTCGAAGGAGGCTGGACATGGTGATGGTTCCCATGATCGTGATCGCCGCCGTGACGCTCGCTCCGCAGGATGCCCTTCCAAGCAAGAGCGGCATCGCGTGGAATCGCTACCGCGACTATGACGAGTTGCTCGATGCCGTGCGGCAGATCGCCGCCCGTTCGCCGAACCTCGTCCGCATTGAAGAGATCGGCAAGAGCGCGCTCGGCCGGCCGATGGTCGTGGCCATCGTGAACAACCCTGCGACGGGCGCCGAAGCGTCGAAGCCTGCGATGTGGATCGACGGAAATGTCCACGGCAACGAGGTGCAAGCTGGCGAGGTCGTGGGCTACACGCTCGATGCCCTGTGCAATGCACACGGGCAGGTTCCGGAGCTCACGGAGCTCATCGATCGGTCCGTCTTCTACCTTTGCCCGAGCGTGAATCCCGATGGACGCGATGAGTGGTTCAGCAAGCCCAACACGCCCCACTCCAATCGCACGGGGCTGCAGCCGTTCGACAACGACCACGACGGCGAAGTCGATGAAGATGGACCCGATGACCTGGATGGCGACGGGTCCATCGGGCAGATGTGGCGCAAGGACCCCAACGGCACGCACCGACGCGATCCGCGGGATCCGCGCAGTTTCATTCCCGTGTCGCGCGAGCCCCGTCCTGATGGCACGACCGAGCGCGGCGAGTGGAGTTCCGCCGGCGAAGAAGGCATCGACAACGACGGCGACGGCCGCGTGAACGAAGACGGTCAAGGTGGATACGACATGAATCGCAATTGGCCCAGCGACTGGCAGCCCGACCATGTGCAGCACGGCGCCGGACCGTGGCCGCTTTCGTATCCAGAGACTCGGTGCATTGCGGAGTTCATCTTGGCCCGGCCGAACATCGCCGCCGTGCAGAGCTATCACAACGCCGGTGGCATGATCTTGCGCGGTCCCGGGGCCCAGTACAACGAGTCCGCGTATCCAGCGAGCGATCGCGCCGCCTATGACGCCATCGCCGCAGCAGGTGCGCAGATGCTGCCCGGGTACCGCCCGATGATCATCTACAAGGATCTCTACACCGTTCATGGCGGCTTCGTGAACTGGACCGCCGAGGGCCTGGGCATCGTCTCGTTCACCAACGAACTCTGGACCGACGACCGCATCATGCAAAGTGGATCGGATCCCACCGAGGAGCAGCGGACCCGATGGCGGGACGATGTCCTCTTCGGCCGCACCTTCAAAGACTGGACGGAAATTCAACATCCAACGCTCGGCACCGTGCTCGTGGGTGGGCAGAACAAGTGGTCCAGCCGCGTGACGCCGCACTTCATGCTCGAGGAAGAGTGCCACCGCAACTTCGCGTTCACGACCTTCCACGCAAGCCAGATGCCGCTCCTGCGGGCGGGGAACACTCGCGTGCGCTCGCTCGGCGAAGGTGTGTGGGACATGTCGGTCGAGATCTGCAACGATCGACACATTCCGACCCGGACCGGCCGCGCTGCGGAACGGGGCATCGCTCTGCCCGATCTCATGACGGTCGGGCTCGGCGATCCCGCCGGCGCCGTGGTGGCCGGCGGCATTGCCGAGGGCGGCGTGCTCGATCGCACCTTCACGCCAGCGAAAGCGGAACCGAGTCGGCTGCGGGTCGAACGCGGCATTCCCGGCCTGCGTTCGACGGTCTTCCGGTTCATCGTGCGAGCAGGCGCAGGCTCGATCGCGCGGGTTCGGTACGAGAGCCAGAAGGCACGGCCGCTTGAACTTGAGGTCGTGTTGCAGGAGACGGTCGCGCCGTGATCGTGCCAGCCGCGACGGATGTGTGCATCGTCGGTGCCGGCGCGGCTGGCCTGATGGCCGCCGTCGCCGCAGGGCGCGCGCTCCGGGCGAACGGAGCCTCGGGCTCGATCGTCGCGCTCGATGGCGCGCGAACGCTCGGAGCCAAGATCCTGGTGGCCGGGGGCGGCCGGTGCAATGTCACGCACTGGCGCGTGACCGAAGCGGAGTACGCCGTCAACCGCCCCGCTGTGCGCAGTGTGCTCAGGCGTTTCGGTGCGGACGAGACGGTGAACTTCTTCAATGACCTTGGCGTCGAACTCAAGCGCGAAGAGACCGGCAAACTCTTCCCGGTCACGGACAGCGCGCGCACGGTGCTCAATGCTCTGCTGCGCGCGGTCGATGATGTGGGCGCGTCGATCGTGCATCCCGCGCGCGTCACCGGCATCAACCGCGGCGCGCAGGGCTTCACGATCAGCGGCGAGTGGGGCTCGATGCGCGCCACGCGCGTGATTCTGGCGACCGGTGGCATGGCGCTCCCGCGCAGCGGATCGGATGGCGCGGGCTACGAATTCGCGAAGTCGCTCGGACACTCGCTGACCCCAGCGATCCGCCCGGCCCTCGTCCCGCTCACGCTCCCGAGCGGGCACTGGATCACGGAGCTCAGCGGACTCACGGTGCACGCCGAGCTCGTGCTGCGCGGACCGACCGGCAAGCGACTGGTGCACTTTGCGAACAGCACGCTGTGCACACACTTCGGACTCAGCGGACCGAGCGTGCTCGACATCAGTCGCTACTTGCTCGATGCGCGCGACCGCGAACCCGGGACCACGCTCATCCTGAATTGGATGCCAGGTGAATCGGCCGATGCGACCGATGCTTGGCTGCTCGCCTCCAAGGGTCGAGGCCTGCTCGGCGTGCTTCGCGAACGACTCCCCGAACGGCTCTCGCGCGCGATCCTGACGCAGGCACGACTCGCGCATGACGCCACCGTTCAGCAGACGCCGCGCGAGAGTCGTCGAACGCTTGTCGAGTTGCTCGTCGCCACCGAGTTGCCGATCCAAGGCGATCGTGGCTTCACCTACGCGGAAGTCACCGCCGGCGGCGTCCCGATCGACGAGGTCGATCTTGGCACGATGGAGAGCCTGACTTGTCCAGGGCTGTCCCTCTGCGGCGAAGTACTCGATGTCGATGGCCGCATCGGCGGCTTTAACTTTCAGTGGGCGTGGGCGACTGGGTGGATCGCAGGCCAAGCGGCGGCCCGGGCCATCGCGCCGATCGCTGAGTCAAACAACTGAATCGATCAGCTGATTCGACGAGCTGAGTCGCCGAGCCGAATCGCATCACTGTGCCGTCAAAGCGCGGCTGCGAGCAGTTCGCGCAGTCGCTCGCGCGCTTGGCGCACCGCAGCGGAGTCAGCGGCGATCGACGGATCCCGCATGCACGCGCGATATCCGTCGGCAAGGTCCCACGCGGCCAGATCATCACGATCGGCACGGCGTGGCACGAGATGCATGTGCAGATGACGCGCGCTCTCGCCGAAAGCGATCGAGTACACACGGTCCACGCCGAGTGCCCGTTTCATGCACGCGGACACACGAGCATGCAGCACACCGAAGCGGGCAGCATCATCGTCCGAAAGATCCGCCACCCCACCGACATGGGCCACTGCATCGAGCCGGAGCCATCCAGCAAGCGGACTTGGCTCTGGATGATGAATCACGAGGAATCTGCCGTCGGTCCAGAGCACCTGCCCTGCGGCGCGCGCCGCCTTGTGCTGCTCACAGACGGCACAACTCGGGGCGGATGCGTCCGGCACTGACTGAGCCGCCAATGCGACGGGCGGTCGACTCACTTGGTGCCCTTGGGTCCGCCGCCCTGCAGGTACTTCTCGCGAATGGCCTCTTCAAGATCGACGCCGGCGATGTTGGCGAGCGTGCACATCCAGGCCAGACAGTCTGCGAACTCCTCGCGCAGGTTCGCGGGATCCGGTTCGCCGCGCTCGAGCTTGCCCAACGCGTGAGCCAACTCGCCAAACTCCTCGGCGAACCACAGGAAGGTCTTGCCCGCACCGCGAGCACTGTCCGTGGCGTAGTACCGATCGTGAATGAGCTTCTGAAACTCGGCGATGCGCATGCGCGGACTCTACGCGGTGCAAGTCGCTCCAGAGAGCCCAGCGTGGCCGCGTCGACCCAGCCGCGCGGCCACAATCACCGCACCGTGGCATGGGGTCATCGAACCGAAACGTCCTGGGCGGGACTTGAACCCACAGCCTTCGCCTTCGGAGGGCGACGCTCTATCCAATTGAGCTACCAAGACAACACACGAGGAAGAACTGTACCAAGCCCCGCGTCCGCCGCGCCAGTCTGTTCCTTGTGCTCACCACGGATCGTCACCGCCCGCCCGTCCGAAGGAGCCGTCACGCGCGCCCAAGTTCGAAGTCGAGTGCATCGTGCAGGCGCGGGAAATCCCAACGGAATCCAAGTTCAGTCGCGCGTGTGGGCTGCGCGAACTGACCTCGCAAGAGCAGTGACTCGCCCATGTCGCCGAAGAGCATCTTGACCACGGCCGCTGGCATCGGCGCGATCGCCGGTCGCCGCAGGCTGCGTCCGAGCACTTTGGCGAAGTGGCGTTGCTCGACAGCTTCGGGCGCCACGGCATTCACTGGCCCCGTCCACCGCTCGTCCACGATGGCCGTCGCGATCATGCCCAGAAGATCATCCGCTGCGATCCACGAGATGCCCTGCCGCCCAGAGCCGATCGGTCCACCTGCACCAAAGAGGAACGGCGTTCGCATCTTCGCCACCGCGCCACCTGCGGCCGTCACCACCATGCCAGCGCGCAGGAAGACGACGCGAATGCCCGCGTCGATCGCGGGTTGCGCTGCGGCCTCCCAATCCAGTGCGAGTTGCGCGATGAAGTCACGACCGGACGGATCGCGCTCGTCGACCGAGCGGTCGTGATCGGTGCCGTACAGGCCGACGCCGCTCATGCAGACCAAGACCCTTGGCTTGCGCTCCAAGCCCGCCAGCAGCGTGCACAGGTGGCGCGTGGCGGCGACGCGACTCTCGCGCAGGACGACCATTCGCTCGGGCGTCCATCGTTCGTCGGCAAGGTTGGCCCCGGCCAGATGCACGATCGCATCGAGCGACTCGAACGGCGCCGTCGCGACACGCTCGCCGCGCGGATTCCACTGGATTTCTCCGCGGCTTGCACTTGCTGATCCGCGGGTCAGGCGCTTCACACTCGTCCCGCCGGTCGTGAGGAACGCCTGAAGTTGTCGACCGACCAGGCCGCTGGCTCCCGTGATGCCGACGCGCAGACCAGCCAACCCCGCACACTCCCGGTGCCGATGAAGATCATTCGACAAGCGTCGATGACGGAAGCGGAATGCGCGCTCCAGATGCGCACGCACAACCCACCCAGCAACAATCGGACCGACAGGTGGGACAGGGAGTTCGTACTGGATGTCGTCGGTGATCGCGCTTGTTGCACCCCGCTCCTCGAAGCGATGCTGGTGACGCCAACGACGGAACGGGCCTCGAACCTGAAGATCCACGAATCCCGTCGCTGGATCGACCTGCTCGTGCCGCGCGACCCAACGAATCGGCAGCAGCCCCCGTTGAAGGATGAACTCCGCCGTCGCGCCATCGACCATGGGCACGGGCGCTTTGACCACATCGACCTCTTCCCACGGTGGGAGCATGCGCTGCAGCGCACCATCGCGCATGTGCCAGTGCGCGAGATCCTGTCGCGACACGGGCATCGGGCTTGAGCGCGTGAATCGGCTCATGGCATGGGGTGCACCTTGTTCACCGCGTGGATTCTCCCTCAAGGACGCGATCACGCGGCTCAGGAAAGACCAGTCCAATGGCGTCATCGATCGGAACGGGGCCGCTGCAACGGGTCACGACCGAACATCAGGACGCAGGCTGCGTAGACTTCGCATCATGGCCGCCACGCATGACTCGACCTCGAGCGCCGCCCCGGTTGGCGCACTCTGTTCACGACTCGGTTTCGTCATCACGCGTCTGGCCGTTCCGACATGGATCTGCGCTGGCGCGATCACCAAGCTCGTCGAGAACGATCCGCGCAATCTGCCTAAGCCGATCTTTGATGCCGTTCGTGCGCTCGATGGGACCTTCGGTCTTCAGGGTGTGGACTGGATGGACTTCGCGCTGCGTTCCATCTGCGGCATTGAGTTCATGATCGCCGGCATGATTCTGTGCATGCCCAGGCTCGCTCGCCCGTTGGCGACGGCAGTGCTTGCGCTCTTCTGCGTGATCCTGCTCTGGCTGATCGGTACTGGTTGGGCCAAGGACGGATTCGAGGCCGTCCTCAAGGGTTCGTGCGGCTGCTTCGGCAAGTCGGGCATGAATCCGCTGTACATGCTGCTCATCGACGGCGCGCTGCTGACTGGCGTCGTTGTCCTGGGCAAGGGCTGTGGACGCAGTCATCGCTCGTGGCGCGCTGGCGGCGCGCGTGCAGCAATCGTGGCCGCTGTGGGCATTGCCGTCGCCTTCGGCATGCCAGCTCGCGCAGTTCAACTCGAGGATCCGACCTCCGTCACGCCGCCTGCAGTCACGCCACCTGCAGTCACGCCACCCGCTGTCACGCCGCCAGCAGTCACGCCGCCTGCTGTGACGCCGCCCGCTGTGACGCCGCCTGCTTGGCCGGCACGACCGAGCCAAGTGCAGCCGTACTACCTGCCGGACTTCGCGACTTGGGTCGGCAAGCCGCTCGCTTCGCAACCCGAAATGGCTCTGCTCGACGCTCCTCCGCCGACGACGATCTCGAGCGGAACATGGATCGTGATGCTCTATCGCGCCGACTGCGAACACTGCCACCAAGTGCTCGAATCGCACTTCGTCGGTTCGCTCAAGCGCCCGGCACTTCTGATCGGCATCCCCGATCATGATCCGGCGAATGAGCAGCCCATGCCATGCACGGAGTGCACAATCCGCACCTTCCTCAAGGGCCCCAACTATGTGGTTCAGACCCCAGTGGTGATGCGCATGAAGGATGGAGTGATCGAAGCCATCTGCACCGATCCTGAGGACGAGGTCAGCTTGGTCGATGTTCTGGAGGGCGGATCGTGAGCGACGCGACATCGAGTGGGAGGAGCTTCTCGTTGGGACTCCGTGAGATCCATCTCCGCTTCGCGGTGGCGTGCCTGCTCGTTGGCATGGCCGTGCTCCAGTGGAACGGCGGCACATCGTGGTTGCCGACATGGCTCGCGAATGTTGGCCTTCGATTTGAACTCAATGGCGCAGACAGTCTGCGAGTCCTGATTGGCCTTGAGCTCACGGCCGCGGGGCTCTGCGTGGTGCTGCGCTCGCTCGGCGCCAAAGTCGCATGGGGCTGCGCGTTGGCCACCGCCTTCGTCTCGCTTGCAGAACTTGCGGCGCTCAACGCACCCGGTGCGGTGGCCGCGGGCGCCGGCGCGTCGGCCATGCTCGTGCCGGCGATCGTTCTGGCCATCGCCGTGCTGTTCCTGGTGACCAAGACATCGCCCTCGGACGGACCGCGCCAAAACGCACTGTCGAGCGCGGTTCTGGCGATTGTTGTGTTCACGATCATGATGGGCGTCGCAACGCGTCTTCCCGTCGAGAACACCGTCAAGACGGAAGCGTTTGCGAACCAAGGGCTCACAGCGGTCGATCTTGCCTTCGAGTCCTGGAAGGGCCGCACCTTTGCCGATGCCGGCGTCGCAAAGCATCTTCCTCGGCTGACCGCTGAAACGCTCGAGGGCGACGCGATCGTCGTCTTCTACAACCCAAAGTGCGGGCACTGCCATGAGGTGTTCGACCGCTGGCTCGCGAAGGGCCGCAACGAAAAGATCATTGCGGTCATGGTCCCCGCGGCCGACGGTGCGCTCGAAGCTGCAGGCGACGGCGATGTCGGTGACATCAACTGCCCGACCTGCGTCCGACTCGAACTTCCCAAGGGGCCGACCTGGCTCATCACCACGCCCAGCGTGGCCATGCTCAAGGATGGTGTGATCCGCTGCACCGCGGACAAGGACTTCACATCGTGCCTTGGCGCCCCGCCCGCTCCGTGAACTGCGCCTCGCCGCCCTGGATTCGCAGTTCCCAGTCCGGGCCCGCCTCGTACACCCTCGGCTCGGGATCGTTGCGGAGCAGCTCCTCAGCCCAGAATCGGCTGTCGCCCTGCGCGCTCGGCGGCTGCATCAACTGAATCAAGTACGGCAACACCTCGGGAATCGCTCGCTCCATTCCACCGAGTTCGAATCGATGGTCCTTGTTCTCGGGGTCCGCACGCTGCGACATGCGCAGCGCGTTACCCATGCCGTCGATCGCCTCCGCTGTGTGAGCCACATGGACTGCGGCCTTCGGCCAACGCTCCAAGAGATGCGGCAGCACCTTGGTGCGCAACATGCCGCGCGCCGACTCGGGATCCTCATTGGATGCATCGTGATGCCACGGCACGCCAAGCTCCTGCACAAATTCCACAAGGCGCGCCTTCGGAATGTCGAGCAGCGGACGCATGAGCACCACATCCTCGCTCAAACGACGGCTCCATCGCATGCCTCCAACGCCGAAGTTCGCACCCCCCCTGCACAGCGCCATGAGCACCGTCTCGAGCTGGTCGTCCGCATGGTGCGCGGTCGCCACAGCCCCCATCCGCGCTTCGACCACGCACTCGGCGAGCGCCTCGTATCGAAGCCGGCGCGCTGCCGCTGCCAGATTGCCTGGCTCATCCGCCGGGTACACATCGCGTCTGAAGAACGGGACCTTGAGCAGGTCGCAGTGCGCGCGGACCGACTCAAGTTCGCGATCGGCTTCGGGGCGCAAGTGATGGTGCACGCAGCACGCGGCGATGCGCGCTGGCCCGCTCCCGCGCTCGTGGAGCGCCGCCATGATCGTGAGCAGCGCCATGCTGTCGGCACCCCCACTGACGGCGATGATCGTGTCGGCCATCGTCGCCGGATGGCGCGTGCACCACAAGCGAAGGTTCCGCTCGACCTCGTGCGCGAGGGGATGACGACCTGCTCGAAGCAAAAGCGCGCCGTGGGGATCCACGGCGCGCATCGTAATGCTCTGGATTGGTGCTGGTCAGGCGACCGCGCGGGCGCGGCGCAGCGATCGCGCGGCGGGCGCAGTGGCCTTCTTCGCGCTGGCCGGCGCGAAGAGCGACTCCATGCTCTCCACGAGTTCGCGCGGCGTGCGGGCCACCACGGTGGCGCCGATTTCCTCGGCCAGTCCCGGGACGCGGTTGAAGATGCCGCCACCGCAGACGATCTGCATGCCGGCATGGCCGCCGTTGTTGCGGATCATGTCGATCAGCATGCGGAAGCCAGGGGTGTCTTTGCCGCTGGCTGCCCAGAGCAGCAGAACATTCGGCTTGCGGTTCGTGCACTCCAGGTAGATCTCGTCGTTCGCCACGCCGCCGCCAGCGAAGAAGACATCGAACCCGGCCGCTTCAAGCATGTCGGCCGCCATCTGGCTGGCTAGATCCATGCTCTCGTCCACGCCACCGAAGATGCACACGCGCACATCACGGCGCGCGCGGCGGGTGTAGTTCGCAGCAACCTGGTCCACGACCTGGCGAAGCGTGCGGATCGCGTAGTTGTGGGCGAGCGTCGTGAGCTGGTCGTTGCGGTAGTGCGCGAAGATCATCTCGAGCACGGGCCACGCCACATCATTCATCGCGCCCTCGGGCGTCAGGTCCGAGCAGAGTTCGTCGGCGAAGGTTCGGGCCGCGGTGCGGTCGCCGGTGAGGAGCGTGTTGAAGAGGGTCTCGATGGCGGTATCGGTGTGCATGGTCAGGTTTCCTTCGTGGTGTGTGGCAGGCTTCGTCCTGCGCACCGTGTTCATCGGGAGGAACCCACGCGACTTCACAGATGACCGCGCGAACGGCTTCATGTGCGATATTGGACGCCCCGAACCCCATTCCCGGCGCCGGAGCGCGCCTAGACTGGCCGTTATGCGTCAACACGAGACCGGGCATCCCGCCTGGACCGCCAACGACTTGGAGCGAAATCCTCACGCGGTGAGCGATAAGGCGCTCCGTGTTCAGCGCATGTTCACCTCGATCGCGCATGCGTACGACCTGAACAACCGTCTGCACAGTTTCTGGCGCGATCAGGCATGGCGCCGCGCCGCCGTGCGCATGACTGAGCCGGTTGACGGCGCGCGGGTCCTTGACTGCGCGTGCGGCACGGGCGACCTGACCGAGGCGTTTGCGAACGCCGGCGCCAAGTGCGTCACCGGGCTGGACTACACCGCAGCGATGCTCGACTTGGCGAAAGCCAAGTCGGTGGACGGTCGTCGCCTCGCCGTCCAACCCACCTATGTGCAGGGCGATGCCCAATCGCTGCCGTGGGCTGATGGGAGCTTCGACATCGTTTCAATCGCCTTCGGCATCCGCAATGTCGACGACACGCTGAAGGCGCTGCGGGAGTTTCACCGCGTGCTCGCTCCTGGCGGCCGTCTCGTGGTGCTTGAGTTCGGCGAACCGAGCTTCGCGCCGCTGCGCTGGTTCAACCGGCTGTACACGCACCACCTGATGCCGTTCACGGCGAGCCTGATCGCGCGGGACCGCAGCGGCGCCTATCGCTACCTGCCTCGAAGCGTCGAGACCTATCTGAGTCCCGAGCGCCTGCGATCCCAGGTGGATGAGGCGGGATTCGTCGAGATCCGCCAACAGCGGATGACCTTTGGCGTCTGCGTTGGGACCGTCGGAATCAAGCGCTGAAAGCAGCGAAGCCGGTCGCCCGGCTCCGAATGGACCGACGCGCGGCGTAGGATCCCCAAACGGAGATCCCACCATGACGCAATCACCAGATCCGTCGTTCGCCCCGCCGCCCGCGCTAGCCACCGCCCCTCAGGAAGTCCTCGTCCGTAGTTCCATGACTCGCGGTGCCCTTGGCGCGATGATCGGCGTCGTCGCCACGACACTTGTCTTTGGGTTCGGGCTGCTCATCGGCTTTGGCGGCGGCGCCGCGGCCGTTTCGGGTGGCAAGCAACTCGAGCGCAGCGAACTGCGCGCAGGATCCGTCGGTGAGATTCTCGTGGTGCCGGTCGAAGGCGGCATCGACGACTCGATGGCTCGCTTCGTCGCCGAGTGCGCGCGCGAGATTGAGTCGGGCAGTGTGCCCGACGCGATCATCCTTCGTGTTGACTCCGGCGGCGGCGGCGTGTCGCCGAGCGACCGCATCTGGAAGATCGTGAAGGACTGGAAGGCCAAAGGCATTCCCGTCGTGGCGAGCTTCGGCGGCACGGCTGCGAGCGGCGGCTACTACATCTCCTGCGACTGCGACCAGATCGTTGCCGAGCCCACCTGCATCACCGGCTCGATTGGCGTCATCGCACAGCTCTTCACGCTGCAGGGCCTGACCGACAAGGTCGGCATCGCGCCCATGACGATCGTGGCAACCGGAAGCCCGCGCAAGGACGTCGCCAACGACATCTTCCGGACATGGACCGATCAGGATCGCGCGGTCGTGCTGGGCATTCTTGACGATGCGTATGCGACCTTCACCAAGCGCGTGCTCGATGGCCGATCGACGCAGTTCAGCGACATCAGCGATGTGCAGCAGGTCGCTGACGGCTCCGTCTACACCGCGCAGAAGGCACTCGATGCTGGCCTGATCGACTCGATCGGCTACCTCGAGGATGCGATCGCGATCGCCGAGTCGCTCACTGGCTTGACGCCCGGCAGCGCGGTGGTCAACCGCCTGTCGCGACCTGCGGGACTGTTCGCCGATCCGTTCAGCGCGCGCACGATGCCAACTGGCGGCGCTGCGCTGGGCAGCTTCCTCGGCCGGGATGTTCGAGACCTTGCGGCGGAACTCGCGCAGCCGCGCGTGATGTACCAACTGCACTGGTGATCCATGCAGGAACTTCGGGGGACGATCGATGCGCTGCGAGCGCAGCGGCGTGCGCGTGCGCGACGGGAACTCTGCACCCGCGGCGAATCACTTGCCGCGAAGCATCTTGCCGACTTGGGCTACATCGAACTCGCCCGCAACCTGCGCATTGGGCACGACGAGGCCGACCTCGTGATGCTCACGCCCTGCGGTCGAACGCTCGTCATCGTCGAGGTGAAGACCAGGTCCGATCCTGGCGCCCGACCCGAGGAGCGAATCGATCACGGCAAGCGCTCCAGCCTGACTCGTCTTGCGCGCACGCTGGCCGAACAACCGGCGTTGCGGCCGTTCCTCGTGCGCTTCGATGTCCTGGCGATCCTGCTCGCTCCAGACGCCGAACCCGAACTCGTGCACTTCAACGATGCTTGGGAGGCAGGATCAGCCTGACTCGCGCCCGTCATCGGCCCCCTCACGCGCCGGGAACATAACGCTGCACGGCGATCGACTGCAGGCGAACGCGCATCTGGTCGATGTCCGCCGCAACCCATCGGTCTCGAAGACCCTTCAGGTATCGAGACTGCTCGACCATGCGGCGGCGACCCGCGATCTCGGCGCGCAGAACGAGCTGCACGCCCGGGTCAAAGATCGATGCCGCCGGTCGGCTGTCGCGCGCCAGGATCGCGTACCAAGTCACACTTTCACCTTTGGTCACCTCCTTGGAGGCGGCGCCAGTCTGCAGGTCCTTGAGCAGGGACTTGAGCTCGTCGGTCAGGTCCGTCGCGGCGATGTCAGCGACCGCGAACTCGCGCCACGCGCCGTCATCCTTCACGCCCAGTTCGGTCGCGACTCCGGCGAAGGGCTTGCCGGCCGCGAACGCTTCGCGCGCCTTCGCGACCAGTTCCGCATCCGTTGCCTTGAGCACCATGCGCCCCACGACGATCCGCGATTGGGCCGCGAACCGCTCGGCGTTCTTGGCGTACTCGCGCTCCACATCGCGCCAGCTCACGATGATGCGCTTGTCGACGCGTCCGCGAAGGAGCTCACCGGCCAAGATCTCATCACGCCGACGCGACATGAACTCGTCTAGGCCGATCCCGAGTTCCTCCATCAACGCGTTCGTCGCGCTGGCATTGCTGCCGCCGAGTTCGGCCACGGTCTTCTCGCGCATGTCCTTGAGGAAGGCGAACAGCCCCTGCTGCATTTCGGGCGTGAGCCCGGCCTCGGCTTCGGCGATGACGAGCTCGTTGTTGATCAACTGGTCGAAACGCTCGGCCACGATGCGCGTGATCTCCTTGGCGGCCGCCTCGCGCGGCATCTCGGCCACCGTACGGAGCAGGCGGTCCTCGAGCGGGGCCAGAAACTCGCTCGCGAAAATGGGCCGCCCGTTGACCTGCCCAACCAGTCCATCGACGACCCAGCGTTGCCCCACCGCAACACTCTCCGCGCGGGCGCCGCCGATCGATTCCTTCACGATGTTGCCGGCATCGTCCTTGATCGCGACGGCCTCGATGACCTCACCGTCGGCGCGCGTGCCTTGGGCGTCACGCGCCGCCAAGGTGAGCGACTCAATCTCCATGAGGTTTGGAAGGTCGTCGGTGCCCGCATCGCGCGGGGCCAATCCCGAGGCCGGGCCGAAGTCGGCAGGCGACAGCGCCACACGCGCAACTTCATCCTTGGCGCACGCTGCCGCGAGGCAGGCGATCAACAGCCCTGTCGTTCGCTTCACGCCGGGAATGCTAGCGATCGCAGACGCGCGCGTGTCGGGGCCGGCGCACCGCGAGACCCCTATACTCCATGACTCCCCGAAAGGACCTTCATGCCGGACGACGCACCCAAGCTTCACATCGACGCCGACTGGAAGGAACAGGCTCAGGCGGAGAAGGAAAAGCTCAGTCAGAAGATCGACGACTCGCCGCGCCAGCCCGGCAGCGAAGAGTTCCCCCCCGCGGACATGCGCGCGCTTGTCGGTTCCCTCGCCTCGCAAGCGATCATGGGTCTGGGTGCGTACGCCGACCCGCAGACGGGCCGCCCGATGATCGACCTCATGGGCAGCCGGTTCGCGATCGACCTTCTCGGCGTGCTCGAAGAGAAGACCAAGGGCAACCTCACTGACGAAGAGACCGCGGAACTGAAGGAAGTCCTGTCGGAGCTGCGCCAACGCTTCGTGCAGATCGCCACCATGATCCAGCAACAGATGGCGAAGGACCCCGCAAGCGTGCAGTTCATGGGGCGTCCAGGGGCAGCGCCCAGCGGTGCCGATGCACCGGCCGGCCCGCGCTTGGTCGTGCCAGACTGAATCACCTCGCGAACGATCCACCCCGGAGCCACCGTGAGCACCCACGCCGCACCCGCCAAATCCGCCGCGACCGTTCCCTTCATCGAACGCCACTACTTCCTGCTGCGCCGGCTCCACAGCCTCAGTGGCGTGGTGCCCATCGGCCTCTTCCTGATCCCGCATCTGACGACGAACTCAAGCATCGTCTGGGGCTCGGCACTGCACCAGGGCAAGTTCAGCGATGTCGTCGCCCGGTACGGCAGCGACGCCGCGGGCGTGGCTGCCTTTCAGCACGAAGTCGACTTCATCCACAGCCTGCCTGGGCTGATCATGATCGAGATCTTCGCGCTGTGGTTGCCCATCGCGTTCCACGCGATCCTTGGCGTGTACTTCGCTCGGACGGGCAAGTGCAACATCGATCGCTACGCGTACCAAGGGAACTACCGCTACTGGCTGCAACGCATGACCGGCTATGTCGGCGTGGCGTTCATCTTCGCCCACATCAGCAGTCTTCGGTGGGGATGGACCTTTGGCGGGCTCTTGCCGAGTTTCGACGGCGCGCATGCTGCGAGCTCGACCGCTTCGCACATGCAAGATGGGCTCTTGGGCTCGACGATTGCAATCCTCTACCTCTTCTGCGTGCTCGGACTGATCTTCCACTTCGCCAACGGGCTGTGGACGGCAGCGATCACCTGGGGGCTCACCATCTCAACTGGCGCGCAGCGACGATGGGGCCAAGTGTGCGTGGCCATCGGCGTGGCGCTTGCCATTGCGGGAATCACAGCGGTCATTGGTTTCGTCACCCTTGATCCTGAGGACGCTCGGGAAGTCGAGAACCACCTCGTCGGTCAGGCCGCGCAGCCCGCGGCGTCGCATTGACTTCCGCGCCTTGTCTGCCTTGCATCAACCGGAGCACGAACCATGGCAACCAAGCAGTCCCGCGTGATCGTCGTCGGTGGTGGCCTTGCTGGCCTCGGCGCCGCCGTGAAGGCCGCCGAACTCGGCGTCCAGGTCGACCTGTTCAGCATCGTCCCCGTCAAGCGATCGCACAGCGTCTGCGCGCAGGGCGGCATCAACGCGTGCAACGAGATCGCTCGTCAGCAGGGCTACTCGGAGTACGAGCACTTCGACGAGTCGATCTACGGCGGCGACTTCCTGGCCAACCAGCCGCCGGTCTACGAAATGGCACACTGGGCGCCGCGGATCATCGACCTGCTTGATCGCATGGGCGTGCCCTTCAACCGCACGAAGGAAGGCCAGCGCGATCTGCGCCTCTTCGGCGGCTCGCTCTACAAGCGCACGCACTTCGCCGGCGCGACGACGGGCCAGCAGCTCATCTACGCGTTCGATGAACAGGTGCGGCGCTTCGAGACCGAAGGCAAGGTCACCAAGTACGAGCACTGGGAGTTCCTGCGACCGCTCATCGCGGCTGATGGAACTTGCTGCGGCATCGTGGCGCAGGACCTTCGCACGATGCAGGTTCGTTCGTTCCGTGCGAGCGCCGTCGTCATGGCCACTGGCGGCTGCGGACTCGTCTTCGGCAAGAGCACCAACAGCGTCATGTGCACGGGCGGCGCCGCGAGCCGCTGCTACCAACTCGGTGCTTGGTACGGCAACGGCGAGTTCATCCAGGTCCACCCCACGGCAATCCCTGGCCACGACAAGCTTCGCTTGATGAGCGAGAGCGCTCGCGGCGAAGGCGGCCGCGTCTGGGTTCCGCGCCGCAAGGGCGATCAGCGCGACCCGCGCCAGATCCCTGACGCCGAACGCTGGTACTTCCTCGAAGAGAAGTACCCCAAGTACGGCAACATCGTGCCGCGCGACATCGCCACGCGCGAGATCTTCGATGTCTGCGTGAACCAAGGCATGGGCGTCGGCGGACAGAACCAGGTCTTCCTTGATCTGACGCACCTGGGTCGCGAGTACATGGACCGCAAGCTCGGCGGCATCGTCGAGATCTATCGCAAGTTCGTGGGCGAAGAGCCTTCGGAAGTGCCGATGCGCATCTTCCCCGGCATGCACTACAGCATGGGCGGGCTCTGGACCACCTACACCGCCAAGCCTGACCACCGCGGCATGGTCTACGGCGCGCCCAACAACATGATGACCAACATCCCGGGGCTCTATGCCTTCGGCGAGGTCAACTACCAGTTCCACGGAGCGAATCGACTTGGCGCGAACGCGCTGCTGAGTTGCATTTTCGACGGGCTCTTCTCCGGCGCGAGCGTTTCGGCGTGGGCCAAGGAGCACGCGGTCGATTCGGTTCCTCAGCAGGTCTACGACGATGGCGTCTTTGCCGAGCAGGCGCGCATGCAGGCACTCGTCGCGGGCACTGGCGGCGAGAACCCCTACCAGATCGGCAAGGAACTCGGCGACGAGATGACGGCCGCCTCGACGGTCGTCAAGAGCGAGGGCCGTCTGCTGCAGGCGCGCGCCAAACTCAGCGAACTGCGCGATCGCTCGCAACGCATGAGCCTGTCGGACACGGGCATGTGGACGAACCAGAATCTGTCCTACGCCCGAGCAGTGGCCGACATGGTGATCCTTGCTCAAGCCATCATCGAGGGATCGATCGAGCGCAAGGAAAGCCGCGGCAGCCACTACCGCACCGACTATCCAACCCGCAACGACGAGCGCTTCCTCAAGACCACCGTCGCAGCGTACGACCAGGCCTCGGGCGGCTGCCGGATCAGCTTCGAGGATGTCAACACGGGCCTCGTGCAGCCCCGAGCACGCACCTATGGCAAGGTCGAAGCGCCAGCGGCCGCTCCGACACCCGAAGCCATCACGCGATAAAGAGTCGATCGAGCCACGCCTTGGCGGGAGCCCAGTACAAGCTCGCCCAGGTCCCCACCACAAAGCACGCCATGCCCACGAGCGCGGTGCGATCGGTGCGTAGCACCTCGAGTGGGCTGTCGCTCAGGCCTCGACGCGCGCGGCGATAGAAGCGATACACGACCAAGAGCACGAACGGGGTCAGCAACGCAAGACCGGTCGCACCGGAACCGTACAGGCTCTTCGCGTGATCGCTGAGTGCATAGAGCAGATACATGAGGACGGCCATGCACGCCGAGACGGCAAGCAGGAACTGCAGCTCTTGCTCGTCGCCGTAACCGGCGCACTGGCTCCAGCCCGCGCCCTCACGCTGTGCCGCCACCAGATCACAGGTCCGCTTGACGAAGCCAAGGAACAGCGTGAGGAAGAAGACGCACAACACCAACCACACCGAGATTCGAACATCGATGGCCACCGCACCAAGCACAGCGCGCAGCGTGAATCCAAGCGCGATCGTCGCCACATCGAGATACGCACGACGCTTGAGCGTGAAGTTGTAGCCCGCTTGCAACGCCGCGTAGGTCGCCACGAGCCACCCGGCCCCGTTGCCCACAGCGAAGCCCATCGACGAGCCGACGAGCATGCACATCGTCCCAACGACCAGAGCGGTGGCCGCTGAGACCGCACCGCTCGCCACAGGACGCCGACGCTTCGTCGGATGAAGCCGGTCCTCGGCGGCGTCCCACGCGTCATTGAGCGCGTACCACCCGCTGGCGACAAGACTGATCGCGGCAAAGGCCATGAGCGCGGCCTTGACCTTGAGTTCAACGACATCGCGCCCGACATCCCGGCCCTCGCCCGCGAGCCAGAAGACGATGGGAATCAGGACGAAGACCCCCTTGGTCCAGTCGCCCGGGCGGAGCAGTCTCAGGAGTGCGGGCATGGCCATGACCCACCTATCGGCCGAACCCATGGTTGGGTTTGCGCAATTGCCCGACTCGGGCAACCTCGGCACCCTTCGCGCCACCGCGGGCGTCCTGCAAGCCTAGAATCGCCCAGCCATGATCGCCTCGCCCGACACGACTTCGGCCAATCCCATCCGCACGATCACCGTCTCGATCAAGCGCCAGAACGGACCGGCCGAACAGCCCCGCTGGGAGTCGTTCCAGGTTGAGACCCAGGACACCGCAAACCTGATCAGCGTGCTCCAGTCCATCGCCGCTCGCCCCGTCACGACCGAAGGCTCGGCGACCACGCCCGTCGTGTACGACGCCGGCTGCCTCGAGGAGGTCTGCGGCTCGTGCGCCATGGTCATCAACGGCCGAGTCCGCCCCGCGTGCAGCGCACTGGTCGGACACATCGTGGGCGAAGACAACACGATCACCATCGAACCCATGGGCAAGTTCCCCGTGGTCCGCGACCTCTCGGTCGATCGCGAGCGCATGTTCGCCGCACTGCGCCGCGTGAAGGCGTGGGTCCCGATCGACGGCACATACGACCTCGGGGCAGGTCCGCAGGAAACGCCCGATCGCCAAGAGACGCGCTATGTGATGAGCACATGCATGACCTGCGGGTGCTGTCTCGAGGCGTGCCCGCAGTATCAGAAGGAAGCTGAACCGAAGTCGTGGGACACTTCGTTCGTCGGCGCGGCAGCCATCAACCAGGCGCGGCTCTTCAACATGCACGCGACGGGCGCGACCGAGAAGGATGCTCGACTCGAGGCGCTCACCGGCGAGGGCGGCGTGAATGACTGCGGCAATGCGCAGAACTGCGTGAAGGTCTGCCCGAAGGAAATCCCGCTCACTGAGTCGATCGCCGCCATCGGCCGCGATGTGACTGTGCACGCGGTGAAGAAGTTCTTCACAGGCCGCTGAGCGACTCGCTCAGCACGCCACTTCCTCGCTTCGCTCTCGAAGCCCGTCATCGCATGGCTCCAGTTCCGCTCGTTACAGCAGGTCCCGCAGCACGCTGTCGCTCGTGAGCACACCACGCTCCGAGAATCGCAGCCGGCCGTCGGTCCACATCATGTCGCCACGCGCCACGGCGGCATCGAGCGCTGCTTGGCGCTGCGCGGCACGCGATCCGCGAGCAAGCAGTTCGCGCACCCGCTGGGCCTCCATGCCATCGAGAAGCCGCAATCCCATCAAGAACGCCTCGCCGATCCGCCCATCCTCATCGAGCGATTCGACGCTCCGCACAGGCGGCCACGGTCCCCCGTCGAGCCACTCCTGCAGGAGCGCAACATTCTTCCAACGCAGACCCGCAGCGTGACCGCTGGCGCTCGGACCGAGCGCGATCCACTCCCCATTCTGCCAGTAAAGGATGTTGTGCCGGCACTCCTGACCGGGCTTGGCCCAGTTGCTGATCTCGTAGTGGTGGTAGCCGGCCGCCGCGAGCGTGTCGACCGTGTGCTCGACCATGCTCGCTTCAAGTTCCTCGTCCAGCCGCTCGACTCCCCCAGCCTCGAGCCGTGCGCGCAGCGGCGTTCCCGGCTCGTAGACGAGCCCGTAGCACGACAGGTGATCCGGCGCGAACTTCAGCGCCTGCGCTAGGTCGTCTTGCCACTGCGCCAAGGTCGAGGTCGGGATCGCGAAGATGAGATCGATGTTCAGCCGCTCAATCCCGGCGTTTCGGAGCAGACCCATCGCCCGCGCGACCGACGCGGGTTCGTGGTGGCGTTCGAGTTGCCGCAAGAGTTCCGGCTGGAAACTCTGCGCGCCCATGCTCACTCGGTTGACGCCGCACGAGGCAAGCGCTTGGGCCTTCGCTGCAGTGACTGTTTCGGGATTCGCCTCGACCGTCCACTCCGCACCGTCGGCCCACGGCAAGGCCTCACGCAACCCGCCGAGCAATCGCCGGAGCCGATCGTCGGCGAGCAGCGTGGGCGTCCCCCCGCCCACGAAGAGCGTTTGCAGCGGCTCATGCACCAGTTCTGCCATCGTGCGAGCTTCGGCCAGGAGCCGCTCGACATACGCGTCCTGTCGGTCCTTCGTGTCGACGAAGGAATAGAAGTCGCAGTAGTGGCATTTGTGGAAGCAGAACGGCACATGCACATACGCGCCAGCGGGCCGGGCCGCCCGCAGTTGCGGCAACCAGTCGCTGAGCGGCCGGGAGGCGGTCGCCCCGGAGTCCGCTTGCGCCAGATGCACGGGTTCCATGGCTGCAGCCTAGTCCCTGAGCCCGTTAGCATTCCTCGCTTCATGCAGCACGCACCGCACACCACCGCCGTCGTCGGGCTCCAGTGGGGCGACGAGGGCAAAGGCAAGATCGTCGATGTCCTCACCGCCGGCCACGATGTGATCGTGCGCTACAACGGCGGTGCCAACGCCGGACACACAGTCGTGGTGGGCGATCAGCGCTACGCGCTGCACCTGATCCCCAGCGGGATTCTCTACCCAGACAAGTCGTGCGTCATCGGCAACGGTGTCGTGGTCGACCCCGAAAAGCTGATCCAAGAAATGGAAGGGCTCGAAGCTCGCGGCATCGCCGTCGGCGCGAACCTGGTCATCTCTGACCGCGCGCATGTGGTCATGCCCTACCACAAGGAGCAGGATGCGGCGCTCGAGGAATACCTCTCAGGCGTGACCGCTGGCGAGCGCGGCAATCTCTCCATCGGGACCACGCGTCGCGGCATCGGCCCTGCGTACGCCGACAAGATCCACCGCTCGACGGCGATCCGCATGGGCGATCTGCTTGATGCGGACTACCTGGCGAGTCGGCTTGCGGTCATCTGCCGGCTGCGCACCGAGGAACTCAAGGCGCTCGGCGTGCAGGCCCCGCCGCTCGATCCAACAGCGCTCACGGCGCGGTACGCGGCGCTCGGCGAGCGCCTGCGTCCACACATCAAGGACACCGTCTATCACCTGCACGATTGCCAGCGCGCGGGAAAGAGCCTGCTCTTCGAGGGTGCGAATGCATGTCTGCTCGACATCGACCACGGCACCTATCCCTATGTCACGAGTTCGAACTGCTCGACGGCGGGGATCCACTCCGGAACGGGCATTCCTGGCCGATCGCTGCGACGCGTGATCGGGATCATGAAGGCCTACAGCACGCGCGTCGGCGCTGGTCCGTTCCCAACCGAGCTCCTCAACCAGATCGGCTCGACGATCCGTGAGCGCGGCCGCGAGTACGGAACGACCACGGGTCGCCCGCGCCGCTGCGGCTGGCTCGATCTCGTTGCCGTGCGCTACAGCGCCATGGTCTGCGGTGCAACTGAGATCGCCTGCACGCTCTTCGATGTCCTCACCGGCTTCGATGAGCTGCGTATCTGCACGCACTACCGACTTGCGGACGGCACGGTGACCGATCGCTTCATCCCCGATGCCAAGCGGCTCGAGGGAGCGACGCCGGTCTACTCGACCTTCAAGGGCTGGACCGAGCAAGTCAGCGACCTGCCGGATCGAGCATCCCTGCCCCAGGCGGCGCGCGACTACCTCGAAGCCGTCGAGCAGCATGTGGGCGTACCGGTGTCGATGGTCAGCGTCGGCCCCGAGCGGACGCAGACGCTCGTCAGTGCGTGATCACGCGCGCGGACCGCACGCCCCAGGTCACGTGGCCGGATTGCCGGGGCTGAAGGGCTTGAACATCATCCAGATCCGGCCGTTGCGTCACGGGCCGGTGGCCTTGGACTCGATGTCTGGACGCTGATCGTGACCCCCGGGGCGCGACCTGCTCACTTGACGGTATTGGAGAGACTGGGCGGCACCGACGCCGGTGGTGCCAACAGGCCGCCGTCCAAGGCCTGACCGCGCTGCAACTGAGGCAGCAGTGAACGGATCTTCCGCTTGGGGCGTCCGTCACGAAGTCCCCGCTGGCGCCGCAGTTCATCCACCGTCGGGGGGAACGCGTTGGCACCGGCGAAGGCACTGCATTCGCTCTCGGCAAACGCCACGCAGGATTGATCCCACCCGACCGAGCAGCACTCGGGGATGAACTTGCAGGTCAGGAGGCAGCACGCCTCGAAGTCGCAGTACGGATTGGTGTGCACCTCAAAGCAGGAACCAGCTTGCGAGGCGCCGCAGGTCAATCCGCCACCGCCCGAGCACACCGAGCACTCCGATCCCGCTTGCTTGGCGCAGGTGGCATCCCAGATTCCGTCACAGCAGAACGGATCAATCTTGCAGATCTCGGTGCAACACGCAAGATCTTCGCACCCTGGTGTTCCATGCGGCACGCAGCACGAGCCGTACTCAGGAAGGCCGCACGGGGGCGGGCATGCGTCACTACCACCGTCACTACCGTCGCACAGGTTGCCCGCAAGTTCCGCGCACACCTGGTCCCATTCTGTATCACAGCAAACCTCATCTTGCATGCACACCTCGGTGCAGCACACGAGGTCGTTGCACCTTGGTGCGAAGTGGGGCGTGCAGCAGCTCTCTGCGCACACATCACCACACTCCAAGAGACAGCCGCATGCCCCGTCGAACTCATAGGTCCCACTGACGCAGAACTCATCCCAGATCACTTCGCAACAGAACGAATCAGCTGCACACACCGCTTCGCAGCACGCGGTATCGGAGCACCATGGTCCATTGTGGACGCTGCAACAATCGCCCAATCCTGGATCGGAGCAGTTGGGGACGTTGCACACCCCGAACGCCAACTGCGCACACACATCGTCCCATTCAAACTCACAGCAGTACGAATCGATGTCGCAGACCAAGCGACAGCACGCGATGTCATTGCAGCCAGGCGTTCCCTTGGCAGGCGAGAAGCAACTCTGGCCGTACGGCGAACCACAGCCGACTGCGCAACGCTCAGCAGCGATGTCGACGCAACCCTGATCCCAGAACGCCTCGCAGCAGTATGGCAGGAGCGCACACACCGCTGCACAGCAATACGGCTCATCACAGAACGGCGTACCGTGCGACTCGAGGCATGAACCGTTGCAGCCGCTGCCACAACCGACCGGGCCGCAGCAGCGTTGTCGGGCCAGCGTCGAACACGCAAGGTCCCAGCCCACCGTGCAGCAGTCTGGCAACTCGGCGCACACGGCGGAGCAGCACGAATAGTCCTCGCAGCCGGGCGTGTCGGGATGGGGATTGAAGCAACTGCCGATGCAGGGGCAACGCCAATCCGGCTCCTGGACCACGCAGAGGTTGTCAGCGAGTGCGCTGCACTCGCTGTCCCAGCGGTTGGTGCAGCAGCTCGAATCGAACGAGCAGACGGAGTTGCAGCAGGTTGCATCGTCGCAGCCTGGACCGTTGTGGGGGCTGAAGCACGATCCCTCGGCGGGGCAGGTGTTGGGGGACACACAGACTGCGAAGGCGATGGTCACACATCGCTCGTCCCAGCCCGCAGCACAGCACTCGGGCGCAACGCTGCACACGGCTGCGGAGCATGGACCACTTGCGCACCCTCGAGTCGGGTGGGGGGCGAGGCAATCCCCGTTCGCTCCCTGAGAACCCGCTGGCAGGGTGCAGACCTCGAAGGCGATCGCAGCGCAGATGGCATCCCACTGGTACTCGCAGCACGATGCATCCAAGTTCCCGCAGACCTCGGCGCAGCAATCCTCATCCTCGCAGCCTGTCAAGGACGATGCCACGAAGCAAGGTCGAAGCACGGGGTCTCCGCAGGTCTCCGTAGCAGGCGGGCACTCGCCGTAGGCGTGACCGACGCACAAACTGTCCCAACTGAACTCGCAGCAGTACGAGTCGATGCTGCAGACCTTCAGGCAGCACGCTTCATTGTTGCAGGTCGGAAGACTGTGAATGACGAAGCACGAGTCGACATCGATGTCGCCGCACGACGAACAGAAGGCGCCGGCATCATCGACACACTGAGCATCCCAAACGGTTTCGCAGCAGAACGGATTGATCGCACAGACCTCGTCGCAGCATGCCGGGTCATTGCAGCCGGGAGAGAGGTGCTCGACCAAGCAGCTCCCGAACGGGGGGATGCCCCAAACAGGCTGACAACTGGGTGTCTGTGCGCACTCAAAGCCCACCGTCCTGACACACGACTCATCCCAGCTCACCGCGCAGCAGAATGCATCGATGCTGCAGACCCGATCGCAGCACTGCTGGTCGCTGCAACCAATGCCCGCATGCGGTGCAAAACAATCTCCTGCGTCCGGTGCACCACAAATGCACTGAATGGAAACACACAGGTCAGCGGCGCTCAAGGCGCACGAAAGATCCCATTGCACCTCGCAGCAATACGGATTTAGGTCGCAGATGACCTTGCAGCACCCCGGATCGTTGCAAAACGGAGATGGGTGGGACTGGCAGCACTCACCAGCTACTGGTGATCCGCACGCAAGCGGCTCGCAGCGCAGGATTGCAAACAGAGCACAGGGAGTGTCCCATGTCAGTGTGCAGCAGATCGGATCCGCGTTGCAAACGAGACTGCAGCAGGCAGGATCGTTGCAATTCGGAAGCACATGGGGCACGAAGCAGTTGCCCACAGGATCTCCGCAATTGAGGCATTCCTCCCGTGCGATCTGCGCACACTGTGCGTCCCACGAGAGCCCCGTTTGGCAACAGAGGGGATCGATGTCACAGACGGAATCGCAGCACTCAAGGTCATCACAGTACGGAAGGTCGCTCTCAACAAAGCAATCTCCAGCCCCGGATCCACCGCACGCAAGACAGATTTCCGCTGCCCTGTCGACGCAGTCAGGATCCCAACCGACGGCACAGCATGCAGGATCCTCTTCGCAAACGGCCGAGCAGCACGCGGCATCGCTGCAGGAAGGCGCAGCATGAGCGATGAAGCAACTCTCCGCTGTCGGGTCGCCACAGAAGGAATCCAGATCGTCGCAGGCACGGTTGGTCGCGCCGGGGGTATCCACCCCGAATGCGGGATCCTGAATCAGTGCGCGCCACTGGCCTTCGTCCGCGCCGGTCCCCTCACAGCGCCAAGCATGAAGCGGGGCTTCGATGTGACCGTTGGGAACGGCAATCGGCCCCACCGCGTAGTCGGGCGCCGGGCAGTAGATGCAGCCGACCGAATCGCTGTTGACCAGCGTGCGCTTGAGGCTCACCGCATCGATGATCACATCCCAAGGCGGCGGGCCAGCATCGGTTGAAACCTGCCGCGCCACCAGGCGACAGGCATTCCCCGAATCGAGGTCGCTCCCCGCTTCAGGCTCTGTCGCCACGGGATCGTACGGGGGGCTGGATGACAATGGCCGGCGGTAAGTCAGCAGCACCGTGAGGTTGCGTTGCTCAGGATTGCCGATGAGTAGGTCGGACGGCGCGCCCAGATCCAGTTCCGGGGTTCGCAGCACGGGAATATTGGGTGTGGGCAGGTTGTAGACCTGAGGCGAGCCAAGTTCCTGCTCCTGCAGGACCAGCGCGTAGCCGGCGGACTCACCATCACGCTGGAACTGCATGCCGGTCAGGTCGATCGCTCGCAGGATGACGCCCTGATCCGTCAGGGCTTGATCATCAAGATCACGCCCAATGATCAACAGCGTGTACCCGGTCGGCAGCGTGCCGTTCCATGCGTAGTTACTCGGGAAACTGTCCTGCGGGACCCGCAACTCGATGTAGCGTTGCTGGAGGGGTGTCGCTGTGGACGATACGCCGAGCCGGATCTCGTTCAGCGCAATGTTCGGTACGCGGAACTGGCCACCACCGTTGATCGTGCTGCTGTTGAAGTCCACCAGCGTCGACAGCACAGTGCCATCGGCATCATTCAGGATGCCATCCCGGTTGAAGTCCGCGCAAGCGGAGTAACTGCCCGACCCGCGCAGCTGTTGGAAGACGGCCACATCAGCAACCGTGACCTTCTTGTCACCGTTGAGATCGCCGACGAAGACACTGTCACACACGGAAGAACCTGCATCCGCAGCCGGGGGCGCCAGAGCAGCAAGGCCAACCGCGAAAGACACCGCCGCCAACCGCGTGAGCCGTCGCAGCTCACGCGGCAGGGCATGATGGCAAGGAAAGCCAGGCATGGGCAACATCTTGAGGTGAGTCAGAACTACGGACTCATGAAGTGTACGGGGTCGCTGGGAGGAGGCCAGCGTGAGTTCGGCACAATCGTGAACATCACGATGCCTTCTGCCCTGCAAGACGCCCCCACTTGCGGGTCCGGCCCGCATAGTCGGCGAGTGCCGCGTCAAGCGCAACCGCATCAAAGTCAGGCCACAGCACGCTCGTGACATGCAACTCGGCGTAGGACACCTGCCAGAGCAGGAAGTTGGACATCCGAGACTCCCCCGCTGTCCGGATCACCAGATCAGGATCGGGCAAGCCTGCTGTGGAGAGGCTGGACGAGACCAGCCCTTCGTCGATGTCACCAGGCGACAGCCGACCTTCAGCCACCTCAAGGGCCAAGGACCTCATCGCGGCGACGATCTCATCACGCGCCCCGTAGTTCAACGCCAGACAGAGCGTCAGGCCTGAGCAGTGCGCTGTCCGTCGTTCGGTCGTGTCCAACTCGTCGAGCACCCGGGCGGGAAGACCGTGTCGCGAGCCGAGGTGCCGGAACCGGACATTGCTCGCCGCGAGCGCCTCGCGTTCCGCCGCCAATTGGAGTGCGGCAAGCTCCATGAGGCCGGCCACCTCGTCGGCGGGCCGCTTCCAGTTCTCGACACTGAAGCTGTACAGCGTCAGCACCTCAATGCCGAGCTTCCCGCAGCGTTCCGTCAGTTCTTTCGCACGCTCCGCACCTGCAGCATGCCCCATGAGTCGGGAGTGCCCCCGGGCTTCGGCCCATCGACCGTTGCCATCCATGATCACCGCAACGTGCCGCGGCAGCCGCGGGGGATCCGCTGCTGACGGCGCTCGGCTCGAGGCTGGCCGCGCACCACTCATGAGGCGCTCCGTTGGGTGCGGGACGAGAAAAGAGAAAGGACCCAGCCCTGCCAGCGGATGAGCGTGACGAGGGACTGGGCCTGAATGTGCCGAAACGGAACAGAGCGATCAATCATCGATCCGCTCGACGTACAGGATGCGCGGTGCATCGCCCGGCCGGTTGACCTGCGATCGGTCAACGAGCATGACGTATCGGGTGTCCTCGATCACGTTTTCGCCATCGGTCGCATCCCAGCGCCCCGTCGCTGGATTCTGGGTGAAGGCACGAATCCGAAGGTAGACCGTGAAGACATCGCTGCGGGTCGTGACCAGATTGGCAATGCCCGTCAGCAGGAGATTCGTCTCCTCGGCATCGCCGGCGGCATGATCCGCCTGCGCGACGAAGGGTTCCTCGATGAAGC
>VGXL01000016.1 GCA_016873315.1 Phycisphaerae bacterium | reverse complement strand
CCACCATGGCTATTGACCTGACCAAGGTTCGCAACATCGGCATCTGCGCCCACATCGACGCTGGCAAGACCACCGTCACCGAGCGCATCCTCTTCTACACCGGCAAGATCCACCGCATGGGCGAAGTCCATGAAGGCACCGCGACCATGGACAGCCTGCAGGAAGAGCAGGAGCGCGGCATCACCATCCAGTCGGCCGCGACGACCTGCCCCTGGACCTTCAACGATACCGAGTACAAGGTCAACCTGATCGATACCCCGGGCCACGTCGACTTCACCATCGAAGTGGAGCGCTCGCTGCGCGTGCTCGATGGCGCCGTTGCCGTGTTCGACGGCAAGGAAGGCGTGGAAGCCCAGAGCGAAACCGTCTGGCGTCAGGCCGACCGCTACGGCGTTCCGCGCTGCTGCCTCATCAACAAGATGGACAAGATGGGCGCCGACTTCAACTTCTCGTTCAGCAGCATCCTGACCCGACTCGGTGCCAACGCCATCGCGATTCAGTTCCCGATGGGCTACGGCAACGACTTCCAAGGCGTGATCGATCTGTTCAACATGAAGGCGATCCGCTGGAGCGTCGAGGACGACGGTCAGACCATGACCGAAGGCGAGATCCCCGAGGAGTTCCTCGTCGATGCGCAGGTCTGGCGTGAACGCATGGTCGAGAAGATCTGCGAACTCGACGAAAACCTGACGGACAAGTTCCTGAGCGATCCGGCCTCGGTCACGGTCGAGGAACTGAAGGCTGCCCTGCGCAAGGGCACCGTCGCCCTGAAGTGCTTCCCCGTCCTCTGCGGTTCGGCGCTGAAGTATGTCGGCATCCAGAAGGTGCTCGACGCGGCCATCGAGTTCCTGCCCAACCCAACCGAACGCAACGACGTCGAAGGCGTGAACCCCCGCGACCCCGACGAGCGCATGACGCGCCCCCACACCGAGAACGCGCCGTTCAGCGCACTCGTGTTCAAGGTCGTCGCCGACGTCGCCGGCACGCTGACGTACATCCGCATCTACTCGGGAAAGCTCGAGAAGGGCATGCGCGTCACCAACCCCGGCAACGGCAAGCGCGAAATCGTCAGCCGCATCTACGAGATGCACGCGAAAGACCGAAACGCGCTCGACTCGACTGGCTCCGGCCAGATCGTGGCGGTCGTCGGCCTCAAGGACTCGTACACCGGCGACACGCTGTGCGACAACGATGAGCAGATCATCCTCGAGCGCATGGTGTTCCCCGAGCCCGTGATCAGCATGAGCATCGAGCCCGTCACGGCTGATGACCGCAAGAAGCTCGGCGAAGCGCTCACCACCATCCGTCGCGAAGACCCCTCGTTCCGCTCCAACTTCAACGAAGAGACCGGCGAGACGATCATCAGCGGCATGGGTGAACTTCACCTGGAAATCATCCGCAACAAGCTCGTCCGTGACATGAAGATCAACGTCAACGTTGGCAAGCCCCGCGTGGCGTACCGCGAGACGATCGTCGGCACCGCGAAGGACGTGCGTGGTCTCTTCAAGAAGCAGACCGGTGGTCGTGGCCAGTTCGGCGATGCCACCGTGAACGTCAGCCCCATCACCCCGGAAGAAGCCGAGGCCGAGGAGCTGAAGATGAAGGACGGCGTCGTGTTCCTGGACAAGATCTCGGGCGGCGTGATTCCGCGCGAGTTCATCCCCAGCGTCGAATACGGCGTGCGTCAGGCTGCGACGAGCGGCATCATCGGCGGCTTCCCCATGATCAACGTCAAGGTCGAGCTGGTCTTCGGCTCCTACCACGACGTCGACTCGAGCCAGATCGCCTTCGAACAGGCTGGCGCGCTGGCGTTCCGCGAGGCGTGCATGAAGGCCCGTCCGGCGCTGCTCGAGCCGATCATGAAGCTCGTCGTCACGACTCCTGACGAGTTCTTCGGCAACGTCTCGGGTGACATCGCCAGCCGTCGCGGCTCGATCGTCGACAGCGAGATGCGCGGCGTGACCCGTCTGCTGCACTGCGAAGTGCCGCTCTCGGAACTCTTCGGCTACACCACCACGCTGCGCAGCATGACTCAGGGTCGCGCGAGCAGCAGCATGGAGCCGCTGACCTATCGCCTGATGCCGGATCGCTTGAAGGACGAAGTCCTTGCCAAGCAGGGCTGATCGCGCATCGGTCGCCTGACCGATTCGAACCACTGAAGTCACCCCACGGGGCGCCCCACTCGGGCGCCCCTTTTTTTTCGTGGTGGCGAGCCGTGTCGCCGCCGAACGAGGCGCGAAGCGCGCCGCGAACCAAGGTGGTTGGCGAACCGAGGCGATGGGTGCACGACGGCGCACGGCGATCCAAAGCGCGCCGCGAGTCGGGCTATCCTCATAGCGTGGCCGCCGACGAACGCGACTGGTTCCGCAGCGAGTACGAAGTTGAGCTGTCGCGCTTCTTCAAGCGCCGATTCCTCTGGCTCGCGGTTGCCTACATCGCCTTCGAGTTGCTCGGCGTCGCCCTGATCGTTGCCACCCAGTGGAGCGCTGATGCAACCCTTGACCTCTTGGCAAACGACCGATGGCCCGTCGGCGTACCGCGCCCCGATACGGCCACGATCATCGCCCTAGGCGGCCTGAGCCGACTGCAGACTTGGCTCGTCATCACGCTCACCCTGATCATTGCGGGCATCGCCGCGCTCTTCGGGCTCGTGCGCCGCCGCGCGATCAGTGGTCGTGACGAGCTCATCCACGAGGCGAGCATCATGATCGTGCTCGTCGGTGTGGCGCAGGCAGCGCTCGATGTCTACCTCGGCCTGAACTCGCGCCATGGCTTCAGCCCGCTCACTTCACTCTTCTTCTGGCACTTCACGGCGTGCCTCTTCCTGCCGTGGAGTCCTCTGCAGAGCCTGAAGCCGATCGCGCCGCTGCTCGTCATCTACATGCTGGCCGACCTCCTGCTTCCGTTGCCGGTCGACGCGCCAGTCATCGTCGATGGCGTCGAGATGGGCACGCGCTGGTGGACCACTGCGCTCGCGCGAACGATCGCTCTTCCGTTCGTCTTGGCTCCGGGGCTCCTGCTCTGCTGGCTCCGCCTGCGACGGCACGGTTCGCGCTTTCGGACCAAGCGGTTCCGCGACGGCTTCGTGAACCTGCGACGCGAACTCGCGAGCGCGCGCGCGATCCACGAGAGCATTTTCCCCGGACAGGATCCCGATGCTGCGGTGCCATTCCGCTACACCTTCAAGCCTGCGCAGGACCTGGGTGGCGACTTCCCAGCAACCTGGGTGCGCGACGATGGCGCGCGCATGGTGCTGTTGGTCGATGTCTTTGGACACGGACTGCGCTCAGCACTTGCGGTGCAGCGTCTTGCAGGCGAAATCGAGCGCCTGCGGCTTGAGGATCCGCTCATCGATCCTGCCGCACTCATGGGTGGCCTGCACCGCTACTGCGAACTCGTGCTCTCGCGACATCAGTCCTACGCCACTGCGATCTGCGCGAAGATCGATCCAGCCGCCGGGACGATGACCTTCACGAATGCTGCACATCCGCCTGCTTTCGTGCGCGCGGCCCGCGGCGGAGCGCCCAGATCGCTCGATGCCAACGCTGGCGTGCTCGGCATTCCCGATCAAGAGCCGCTGACGCAGGAGACCGTTTCGATCGGTCCAGGGGATGCCTTCATTGCCTACACCGACGGTGTCATCGAGGCGCAGAACCCGTCGCGCCACTCGCTTGGGCTGGACAACCTGCGAGCCACGCTCTCGCGCCGTGACCTGCCGATCGATGTGACCGCCCATCTCGCAGCGCTTGTGGACAGCTGGACTCGGGGGCGTCGTGACGATGATGTGCTCGTCGTGATGGCTGGACCAATGCAGTCCGCACCGACGGTCATGCCGACCCAGGTGGCGGGACCAGTTGCGGAGGCCGCGCATGTCGGCTGATGCCGCCACGCGTCGTTTCCTTCTGGCGGCCACGCGCTTGGCCCTGCGCGGCCACGGGGGCGCGGAACCGAATCCGATGGTGGGCTGCGTCATCGTGCGAGACGGGCACATCGTTGGACGCGGGTGGCACCGCTGCTGCGGCGAGGCCCACGCCGAGATCAACGCCTTGGCCGATGCGGGTGATCGCGCACGCGGAGCGACGGCCTACATCACGCTCGAACCGTGCAACCATCACGGACGCACCGGTCCCTGCTCGCATGCGCTGATCGCGGCCGGCGTGGCGCGCGTGGTGTTCGCCACGCGAGATCCCAATCCCACCGCCGCCGGTGGCATGCAGGCGCTCCACGCCGCCGGCATCGAAGCCGTGCATCATCCGATGCCCGAGACGGACGACTTGAATGCTCCATTCGTCAAGCGCGTGACCGCACGCATGCCGTGGGTCACCGCGAAGTGGGCGCAGACGCTCGATGGCGCGATCGCGACACGCGGCGGCGAGAGCCAGTGGATTTCGTGTGCAGCGAGTCGTCGCCGCGTGCATCGTGAACGCGCTCGCGTGGATGCGATCCTGACTGGCATGGGCACGGTGCGTGCCGACGACCCACGCCTGACGGCTCGTGGGACGCCCATCCTTCGCCGCGCGCGGCGCGTGGTCGTTGACCGCCAGCTCGACCTTGAGGTCACGAGCGCGTTGGTGAAGACGATCGGGCAGGCTCCGCTGACGGTGGCGTGCGCGCAGGAGGCGATCACGCGACGAGCGGACCGAGCGGGTCTTCTGCGGTCGGCCGGCGCCGATGTTCTGGCGATCGATGACGGCGGCGAAGGGCTCAACTCGCTTCTGCGCGACCTCCACACGCGGCTCGGCGTGAGCACGGTGCTCGTCGAGGCTGGCGGTGGACTGGTGGGAAAACTCGTCGAGGCCGATCTCGTCGACGAACTGTGGGCGTTCATTGCGCCGATCGTGATGGGAGACGCCCAAGCACCATCGCCGATCCGGGGCGTCGACCCGGTGCAACTGGCCGACTGTTCGCGCTGGCGCACGGTGAGCGTGGCGCGTTCGGGTGACGACGTCGAACTTCGACTCCGCAGGCACGCGAACGCGTGAGACGACGACGTCAGCGCAAGTACTGCTCTGGCGCGAGCGGCAGCAGCATGCGTTCGGAGTAGATCCGGAGCAGTCCGTCGCCACATGCAACACCGAATCGGCCATTGGGCCCCTCGCGCACGACCGTGAGCGACGCAAGCGACGCGCCATCGAATCCACGGACCGAGATCATCGTCCGCGCGAGCGTGTCTGGTGCGCCCTGATCGTTCATGGCCATCGCGCGGGCTTCGGTGAGCGCCACCACAAGCGACGCGATCGCTGGTTCGCGAGCAGGCGCACCATCGGCGTGCGCAGCATCGATCACGAACCACTGACCTTCGCGACGCTCGAGCGTGAACTGACCAGCGGGCCCATCGATCACGATCGCCTTGATCGAACTCGAGGGCACATCAAGCATGCGGCCATCGATGAGCGACTCGGGAGCGGGATCCATCGATGCCAATGCGCGCTCATCGAGTGAAACGATCGCCGGCGACCCCACGCGACGCGCCACGCGCAATCCCGTTCCCCGTTCGACGACGCTGCCCCACTCCACGGTCTGATCCAAAGTGTCCGCCACGACCACGCCATCTCTCATCGAGCGCGTCGTCATGGACACCGTCACCGATCCCGCGGGCGCATCGAGGCCGAATCGCGCGACATCGGCAACATCGCCGGCTGGCAGGTCGGCGAGCCACGCCTCGGCGCGGACCCGCGAGAGAGCATCGATCAGGCGACCGACCGCATCGGCATCGGCGCGTGTCGAGATCGGCGCACGCATCGTCCAGTGCTGGCCGGTCCGCTCGAGCACGGTTGATGCGCTGCCGTTCCGGAGCACGATGCGGTCGAGATCCGGCGACAGCCGATCGAAGAGCGCCGGATCACGCCAGCGTCGAGGATCGCTCGACACGACCAAGGTGTGCAATGCGTCCGTCGTGCTGATGACGCGATCACCGATCTGGATCCAGGCACGGCCAGCTGGCGCGCGACGGCCAAGTTCGACGCGAGCGGTGGTGCCCGGAGCGCCAAGCTCCATCGTCGCGACTGGCCGGTCAAGGCCAAGTGCAGCCCGGTCGACCGATTCGGCCGCGAAGGACTGGTACGCCGGCAATGCTGCAAGCACATCGATGGTGTCGCGAATCGCCAGCGCGTCGGCGACGCACCGATACGGTTCGACTTGGTGCCAGGCCAGTCCATCGGCAGCAAAGGTCGAGGTGCTCCCCCGTGAGGTCACGGTCAGTCGGTCGACCACGCCGGCATCGATGCTCGCCATCGCCAAGCCCCTCGACGGGGCATCGGTACCGTCGCGCCATGCGACGATGGCCGCAGCGACGAGCGTCGCGGCAAGCACCCACCGACGGAGGACGACGGACCAGTTCATGCCGCACCTCGCCTGCGTACAACGAGCGCACCGACGGCGAGCACGATCACCGGCAGACTCATGGCCCACCACAATCCAGGCACTGCCTGCACGCGAGCTGCATCGCGAGCCGCCGCGGACGCGGACATGAGCGGATCGAGGCCGGCCACCCAGAGTGCGCCCTGCGTCGCCAACGCAAGATTGCCCGGATCCGTCAGCGCCGTGTGTCCACCGGCGACCGGTGTTCGACGCGCCGCAACAGCGCTGAGCATCCAGTCGGGGCACGCGATGACGATGGACCGACGGCCAGGCACTGGCTCGTGCGCGACGATCGCCGCAACCGATGCTTCAAGCGAGTCGTCTGCGCGGCGACGCGAGCCCGCGCGCCACTCGCGATCGATGCGGCGGCCCGGAGCGGGCTCGACTTCAGCCAGTGTGACCGCGCCAGCGGTCGGTTCGAGCGAGACCACCGACGGCAGTCGCACGCGCTGGCCGTCGAGCGCGCGCGCCAACGCACCGTCGCCACGAAGCCCGGCGAAGAGTTGATCGCTTCGCGGTTCGCGACGACCTTCGCCCACCGCGACATCATCGACCACGATGCCGCCGGTGTTCGCGCTTGCTCCGAGCGCCGTGGCGAGGCCGGCCCACGGATCGACTTGTCCAGCGAGCGCTCGCACGCTTGGACCGATCGACAGGATGACGGGATCGCCACGCTCGATCAGTCGCCGCGCGACCGAGAGCAGTTCGCGTTCGCGGCGCGACGGCTCTCCGACGGAACGCTCGTTCGGCGGCACGATCAAGTACGCGCGACGGGCGCCATCGGCCCCCGTGGGTTCGCCACCAGCCGTCACGATCCACTCCAACACTTCGCCGCGCCCAAGACGAACGGCGTCGACAAGCGAAGCAAGATCCGCGCCGTTGGCGGATGGCTTCATCAACGAGCGCGGCTCGGCATGCACAAGCACCACGCAGAGCCGCTCACTCGACTGCAGGGATCGAATCGCTGCAGCGATCGCTTCTTCGCCCCGGAACCGTCGATCGGGCGCACGCTCACCGACCTCTGATGGGAAGAGCTGCCATCCAGGGAGCACCGCCACGCCACTCGGACCCTCGATGACGGCGGCAGAACCACGCGAGATCGCTTCGGCGAGCCGCCCCGGTTCATCCTGCGGCAAGAGCAGGAGACGATCCTGGGCCAACCGCAGCGATTGCCCTTGCGCATCGAACGCGCGGGCGTGTTCGGCGACAAAGGTCCGAAGCGCATCGGGCACATCGTCGCCGACGGAACGCTCCACGAGATCGCGAGCAATGCCCACGAGCTGCTGCGACCACGCCCGGAAGAGTTCCTCGTACGCACGCGCCGCGCCGGCGCGATCTGGGAACGGTCGCTCTTCGCTTGCCACGCGCAGCCCATCGACGCGTTGTCGGAACGCTGGGAACTGCTCGGAGAGTTGATCGAACAGACCGCGCACCTGATCGATCGATGTGCGATCCGCGCTCGACGCAGGGAGCGCGGCGACGGTGTCGCGCAGGTCCGGCCGAACTGCCGCCGTGAACCGCTCGAAGGCGTCGAGGTCCTCGGCGGCGCGACCGAGCGCCTGGTCGTAGGCGCGCTGGTCGCGGGTGAAGCGCTGATCGAGTTCCTCGAGCCACGCGCCGTACGCCGTTGCATCGCCGGGCGCGGCGGGATCGAAACTGGCCACCGACAGCTCGCGGCCCTCCGCGCGAGCCGCATCCTCGATCGCGCCGAGCACCTGCCCAACCTGCACGCGGATCTGTGCGTCGACATCACCGGGTGCCACGAGCGTGATGCGCCAAGTGCCCTGCATCGAGGCGAGCAGCTCCCGCGTCGGTGCGCTGATCTCGAACAGTCCTGCGCGCGTCCAGTCTGACTGAACGCGCCATTGCGGACTCCGAGCGAGCGCGAAGGCGGCGAGCGCGATCACGCACCATGCCGCCCCATGAGCGACGGGCATGGCCCAACGCCGAAGTCCAAGCGCTTGTGCAGAGCGAGCGACTTCAGTCGCGCCGAGCCCGGTCGCCACACCCAGGCCAGCTGCAGCAAGCCCTGCGAACATGACGACATTGGAGAGATCAACGAGGCCGAGCAGGAAGTCATCGAGTCGATGGAGCGGGCTGAGCGCGAAGCCGATGTCGGCGACCCCCGGCGCGCTCGAGCCGGTCAGCGCAGCGGTGACCATCGCCCAACCCGCGGCGCAGGCGAGCGTGAGCGCGTACGCGGCTTCGGCGGAACCCGCGAGCGCGCCGATCGCCAGCGTCCATGCGATGAGGGCCGAAGCCGCGAGCGCGATGCCCAAGATCGCCGCTGCCAAGGCACCCCAGTCGGGAGCCGACACGCACCACGCGAGGACGGCGCACGCGCCGCACACGAACATCGTGATGGTGGTCGAGACGATGACCGCGCCGCACCATCGGCCCACGGTGAGCACGCGCGCCGACGCTGGTGTGGACAGCAGCACTTCCCAAAGACCAGATCGCCGCTCGGTCACGGTGGCCCTGATCCCGAGTGCGGGCGCCAGCAGCAGCATCGACCACATCACCGCGACGAGCGCCGGGCGAAGGTCCAGCAGCGCACCATCGACGAGCACCGACTGCAGCGTGACGACCAGCCCAATCGCCAGAACGGCGGCGAAGACTGTCCAGCCCGACATCGTTCCGATGAGTGCGATGAGTTCGCGTCGCACCATGCCAAGGAACGCGCTCATCGCTTTCCCCCAACCAAGCGCGCGAAGACCGCCTCGAGCGCATCGGGCTCACGCTCGATCCGCCGAACCAGCCTGTCTTCACCGCGGGCCGCATGAGCGAGTCGCTCCTGCGCATCGGGGAGTGCGCTGCGCGCCCGAAGCCGGCTCCAACCGCCGTCGAGTTGCTCGACCTCGGCCTCGCGCCATCCGTCACCGAGCGATGGCCGAGCGCCCTTCCACTCGATGACGAAGGCAGCGTCATCGGCACCGATGGCACGAAGCTCAGCCAAGGTGCCCTGCGCAACGGTCGCCCCATGATCCATGAGCACTGCTCCGTCGCACGACTGTTCGATGTCGGCCAGCGCGTGACTGCTCACCAGGACAAGCGACGAAGTCCCGATCTCTCGAAGCAAGGCGCGGAAGGCCGGTGCCTGAACCGGATCGAGCCCTGCGCTCGGCTCGTCCAGCAGCACCACACGCGGCCCGTGCACCAGGCTCGCCGCCAGCCCGGCGCGCTGCCTGAAACCTGAACTGAGCGCGCCGCACAATCGGTCGCGCACCGGCTCAAGGCCGCACCGCGACAGTTCGCGTGCGATCGCCGACGACCGATCCGCGGTCGGCACGCCCGAGAGTGCGCACCGAAACGCCAAGTATTCGCGCACCGAGAGATCCTTGGGGAGCGGACTGCGCTGGGGCAGCGTGCCCAGCCTGACCCGCGCGGGCGGCGATGAGGGATCGAGGCCATCCACGCGGACCCGACCGGCATCGGCACCGAGCGTGCCAGCGAGGATCCGGAGCGTCGTCGTCTTGCCCGCGCCATTGGGACCGAGCAGACCCCACACGCCCGTCGGTCCCGCTGAGAACGACAGCCCGCACAACGCGCGCACGGCGCCGAACCTTCGATGCAGCGATTCGACCTCGATCACGGTGCGGAGTCCTTGTCCGTGAGTGTACGGACTGCCTTGGCGGACCACACGCGGTGTAGACTTCTTCCTCACGATGTCGAATGTTCCAGCCGGACCCGGAGCCGATCAGGCGATCTCGATGCTCAATGAGATCGGCGACGGCATCGCCATCGTCGATGTGCATGGCGAGATCCACTGGATGAGCCAGCGTGTGGCGCAGTTGGATGCCGCGACGCTCCGTGCGCTCGCCGATCTCGCTCGCACGCTCATTCCCGACATGGCCGCCGAGTCGCGCCGCACATGGCGGCGACGATTCACCTGCGGCGCCACCGCGTGGGAGGTCGTGGCCACGAGCCTGGGCAGCGATCGGATGGCGGTCGTGCTCGTCGATGCGACCGTTCGCCAACGGCTCGCGACGCGCATGGATCAAGTCGATGCGGCGGGCGGCGAGTTGCTCGATCTGGATGCGCACATCGTCAACCCGCTCAATGTTGCGGAGCGCCTGCAGTTGATCGAACGCAAGATCGGCACCGCCATGGAGTCGATCTTCGGCTTCGCGCACTACGAAGTCAGACTGCGGCATCGCAAGACGAACCAACTCGAGCTCGTGATCGGGCACGGACTCGATCCCCTGCGGATCGGTGAATCCATCAACGCGGAACCCGTGGGTCATGGGATCTCGGGGCTCGTCGCCGCCACCGGGCGGTCGTACATCTGCAACGACCCGTCGCGCGATCCGAACTATCTGCCCGGGCTGCCGCTGGCGCGATCGTCACTCACGGTGCCTCTGCTCTTGCACGAGCGCGTCATCGGCGTCATCAACGTGGAGAGCGATCGCGAGACCGCCTTCAGCGATGCGGACCAAGTTGGTCTGGAGACCTACGGCCGCTATGTGGCGATGGCGCTCAACATTCTCGACATGCTCATCGTCGAGCGATCCACGACGAGCGAGCGGATCGGCGGCATCGTCCGCGATGAGATCGCGATTCCGATTCAACTCGTGCGAGAGGCGGCGACCGGCGTGGCCGCAGGTCGACTCGATTCGCACGAGCGTCTTGAAGCCGCGCTCGAAACCCTTGAGTCCCGCATTCGCAGTGCAACCGGTGGTCCCCAAACGGTCTTGGGCATCGACAAGATCGAGCGTCACGCCGAGCCCGATCCGCTCATTGTTGGCAAGCGGATTCTGGTCGCCGATGACGAGGCCGGCGTGCGCGATGCGATCAAGTCGATCCTCGGCGAGGCTGGCGCAAGCGTCGATGTGCGGGCTGACGGCGGCAGTGCGCTCGATGCGGTGGCGCGCGCGATCGCGGACCAGCACCCCTACGACCTCGTCATCTCCGATGTGCGCATGCCCGACCGCAATGGCTACGAGGTGTTCCGTGGCACGCGCGACATGTGCCCCGGCACGCCGGTGCTGCTCATGACTGGCTTCGGCTACGACCCCAACCACTCGATCGTGCGCTCGAGTCAAGAGGGGCTTCAGTGCTGCCTGTTCAAGCCGTTCCAGGCAGCGCAACTGCTCGAGGAAGTCCGCAAGGCACTCGTCAAGCGGGCGTGAGCGCGCGCAGCACGCGCGGCAGATCGTCGCTGTCGCGAAGAACAGCCGCGTGGAGCAAGCCGCACGATCGGGCAAGGTCAAGCGCTGCGCGTTCTTGGCTCGCTGCGATCTCGACCAAGAGCAAGCCCCCGGGTCGCATGTGTGCCGTCGCGCCGCGCACGATGCGTTGGACGACTTCGAGTCCACTGGCGCCGCCGTGCAACGCGGTTCGCGGCTCCCACTCGGCCACATTGGGCGCGAGCTGGGAGAACTCTGCGTCGCTGATGTACGGCGGATTCGAGACCACCAGATCGAACGGACCGTCCGATCGTTCGAGCGCCGACCAGGCATCGCCCACGCGGAACGAGCATCGATCAGTGAGCCCGTGTCGCTGCGCGTTGCGTTTGGAGAGTTCGATCGCCTCGGGAACGAGATCAGTGAGCACGAACGTCGGCAACGCATCGCAGGCGAGCGCGTTTGCCCGAGCAACCGACGGATCGGTCCGCGGTTCCTCGTCGTCGATCTGGACTGCGTGGGTCGCCGTCGAATCGGTCCGCAGCGCCTCGTCGTCGATCTGGACTGCGTGGGTCGCCGACGGATCGGTCCGCAGCGCCTCGCCGTCGATCTGGATCGCTTGGACCACAGCGGGATCGAAGGGCCGGTCGTCGCTTCCTTCTGCAACCTCTGGTTGCTGTGACGAACGCGACTGCGATGCCCGCGCGAGAACGCGCCCCTTGCGCTGTCTCCCTCGCAAGGCGCGCAGGATGCTCAGCGCGATGCAACCAGTTCCCGTGCCAAGGTCGATCGCTGATCGCACCGACTCCGGTGGCTGCTGACTGATCCACTCCAACGCGGCGTCGACGAGCGTTTCCGTCGACGGCCGTGGGATGAGCGTGCACGGTGCGACCTCGAAGTCGGCAGCATGGAAACCCCACGAACCGACGAGGAACTGCACGGGCTCATGACGGGCCGCCCGCGCGACGAGTGCGCGCAGCGTCGCAAGTTCCTCGGCGGTCCAGGGTCGATCGGGCTCCATGTACAGGTGCATGCGCTCGCAGCCAGCGACATGGGACAGGAGCAGGTCTGCACAGGCCGGGGCGCTCTCGATCCCCTTCTGTTGAAGGAAACCCCGCATCCAGTCGCGAAGGCTTCGGGTCGTCCATGACTCGGTCGCCATGGCGAGGATCCTAGCGAGCCAGTCCACCGCGCCGGGAATCGCTACCATTTCCGCCCCGACCGAAGCACCATGCGCATCGACCTGAACGCCATCGCCATCCAAGCCGCCGTGTCCGGCGCCAGCGTCATCGCTCTCGGACACGACCTCGAGCGTGCCGCCGACGCCGCTGCCCTTCTGCAGCTCGCTGACCGAGTCCGCGGCAACGAGGAAGAGTGATGCCGGCCCCTCGCGTGCTGATGCTCGGGTGGGAGTTTCCGCCATTCATCACCGGTGGCCTGGGCACCGCGTGCTACGGACTCACGAAGGCCCTTGATACCGAGGGCGTGCCCGTCACCTTCGTGCTGCCCAAGAGCGTGGATCGCTCGTTCGCTTCACATGTGAACCTGCTCGCGCCCGAAGACGGAGCACGATTCGTTCGCCACGATCACGCTCGGTCCCAACAGGTCGCGACCCCGTCGACACCAGCGCCCAAGCCGCACGATGCAACGGTTGCGCCGACCGTCGAACCCACCGTCGTCGACCAGAATCGGCTGCGCGAGTTCATCCAAGCGCGCTTGCTTGAACTGCCTGTCATCGTGGATGCTCCGTACGAGGGGTCTCGGACCGAGGCGGTCGCGCGGTGGATCCATGAGATGGGTGCGGCACCCGAGGTGCTGCGAACCCTGCGGATTCCAGTTGCAGGCGGCGCAACCATTCCCCTTGCGGACTTCCTTGCACCGAACACGCCAGCACCAGCTCCTGCAGAGGCTGCGCCCATCGTCGGTGCTGCCGACTACAGCGGCGACCTCGTCGCGCAGAGCGAGCGCTACGCGCAATTCTGCGTGCAGTCTGCTCGCGGGCTCGACTTTGATGTGATCCATGCGCATGACTGGCTGACCTACCCCGCGGGCATCGCGGTCGCCAGGCTCACGGGCAAGCCGCTCGTGGTGCATGTGCACGCCACGGAGTTCGACCGCAGCGGCGAGCATGTGAACCAGGTCGTCTACAACATCGAACGCCGCGGCATGCACGCCGCAGCGCGCGTCCTTGCGGTGAGCATGCTCACCAAAAACCTCTGCACGAACCGCTACGGTGTGCCAGCCGAGAAGATCGATGTCGTCTACAACGGCGTGGACCTTGACCCCGCACAGGCAGGGATCAAGCGCATCGAGCGCCACGAAAAGATCGTGCTGTACTTCGGCCGGATCACGATGCAGAAGGGCCCGGAGTTCTTCGTTCGCGCGGCCAAGCGCGTGCTCGAGGTGATGGGCGATGTTCGATTCGTGGTTGCTGGCAGCGGCGATCAGGCCCAGCGCATGATCGAACTGGCTGCGCAACTCGGGATCGGCGGAAAGATGACCTTCACGGGCTTTCTGCGCGGGCGCGACATCAGCCGGGTCTTCTCGATGGCCGACCTGTATGTCATGCCAAGCGTGAGCGAACCCTTCGGCATCGCTCCGCTCGAGGCCATGGGCCACCGGGTCCCCGTCATCATCAGCCGCAATAGCGGCGTGAGCGAGATCCTGATGCATGCGCTGAAGGTCGACTTCTGGGATGTCGACGACATCGCCAACAAGATCGTGGCCGTGCTCCGCCATCCTCCCCTGCAGCGAGCGCTGCAGGATCACGGCGAGTTTGAGGTGCGCGGCATCGGCTGGGACGGCGCGGCTCGCAAGTGCGTCGACTCATATCGCCGCGCCATCACGACCGTGCGCCCTATGATCAAGGCCTCGTCGCACCCCTAGGACCTGTCTCGCCATGGGCTTCTTCACCAAGCGCCGTCCCACCCCTGCAACACCGGCCACGAGCGCTCCATCGAACGCCACCGAGGCCCGGATCCGCGAACTCGGGGGACAGTTTCTCGATCGCGCACGCCGCAACAAGGGTTCGATCCTGAGTGCAGCGGTCTGGTCGAACAAGCTCATGGACTGGTCGATGAAGGATGAAGCCTTCAAGGTCCAGCTCTTCCGATTCGTCGACTGCTATCCCACGCTGCGGACACCCGACGCGGTGCACGAGCATCTGGCTGACTACATGGCGCAGCCGGGGGTGAAGCCCCCACCGGGCTTCGAACTCGGCATGAAGGCCGGCGGGCTCTTCAAGGGGCTCATGAACTGGGGCATGGAGGGCCAGATCACCGCCATGGCCGGGAAGTTCATTGCCGGCACCGATGCGCAGAGCGCACTGCCCACGCTGCAATCGCTGTGGAAGCAGGGTCTGGCGTTCAGCGTCGACCTGCTTGGCGAAGCGTGCGTGAGCGATGACGAGGCAACGGCGTATCGCGCCAAGTACCTCGACTTGGTCAACAACCTGCCGTCGACCGTGGCTGGTTGGTCCCACAACGCACGGCTCGACAGCGACCATCTGGGTGCGATCCCACGGACGAATGTGAGCATCAAGATCTCGTCGCTCTCGGCGCGCGTGGACCCGATCGATACCGAAGGGTCGATCCGCGCCCTGCTCGAGTCGCTCGATCCGATTCTTGCAGCAGCGGCGTCCAAGGGTGCCTTCGTCAATTTCGACATGGAGCAGTGTGCGCTCAAGGACCTGACGCTGGAGCTCTTCATGCGCGCGTGCGAGCGTCATGCCTTCCCCGCCGGATTGGCGATGCAGGCCTACCTGCGCAGCGGGTCGGATGACGCGACGCGCATCATCGATTGGAGCCGTCGCACCGGCCGCCAGGTCACGGTGCGGCTGGTCAAGGGCGCGTACTGGGACTACGAGACGATCCACGCCGAGCAGCAAGGCTGGGCCAGTCCCGTCTGGGGAGCCAAGCGCGACACCGACGCGAGCTTCGAGCGGATGGCCGCGCAGTTCATCGCCAGCACGCCGACATCGGCGGGCGAAGGCGGCGTGAAACTTGCGCTGGGTTCGCACAACGCTCGGTCGATCGCTGCCGCGATGACGGCACTGGAGCGGCGCGGCCTGCCGACGAGCGCACTCGAACTGCAGATGTTGCACGGCATGGCCGACGAACTGAAGGCCGCGGCGGTCGACCTGGGACTTCGCATTCGCGAGTATGTCCCGGTCGGTGAGTTGGTGCCGGGCATGGCGTACTTGGTGCGGCGCCTGCTCGAAAACACGAGCAACGAAAGTTGGCTCAAGGCCGGCTTCCTCGACAACGCAAGTGCCGACACGCTGCTGGCCGATCCCGCCCGGCCCGACCCGGTCAGCGCGACCGCGCGACTCGACGCCGCGCCCGAGCGCCACGCGCTCAGCGATGCCGTCGACGGCGTTGGCGATGGTCGTCCCTTCTACACCGAACCGATGCGCGACTTCTCGCGCAAGGACACGCGCGACCGATTCGCCGCGGCCCTGTCGAGCGCACGCGTGCCGCAGGTCACGAACGACGGAACGGTCGAGCAGGCGACGGCCATGGTCGACGCCGCGCACCGCGCGTTCCCAGCCTGGCGTGATGCCGAGCATCGTTCGCGAACCGCAGTCTTGGTGCGGGCAGCGCAAGCCATGCGCGAGCGGCGCGACGAACTGAGCGCGATCATCATCCGCGAGAGCGGCAAGACTTGGCGCGAGGCCGACGCGGATGTCTGCGAAGCGATCGACTTCTGCGAGTTTTACGCGCGCGAATCCTGCCGGCTCTTCGCGGCGCAGCGACTGGGCAGCTTCGTTGGCGAACTCGACGAACAGTGGCACCAGCCAAGGGGCGTGGCCGTCGTGATCGCGCCGTGGAACTTCCCGCTCGCGATCTGCTGCGGCATGGCCGTGGCGGCGCTCGTCACGGGCAACACATGCATCGTGAAGCCCGCCGAGCAAACGCCCGGCATCGCCAAACTCTTGTGCGACATCCTGTGGTCCGCCGGCGCACCTCGCGATGTGCTCCACTTCATCGCCGGGCAGGGCGAAACCGTCGGAGCAGCGCTCGTGCGCCATCCGCGCACTGCGCTCGTCGCCTTCACGGGATCGAAGGCGGTCGGCCTTGACATCGTGTCGGCGTGCGGCGTGCCCGGCGACGGCTTCGTGAAGAAGGTCGTCTGCGAGATGGGCGGCAAGAACGCGATCATCGTCGATGCGAGCGCGGACCTTGACGAGGCCGTGCTCGGCGTGCGGCACTCGGCGTTTGGGTTCTGCGGGCAGAAGTGCTCGGCGTGCAGCCGGGTGATCGTGATCGACTCAGCGCACGATGCGTTCCTGCATCGACTGGTCGGCGCAACGCAAGCGCTCGTCGTTGGCGATCCAACGCTGCCGGGCACCGACATCGGCCCGGTCATCGATGAAGACGCCGCGCGCAAGATTTCGTCCTCTGTCGCGTTTGGTGCAACGGAAGGCAAACTCGAGACGCAGCTGCCGGTTCCTGCGGGACTTGCCGAACGCGTGGGCAAGCCGTTCGTCGGGCCGGCCATCATCAGTGGCATCGAGCCCCACCACCGCCTTGCTCGCGAGGAGATCTTTGGACCGGTGCTCGCCGTGATGCGCGCGCGCGACTTCGATCACGCGCTCGAATTGGCCAATCAAGGCGAGTACAAGCTCACGGGCGGCGTGTACAGCCGCAAGCCCTCGAACCTGGTTCGCGCACGCCGCGAGTTCCGCGTGGGCAACCTGTACCTGAACCGCGGGATCACCGGCGCGCTCGTGGGGCGGCAACCATTCGGTGGGTTCGGCATGAGCGGGCTCGGCAGCAAGGCCGGCGGGCGCGACTACCTGCTGCACTTTGTCGAACCACGCTGCGTGTGCGAGAACACCATGCGCCGTGGCTTCGCACCCGGGCTCGAGTGAGCCCCGCGGTGCAGGGCTAACCCGGCGCTGCGTACTCCACCAACGCGCCGCTGCTGCGATCGAGTTGTCGGTACTGCACGGCCTCGAGGACATGCTCGGGTTCGACCCGCTCGCTGTCCTCAAGGTCGGCGATCGTGCGTGCGACGCGGCGGACCTTGTCGTACGCACGCGCCGAAAGCCCCAAGCCAGTCATGGACTCGGACAAGACCGCCGCGGCGGAGGCCGTGATGCCGCCGCACCGATCCAGGCTCGACGAGGTGAGCGCGGCATTCAGCGCGCTCCCCTGTCGTGCACTCTGACGCGATCGGGCGCGATCGACCAGCGCTCGCAGGCTCGATGAATCGGCACCCGCGCGACGCGTGGCGAACAGCGAAACATCGACCGGTCGCACTTGAACATGCATGTCGATCCGATCGAGCAATGGGCCGCTGACGCGTGACAGATAGGCATCAGCATCGGCGGCGCCCCCGCCGCGACCACCGCCACGGTTGCCCCGCGCGGTTGGGTTCATCGCAGCCACGAGCATGCACCGCGCCGGAAACCGCACGGTGCCGGCACTGCGTGCGATCGTGACATGGCCATCCTCGAGCGGCTCACGCAGCGCTTCGAGTGCAGGCCGCATGAACTCGGGAAGCTCGTCAAGAAACAGAATGCCATGGTGCGCAAGCGTGACTTCGCCCGGTCGGGGGCCACGGCCGCCACCGACGATCGCTGCGCAACTGGCGGTGTGGTGCGGCGATCGAACCGGCCGCTCGATGGCCAGGGACACGCCGCCAGGAAGAAGCCCCGCCGCACTTTGGATCCGCGTGACCTCGAGCGCCTGATCGTGGTCGAGTGGCGGCAGGATGCCGGGCAGCGCGCGAGCCATCATCGTCTTGCCGCAGCCCGCGGGACCAATGAGCAGGACATTGTGTCCACCTGCCGCGGCGATCGCCATGGCGCGCTTGGCCAACTCTTGCCCGAGAATTGCGCCAAAGTCAGGCGCGGTGGGCGCAAGCGGCGCGCTCACCACGCGCGGCTCGAAGGGCTCGATCGCGTTCCCAGTGCGCACATGCTCGACCACCTGCTTGAGGTGCGCTGCGCCGAGAACGGTGATCCCTCGCACGACCGCAGCTTGAGCGGCGTTCTCGGCTGGCACGATCACGCCACGAAGACCCATCGAGCGTGCAGCCATGGCCATGCTCACCGCACCCGTCACCGAACGGAGCCGGCCATCGAGCGCGAGTTCGCCGGCCACCATCCATTCGTGGAGCGCGGGCGCCGCCGCGGGTGCCTTGGCGAACGCACCATCTGCCGCGAGCAAACCGAGCGCCATGGGCAGGTCGAAGACGGGACCTTCTTTGCGCAGATGCGCCGGCGCGAGATTGATGGTGAGCGGACTGCGAGGCATGTCGCGCCCGATCGCCGCGAGCGCACTGCGCACGCGCTGGATGCTCTCGCGCACGGCGGCGTCGGGCAGCCCAACGATCGTCGTGTGCGGCAAACCACGACTGGCGACGGTGACCTCGACCTCGACGGCAAGGGCATCGAGGCCGCGCAGGACAAACGAAAGACACCCGGCAGGCATCGTGCCATCATGGAGCAGTCGCACACCGCCATGCCAAAACCCGCAGGAACTTCGGCGCAGATTCGTCGCGCACCGCCGCACGCCACCGCGCAGTCGGCGCGGCTACATTCGCGCGGTGGATCCTGCCGCCAGCACGCTGCCCATCCTGACGAGCGTCACCGACCAACCTGCGCTCGCGGCCAAGATCGCGCTCCTTGGTCTTGCTGGCGGACTCGGCGGCGGACTCTTCGGCATCGGCGGCGGACTGGTGATGATCCCCGGCCTCACGATGCTCTCAGGGGCATCGATCAAGACATTCCAAGTGGCAGCGCTGCCCGTCGGCGTCTGCGTGGCCGGCAGCAGCGTCGTCAAGCACCTGCGGACGAACACCGTGCAGTGGCGCTGGGTTCGGTGGGCGATCCCCGCAACGCTCGCCGGTTCCTGGATCGGTTCGATGCTCGCTGGACGGCTCGACGCACGCGTGCTCGAACTCCTGTTTGGGTGCTTCCTCGCGGCGACGGCCTTGCGCGAATCGTGGGTGCTCTGGCGCGGCAAGGAACCTGATGCTGGCCATCCGCCGAGCACCGCGGCACCCATTCCCGCGATGGCGCTGGCGCTGGGCACCATGATGGGCGTGCTCTCGGCGCTCCTGGGCATCGGCGGCGGCATTCTTGCCGTGCCGTTTCTGCGCATGCTCGGCGGACTATCGATGCGCACGACCGTGGCCACGAGTTCCGCGCTCGTCCTCTTGACGAGCATCTTTGCGACGATCACGCGCGTCACGCCGATTCTTCGCGCCGACGGTCCGACGGGGCTGCAGGATGAAGCACTGATCGCCGCGTGCCTTCTTCCCGGTGCAATTGCGGGCGGCTACTTGGGCGCGGCGCTCGTGCACCGACTTCCGGTGCGACACCTTGCGGCTGGATTCGTCGTCGTACTGATCGTGCTCGCGGCGCGGATGTTCGTGGGCCGATGAACAACTGACCGCACGACCAATGAACTCTCCACTGGTCACTCCCTCGACCGATCACCCCCTCGACCAAGGCTCCACGCACCGTGACGACTGACCCATCATTCTCTAACGCCGCACGCGCAACATCGACCACCCGCCGCAACGCCGCGTTCGCGCTGGCCATCGTGTGGGTGACGGTTCCGCCGCTGTTCGGCTTCAAATTGCTGGCGAACATCGGCGCGGTCGGCGAGTGGCTCAAAGAGGATCCCTCGCGTGGGATCCCGGCATACATCCTGCTCTTCGCGGTCTCGAGCGGGCTCGGCATTCTTCCGACCTACGCGCAGGCGATCCTTGGTGGCTGGGTGTTCGGCTTGGCCCTCGGCGCGCCCGCGGCGATCGCCGGCTGCGTCGGCGGTGCGCTGCTCGGCTGGTCGTTCTCGCGACTCGTCAGCGGTCGGGGCATCGAATCGTGGCTCGACGCTCGTCCCAAGGCGCGCGCGATTCGCACCGCGCTCGTCGGCGCGCACCAACTTCGACTGATGTGGCTGGTCGCTCTGCTCCGCCTGCCGCCGAACTCGCCCTTCGCCATTGCAAACCTGGCCATGGCGAGCACCGGCGTTCGTCTTCTTCCGTTCATGGCCGGCACCGCGATCGGCATGACGCCGCGCACGATTGCAGCCGCTGGCATCGCAGCGGCCGGCGCGGCCACGGGCGCCAGCGACATCCAGGCGCTGATCAAGGATCAGGGCTGGCTCTGGTTCGGCATCGGCATCGTGGCGCTCATCGCTGCGTTCAGCGTCATCAGCCATGTCGCGAAGCGTGCGCTCAAGCAAGCGGGGCTCGAGACTTCGCCGTAGCCAACCATGCGACTGCGGGGCTCGGCACACTGTGCGCGCCGGACCGCCACCACATGCTCACGGCGACTGCAGCGGACCGCCCGGGACAACCGGCCCCAAGCGCGGTGGCTGCTTGGTCGGCGCCACGGTGGGCCGCACAACCGGATCGTTCACGCGCGCATCGATCGCATCGAGCATGTCGTCGGCGAAGATCCAGAACTGCGCGGGTGGACGACTGCTTCGTGACTCGATCCGCACCTCTGGATCCGTGCGCACCTCGCCAGTCTCTGGATCCCCCTCGGGTGCCGCCGGCAGCACGCGGAGCGTCATCGACCAGGTCTGTCGCTGGTACTCGGGCTTGGCCCCCTCCTGCTCCAGCACGCGTTCGAGGACGCGCATGACTTCGACGCGACGATCACCGCGGCTGACCCAGGCGTTGTTCTCGACGGTGTGCCACTGCTCGACCGTCGGATCCTCGGCAACCGCGACCGTGCACGCCCACAACCGATCGACATCCACGCCCGGATAGGGCCGTGACGCTGTGCCCATCGCGCATCCAGTGGACGGCAGCACGAGCGCGACGAACGCCACAACCCGTGCGATCAGACGAAGTGCATCACTCGGCGAATTCTGCATTCGTGAAGACCTTCTGCACATCGTCGTGCTCCTCGAGCGCATCGATCAGTTTCTGCACGGCTGCACCAGCGGCCGGATCGACCTGCACCATCATGCCGGGAATCCACGCGATCTCCGCTGACTCGATCGCGATCGAGGCCGCCTCGAGCGCTTCCTTGACTTCGGTCAGCGCCGCGGGAGCCGTGAGCACCTGCCAGGCTCCACCGACGTCACGAATGTCCTGCGCACCGGCCTCGAGCGCGATGTCCATCAGCCGTTCCTCGCTCGCCTTCTCGCCGTCGACGATGATCGAGCCCTGCTGCGCGAAGGAGTAGCTGACGCTGCCGGGCACCCCGAAACTGCCGCCGTTCTTGTCGAAGATCGTGCGGATCTCGGGTGCCGTGCGATTGACGTTGCAGACCAAGCACTCAGCGATCACCGCCACGCCGCCCGTCGCGTAGCCCTCGTAGCGCACGGCCTCGTAGGACTCGGAGTCGAGTTCCCCCGTCCCCTTCTTCACGGCCTTCTCGATCGTGTCGCGGGGCATGTTCACTGCCTTGGCTTCGTCGATGGCCAGACGAAGGCCAGCGTTGAAGCGCGGATCACCACCACCGGACTTGGCGGCCATGATGATCGCGCGGCTCGCCTTGGACCAGAGCTTGCCACGCTTGGCATCGACGGCGGCCTTGCGGTGCTTGATGTTCTTCCAGGCGCTGTGACCAGCCATGGCGTTCGTGCTCCGTGCCGTGGATCCAACTGGATCCGTCGTTCGCTCAGCTCTCCCGACGCTCTGCGGCTCGCGTGGGAATCACTTCCCCTTCGAGCGCGCAATGACCTTGGTTCGCGTTGCACCCGATGCGGACTTCGCGGACTTGGAGCCCGCCTTCGCTGCCTTGGCGGACTTCTCAGGCTTTGCGGCCTTGTCCGCCTTCGCGGACTTCGAAGCGGCCTTGGGGCCCGATGCGTGTCGCTTGTCCGCTGCGGCCTGCAGCGCGAAGTACGACTCCAGTCCGTGCCCTGCGCGGATGTTGCGCTCGAGCACGCCCGCCGCATCCGAGAGGGACACCGTGGGCGTGAGCGCGCCTTCCTCGATCAGCAACTCGTGCGTCGTCTGGTCGACCGGGATCGCGTGCACGCCGTAGCGCAGCAGGCACACTCGGTTCGAGACGTACGCAATCATGCCGTCGAGGTTGTCGAGGTACGCGCGGATGTGCTGCTTGGGATGCCCCTCAAGATGAGACAAGCTCACCTTGTGGTGGTGCCGGAAGATGTCGTACAGCACGCGACGGAGCGCCTTGCAACGCTCTTCGGCGCGCGGGTAGCGCACACCGATCATGTGCACCATTTCTTCGACGAGGCTCACGCGGAACTCGTTGAAGTCCACCGTCGCCGAGCGGATCTTCTGCATGGCGGCTTCGGCCATGTGGGTCGGCGCGTCGTACATGAGGAAGCTCGAGATGAGCAGCGCGACCGGATCGACCGCGTTGGGATCGGCCGTGTGCGAAGGCTGCTCATGGCGCTTCACGAGCGCGTTGAACTTGGTCTGGTGGAACTGTGGTTTCTTGGCGGTCATGGTGGTGGTCACGTGTGGTCTGCCTGGTCGGTGGTTGCCTCGGAACCGTCATCGGATCCGTCCTGATCAATCGGCTCGACGCCTTCGTTGCCCAAATCCGAGCCCGGAACGATGCCCTCGCGTCGCAAGCCCTCGGCGATCGCCTGCTCAACGCTCATCTGTCGATGCCCGCTCTCGTCGAGCACGAAGTCGAGCCGCGGCACATGCCGCAGCGCGCTCTCGTCGCGCACGACGTGGCGCAGGTGCGCCGCCGCACTGCGGAGCGCACTGACCGCAAGCCGGCCGCGATCCGCAGGCGACACGCTCACGCGCACAAGTGCGCGTTGCTCATCGGGTGAGACCTCGACCGAAACGATCGAGACCAGACCCTGGAAGCGCGGGTCGGCGAGCCCCTCGGACAAGCGCTGCTGCAACGCGCGTCGGATGACGCTCGCCCACTGCAGCAGGCGGATCGGCGTCTCGTCCTTGCCGGCGATGCCGGGGAGCGAGGTAGCGGGCCGGCGGCGCTCAGTCATCGCTGCCTTCGCGCACGACGACCGACTTGTAGCACTCGAGCACATCGCCAACCTGAATGTCGTCGTAGCCGACGATCTTCATGCCGCACTCGTTGCCGGAGCGCACTTCCTTGGCGTCGTCCTTGAACCGCTTGAGCTGTTCGAGCCGGCGGTCCTTCTCGATGACGATGCCACCACGCGTGACGCGGATCTGCGCGTTGCGCTCGACCGTGCCATCGGTGACGTAGCAGCCCGCGATCGCGCCGACCTTGGAGATGCGGAACACCTGGCGCACCTCGGCGTGACCAAGCACGTCGATGCGCACCGTCGGTTCGAGCATGCCCTTGAGCGCCTTCTCGATGTCCTCGCTGATGTGATAGATGACGTCGTACAGGCGAACATCGATCTTCTTGGACTCGGCGAGGGCGCGCGCCTTGGCGTTGGTCGTGACGTTGAAACCAACCACGATCGCGCCAGTCGTCTCGGCGAGCAGCATGTCGCTCTCGTTGATGCCGCCCACCGCGCAGTGCTTGACGACCACCTTGAGGTCGCCCACGCTGATCTTGGGAAGCATGGCCTTGAGCGTTTCGACACTGCCCTGCACATCAGCCTTGACCACGAGCGAAAGCTCCTTGGCCTTGTCCTTGCCGATGTGTTCAAGGATGTTGTCGAGCGTGACCTTCGGCGCGGCGAGTTCGCGCAGGCGTTCGGCCTGACGACGCTCGTTCGCGGCTTGCTCGGCTTCCTTGAGCGAATCGACCACGAAGAACTTGTCGCCGGCATCCGGCAGCTCATCGAGACCGCTGACCGCGCAGGGCGTTCCGGGGATCGCTTCCGTCACGCGCTGGCCTCGGTCGTTGACGATGTCGCGAATGCGGCCCGATGCGCGGCCGATCACGATCGAATCGCCCTTCTTGAGCACGCCTTCCTGGACGAGGATGCGCGCGACGGGACCGCGGCCCTCTTCCATCTGCGCTTCGAGCACCGCGCCCTGCGCGTTGCCAGCCCAGTCGGCCTCGATGCCCTTCATGTCGGACACGAGCGCGAGCATGTCGAGCAGGTCTTGAATGCCGATGTCCTTGAGCGCGCTGGTCTTGACGACTTCGACGTCGCCGCCCCACGGCACCGTGTTCAGGCCGTGCTCGGCGAGCTGGCCGTAGATGCGTTGGAAGGTCTTCACGCCGGCTTCGGGCTTGTCGACCTTATTCAGGGCCACAACGATCGGCACACCGGCCGCCTTCGCGTGGTTGATGCTCTCAATCGTCTGGGGCATGACGCCGTCGACGGCGTCGACCACCAGCACCACGATGTCGGTGATGCGTGCACCGCGCGAACGCATGGCGGTGAAGGCTTCGTGACCGGGCGTATCGATGAAGGTGAGCGTGCGCTCGGTGTCGCCGGCCTTGACTGGCACCATGAACGCGCTGGTCGCCTGCGTGATGCCGCCCGCTTCGCCCGCTGCAACGTTGGCCTTGCGGATGCGGTCGAGCAGGCTCGTCTTGCCGTGGTCGACGTGGCCAAGGATCGTGATGACCGGCGAACGCGGACGCGCGTCCTTGCGTTCACGCTGCGCGAACTGGCTCGCGATCGCGTCTTCGGCGGTCTGCTCGCTGGCGACTTCGAGCACGATGTCGAACTCGAGCATGATCTCTTCAGCGCGCGAAGTTTCGATCACGCTATTGATCGTCGCCATCGTGCCCGAGAGCAGGAGCTTCTTCAGGATGTCGGTCGCCTTCACGCCGGTGGCGGCGCTCAGTTCCTTGATCACGATTGGTTCAGCGATCTTGACCGGACCGCTGCTCTTCTGAGCCTGCGCGCGACCACCGGGGCCAAGGCGACCACCGGGGCCACCGCGACCGGGCGTGGCCTTGTGGCTCTTGAAGAAGCCACCCGCACGCGTGAGCCGACCTTCGCGGTCGATCAGGTCTTGTGCGCGCCACGGCTCAAACGGCGCATCGCCGCCAGCCTTCGCGCTGCGGCCGCCCGCGCCATCCGCGCGACCGCCGGGCCGCTTGTCGTTGGGACCAGGACGACGATCATCACGGCCGCGCGCAGCGCCGCCTGGACCGGCAGCACCACCGGGGCGCACACCTGTTCCACCGAAGCCACCGGGTCGTGAACCCGTTCGGCCAGGGCCGCTGCCGGGGCCGCCCATGCCGGGACCGGTTCGAGGACGCGGTGCTGCGATGCGATCGGGTTCTTCGACACGCACCACGCGCGGACCCGAGAGCGCCGACTTGGTCGGCTGCGAGAGCATCTGCCCTGCTGGCTTGACGACTTCAGGGCGGCGCGGAACGTTGGGAACCGGACGCGGACCAGTGTCGCTGGGGCGCCAAGTCGGCCGCGCTGGCGCGGGTGGCGTGGTGCCCGTGGGGCCGGATGGACCAGTCGTGCCCGATGAACCGAGACCGGCGGTCGGCGGCGTGCCGCCTGTGGTGCCAGGCGCCGCAGGCGTGCGGGGCGCAACGCCGCTTGCTCCCGTGCGGACGACGCCCGAAGTCAGGCTGGACGGCCGACCCGCGGGCGTAGTGGTCGAAGTGGTCGTCGAAGTGGTCGCAGGCGCGGTTGCGGCGCTCGACGCAGCCGGAGCTGCCGGAGCGGTTGCAGCGGCCTTGGTTGCAGCGGGCGTGCCAGCAGCAGCCGTCTCAGCGGCGCGGGCGGCTGGAGCCGGCGCCGCAGCGGAAACCGCGGGCGCGGCCGGTTCCACGGGTGCCGGGGCGGAACCTTCGGCCTTGGCCTTCACCGCGGCGGGCTTGGGTTCAACCGTCTTGGTCGAACTTGGCGCGGGCGCATCGCCAGAAGCCTCGTCGCCCTTCTTCTTCTTCGACTTGGCCGTCGTGGCGCGCTTCTTCGCCTCGACGACATCGACCTTCTCGGCCGTCTCGACGGCCGTGCCGCCGCCAGCACCTGAGAACCACTCACGAATGGTCAGCGAAAGGCCAACCGACACCGTCGATGCGGCGCTCGAGACGCCGTCGATCTGCTCGCGCTGGCACTTCTCGACGACATCCTTGCTGGTGACGCCCAGCTCCTTGGCGAGTTGGCTGATTCTGATCTTGCTGCCCTTGGGAGTACTCAAGCGGTGCTCTTTCTGTGGTGGTTCCGGTCAGTCGTGCTGGTCTGGAGAATTCTGAATCGTGAAGGAAATCTGAAGCGTTCAACGCCCGAGGATGTCGTCCGCCGCGGCTTCGCTCGCCGCATCGGGCGAGGCGGATTGGCCACCGCCGAGGATGCCATCGACCACGTCGCCGCCTTCGGCAGCAAGGCGCTCGGCCTCGGCCTGCTTGGCGGCTTCCTGCTCGGCAGCGACGACCTTGGCACGCTCGGTGCACGCATCGACGACTGCAACAGCGAGTTCTTCGCCCATGCCGGCTTCGTTGACGAGGATCGCCTCGCCGACCTCTTCGACGTCAAAGACGCTGATGAGGCCCAGGACACCCATACGGTCGAGCATCTCGTCCGTGACGCCTTCGACGCCGCGCACGGTTTCCTCAAGGATCTCGAGGCCGCGCTGGAACTCAGGCGGCGTGAGGATGTCGACGTCCCAACCAGTCAAGCGTGCGGCCAAGCGCACGTTCTGACCGCGACGGCCGATGGCGAGCGACAGTTGGTCGTCGCGCACGATGATCGTGGCGCGGCCGAGCTCGAAACACAGGCTGACTTCCTCGACTTCGGCGGGCTTGAGCGAGTTCGAGATCAGGATCTGGCTGCTCTCGTTCCAGCGAACGATGTCGATCTTTTCGCCGCCGAGTTCATCGACGATGTTGCGGATGCGGCTACCACGCACGCCGACGCACGCGCCGACGGCATCGACCTTGCTGTCGATGCTCGCGACCGCGAGCTTGGTGCGGAAGCCCGGCTCACGCGACATGGCCTTGATCTCGATGGTGCGCTCGGCGACTTCGGGAACTTCGGCCTCGAAGAGGCGGCGAATGAAGTCCTGGTGCGCGCGGCTGAGGACGATCTTGACCTGATGACCCGCGTCGCGCACATCGAGCAGGAGACATCGCACGCGATCGCCGGGCTGGAATTGCTCGCCGGGGATCTGCTCGCTGCGCGGCATGAAGCCCTCGGCGCGGTCGATCTGCACGATGAGCGCGTTGCCCTCGTAACGCTGCGCGACGCCCGTGACGAGTTCGCCCTGGCGCTTGCTGAATTGGTCGAGCAGGCTGCTGCGTTCGTCCTCGCGGAAGCGCTGGATCATGACCTGCTTGGCGGTCTGCGCAGGGATGCGGCCCAAGCGAGCGAGCGGAATGTTCTCGCGCTCGCCAGTCTCCAGATCATTGCGCCAAAGCGTGATGGCGCCGGTGAGGCGGTCCATCTCGCAGCCGAACTCCTCGGGATCGAGCGAATTGAAGTGCTTGCGCGCAGCGCTGACCATGGCCTGCTCCAGGTCCTGGATCAGGAGTTCACGGTCGATGCTGCGTTCGCGGGCGATCGATTCGAGGATGCGGAGCGTTTCTTGGTTCATGGTCTGGTCCTTGGCGTGCTGAGTTGATGGATTGGAAGGTTGGTGAGTTGTCGCCGCGCAAAAACACATCGAGCCACGGCGGTTGCGGCAACCGCGTGGCTCGTCGCTCTGCACCACCAGATGGTGGTTTCCCTGGCGCTAGGCGCCCCCTGCCTTCCCGCAAGCGGGGAGCAAGGCGCGACCGACGCCGGCCGACCAAGGATGGACGCGCGAGCGCGCCATCAGCGGTAGGCCGTCGAAGCGGAACCCGCCAGCAGGCGGGCAAGCAGGCTGTCGATGGATCGAAGCATGCGCCGTTTCAACGAAGGGGTGCGAGAGACGAGTCCCGCTCGGACGACCCGGCGGGAGGCGAGATTCTAGCGATTTCCCCGTCACTGCGGAAACGGCAAACCACGCGCTGGCCCAGCCGTAGGATGGCCCCATGACCCGTTTCGCGTTCCCTGCAGCGATCGTTCTGACCCTTTTCTTGCTGGTCCGGGCCACGCCCGCCGCGGTCGCGCAGGCGCCCGGCCTTGGTGGTTTCCCCGGTTCTGCGCCTTTGGGCGAGCCCGCCGACGCCGGCACCGGCCTGAGCACGGACAAGGTCAAGGTCCGGGTCGTCGCCTCGACGACGAGCCCCGCCGCGGGTGCCGATCTGGTGGTCGCGGTCGAGCTCACGATCGCTCCAGGTTGGCACACCTGGCCGAACCAGCGCAAGCTTCCAGAAGGCACCGCTGAGTTCATCGGCGCCGTCACGACGACAGTCTCCGTGACGAGCAGCGACGCCGCGAAGGCCATCGTGCACGACGGCTTCGCCCAGTGGCCCGAGGTCCACACGGTCAAGGCCGATCTTGGCGACGGCGAGCTGTCCTACGCGGTCTTCGAAGGCCGCTCGGTGGTCTTCGTGCCAGTCACGATCGCGCACGGTGCAACCGGAACCGTCACGCTCACGGTGCAGGCTGGCTTTCAGAGCTGCGACAGCGCGACATGCCTTGCTCCGGCGGATGTGACTGAGACGATCTCGCTCAAGCTCGGCGGCGCAGCCACAACCGCGCCCGCTGGTGATCTCTTCGCGGGATTCGATCCAGCGGTCTTTGGGCGCATCCGTGGGGGCGAAGCGGCCCCGATGTCGTTGGAGTTCAAGCTCACCGACTCGATTCGCTTCGAGATCGATCCGCGCGGTTCAGGGCTCGTGCTGCTGGCACTGCTTGCTGCGCTCGGCGGCGTGCTCTTGAACTTCACGCCGTGCGTGCTGCCCGTCATCCCGCTCAAGATCATGAGCCTGTCGCGCGCGGCTGGCACCAAGGGCCGCATGCTGAAGTTGGGCGGGATCATGAGCCTGGGCGTCGTCTTCTTCTGGGTCGCACTGGGCACGCTCTTCGCGCTCGCGAGCACCGGGATCAAGTCACTCGAGGGCTTCGCGCAGCTCAATGCGCTCTTCCAATTGCCATGGTTCACGATCGCCGTGGGCATCTTCATCTGCGTGATGGCGATCGGGATGGCAGGCTTCTTCACCGTCGGGTTGCCCAACTGGGTCTATTCGATCGAAACGAAGCAGGAATCCGCAGGCGGAAGCTTCGTGTTCGGCATCATGACCGCTGTCTTGAGTACGCCGTGCACCGCGCCGTTGATGGGCGCCGCGGCGGGCTACGCGATCAAGATCCAAGATCCGGGCACCGTGATGCTGGTCTTCACATCGATCGGTCTGGGTATGGCGCTGCCGTATCTGCTGCTCAGCATGAATCCACGCTTGGTCGACCGCATGCCGCGCGGCGGCGCGGCTGGCGAACTGCTCAAGCAGTGCATGGGACTTCTGCTCTTGGCCGCGGGCATCTACTTCGTTGGCAGCGGCGTGAACGGCTATCTCGAAGAACCAAGTCACGCGTACTGGTGGCTCGTTGCGCTCTCGGGCATTGGGGCTGGACTCTGGCTCGTGCGCGGCACACTGAAGCTCGCGAAGAGCCCGCGCAACCGCACGGTGTTCGGCGGCGTCGGGCTGTTCATCGCTGGCCTGAGCGCGCTGATCGGATGGTCAATGACCTACGAAGCGATCCACTGGCAGACCTGGACCGCCGAGCGCGAGGCCGCTGCGATCAAGGATGGCAAGATCGTGATGGTCGACTTCACCGCGGATTGGTGCATCAACTGTAAGACGCTCGAGAAGACCGTGCTCGAATCACAGGCCGTGCTCGATGCGCTCGAAGCGCACGGGGTGGTGCCGCTCAAGGTCGACCTGACGAGCGGCGTGCCCGCCCGCGGCGATCGGCTCAAGTCGGCAGGCGGCGCGACGATCCCGCTGCTCGTGATCGTGTCGCCCAAGGACGGCCCGATCTGGAAGAGCGAGCTCTACACGCCGGGCGATGTGGTCTCGGCGATTGAACGCGCGGGGAAGTGACGACGATCGATCGTCACTGACCGCAGGGACCCCAGCTGGAGAGGACTGCTGCCAGGTCCTTGCCGTCGACGAGACCATCGTTGTTGGTGTCGGCGTTGCCGCTCGCTCCCCACTGCGCCAAGACTGCAGAGAGATCCTTCGCGTTCACCTGGCCATCGCCGTCGATGTCTGCAGGGCACGCGTTGCCTAGTTCACCCAAGTATGGCTTGGCCACCGGCGCACCGCCGCCGCCCGTGAAACTCGCTGCTTGGTCGACGAGGAAGAGATCCTCGCCACCCACGCCGTCAAGATCACCGCGCGTGCTCAAGATCGGCGCCGATGCACCAAGGTCCGTCTCCGCACCGATCGTCATCGGACCGCCTGCGCCCGTCGTGTCGATTCGCATCACGACGGCCTTGGACTGCGTCCCCACCGTGCGCTGCACACTCACGATGTCTCGGTCGCCGTCACCGTCCGCGTCGATCAGGCTCACATCGAGTCCGCTGCTTGCACCAGTCGGCGCAATCGGCACCGCACTCCCGAAGCCGCCACCGGTCTGGCCACGGAAGAGCGTCAAGACCGGGTACGCACTCCCAACGCCCTGCTGCACGGGATTCGCATTCGCGGTCACCACCTCATCCTTACCGTCGCCGTCCATGTCCACAAAGTCAAGGCCGACTGGTACACCAGGCACATTCATCACCTGCGTGATCGCAAATGACCCCGTCGGGCCGGGATCGAGCACCACCACACGGCCAAGCTCGGTTCCGCCCAGCGTCGTGCTCGATGCTCCGCCTGTCGCCACGCGACGACCGCGCGTGGTGGTCGTCGTCGGCGTTGTGGGCAGTGCGATCACCTGCTCAACATCACCGGTCGATGGACTGAAGATGCTCGCCTTGTCGCCGCTTGCATCTCCGCTCCCACCGCTGCCCACGCCCACTCCACCACCCCCGAAACCCATGTAGCTCGTAGCGGGCGGAATCACGCACACGCTCCGTGGGGTTCCATTGGGATTCAAGGTGAAGCCACTCGTAAAGGCAGGCGTCTGGCTCGGAGCGTTGTTCAGGTACACCTGAGCTCGGTTGTTGCTCGTCGTGCCCACGACCGCATCAATCTTCCCGTCGCCGTTGGTATCGCCCACCGCAAGGCAGCTCGGACTCGGCGCCGTCGAGACCTGCACACTCGTGCCACCAAGATTCCCTTGACCGTCGTTCAAGAGGACCTGCAAGGTTCCGGGCTGGCCTGGACCAAAGTCGATCGCCAAGGCCAAGTCGTCAAACCCGTCGCCGTTCCAGTCCATCGCCTCCGCGGCGACAGCGCTCCCGGAGAAGCCACCCGTGTTCGCACCAGTCAGGTTCGCATTCCCAGTCAGATCCAAGAGACGCAGCGAGTACAGCGTCTGACCCAGCGCACCAGCGCTCGGCACCAAGGCCAAGAACTTCCCTTGAGGCGCAGGCACCGTCGTCTGGATGATGTCAAAGTTCCCCACCGGATTCCCGCTGCGAAGGACCGGGATGTTCAGGTCGGCTGGCAGCACGCTCGCTCCTGATCCCAAGAGCCAGATGCGACCCGCCAAGGTCGCCGTACCGCTCACATCGATCGAATGATCCGGCTGACCAGACGCAGGCACCGACAGATCCACCGGCATCAAGAGCGTGCTCCCGCTTCGAGCCACCAAGCTCGCTGCTTGCGCATCGCATGTGCTGCCTACAGATCCGTATGTACCAAGATCGACAGCTGAGAGCGGACCAGGCACCTGCGGACCACCACCGTTCGACCAGGTCCACACACCGATGTTCTCCCACGCCGATCCACTCGTCGTCAACGTCGCCGTGCCAGAGCCGCCGGGATTGGTGCAGGTGCTGAGTTCAGGTGCCAACACGGCAAGGGTGAAGTCGATACCACAGGCCACCTGCGTGACGCCGCGCAAGCCCGCCGGGGTCGTGGTCTGGTCAAACCAGTTGTCGCCCCATCCGCGGATCGTGCCGTCACTCTTCAACGCATAGGTGTGGCCAAAACCGCAGGCCACCTGGGTCACCACGCCAAGTCCCGAGGGGGTGGTTCGTTGACCGTAGTGATTCCATCCCCACCCGACGAGCGTGCCGTTGGTCTTCAAGGCGTACGTGTGGTAGCTGCCGCAGGCGACCTGCGTCACGCCGCTGAGGTTCGCCGGAGTCACCGTCTGGCCGAAGTGCCCAAAGTCGTCAGACTGATCGGCTCCACCAGCTCCCCACCCCACGAGCGTGCCGTTGCTCCGCAGGGCGTACGTGTGCTTGTTGCCACAAGCGACCTGCGTGACGCCGTTCAGTCCCGCTGGCGTATCGATCTGGCCAGTTTGATTACTGCCCCATCCCACCAGTGTGCCGTCGATCTGCAGGGCGTAGGTGTGGGAGCTGCCGCAGGCGACCTGCGACACGACACCGAGGCCCGCGGGCGAGCTGGTTTGGCCGGAGAAGTTGTCGCCCCAGCCCACCAGCGTGCCGTTGATCTGCAGCGCGTAGGTGTGGGCCTCACCGCATGCAACCTGCGTGACGACGCTCAGGCCCGCGGGTGTGCCGGTCTGGCCGGAGCTGTTGTCCCCCCATCCCACCAGCGTGCCGTCGCTCTTCAGGCCGTAGTTGTGGTAGCCGCCGCAGGAAACACGCGTGACCGCGCTGAGGTTTGCTGGGGTGCTGGTTTGGGCAAAGAGGTTGTATCCCCAACCCACCAAGGTGCCGTCACTCTTCAGGGCGTAGGTGTGGTCCCAACCGCAGGCGACCCGCGTCACGCCGCTGAGCCCGGCGGGGGTGACGCCCTCGCCCATGGCGCCGCCGCCCCATCCCACCAGCGTGCCGTCATTCTTCAGGGCGTAGGTGGTGAGGCTGCCGCAGGAGACCTGCACGACGCCGCTCAGATCACTCGGCGTTTCGGTTTGACCGAAATGCGGAAATCCGGTCTGACCGGACCCGCCCGCTCCCCATCCAACCAGCGTGCCGTCGTTCTTCAGCGCGTAGGTGTGCCATTCGCCACAAGCGACCTGCGCCACGCCGCTCAGACCAGTTGGAGTCTTGATCTGCCCCTCAAAGTCCCTGCCCCATCCAATGAGCGTTCCGTCGCTCTTCAGCGCGTAGGTGTGCAACCCGCCACAGCTGACTTGGATCACATCCGTCAGGCCCGTCGGGGTCACGGACTGGCCGAAGTCGTACATCCCACTTTGCCCTGGTCCACCGGCGCCCCAACCGACCAGTGTGCCGTCGTTCTTCAGGGCGTAGGTGTGGTACTTGCCACAAACGACCTTTGCCACACCGCCGAGATTCGCAGGAGTGCTGGTCTGGCCAAACTCGTTGCTGCCCCAACCGACCAGCGTGCCGTCGTTCTTCAGGGCGTAGGTGTGGTCCGAGCCGCACGCGATCTGCGTCACGCCAGCCAAGCCCGCTGGAGTGTTGATCTGGCCAATCCAGTTGGACCCCCAACCCACCAACGTCCCGTCGTTCTTGAGGGCGTAGGTGAACCATTGGCCACAGGCGACCTGCGTGTACGGAAGCAGCGACCCGGGCAGGAGACTGCCTTGTAGCCCCCACTGCAGGACCTGCCCAGACTGCTCCTGGTTTTGTGCAAACGCCGAGCCACCCGTGGACAACGCACTGATCGTGGTCGCGAGCACTCCGAGTGAGCGGAGCGATCCGCTCAAGACCCGCTTCACGCCGCCGAGGGTCATGGCGAAGGTGGCAAGCGCACGGCGTGGAGCAG
>VGXL01000015.1 GCA_016873315.1 Phycisphaerae bacterium | reverse complement strand
TCGACTTCGGCGTCGACGCGACCGTGGTGCTCCAGTCGCTCGCGCAGGACACGGCCGTGCGGATCCTGCAGCAACCGCGCGTCGTCACGACCGACAACAAGGAAGCCAAGTTCTTCAGCGGCCAGGATGTGCCGTTCCAGTCAGGCACGACCAGCGACGCGGCTGGCACCACGGCCAGCTTCGAGCAGATCGCCGTCGGCATCGGCCTGAATGTGCGGCCGCGCGTGACGAACGAGAAGAATGTTGCAATGGAGATCGAGGTGCTCCTCTCCAATGTGAACATCGCCGCAGCCGGCGTGGGCGACAACCCCACGATCGACCGCCGCCAGACCAATACGGCCGTCACCGTCAAGAACGGCCAGACGATCGTGCTCAGCGGCATCCGCATCGAGTCGGAGACGAAGGACGACACGGGCTTCCCCATCCTGAAGGACATCCCTGGCCTGGGCTTCATCTTCGGCAACGTCGACAACTCGAAGGCCCAGAAGGAGCTGTTGATCTTCGTCACGCCGATCGTGATCGAGAACCCCGATGAGTTCAACATGAACTACAACGTGAAGGAACTCGAGCGGCTCAAGGAGCTTGAGAAGCCGCTGCCGAGCGACCCGAAGAAGTTGCTCGATGACCCGACCACCAAGCGCCTGCCGAGCGGCGAACTGATGATCCCGGATGCGCCCAAGCCCCCCACGACGCCCTGACGCACGGTCGCCGACCCCACTGCGCCGGACCCACCTGCGGGAGGTGGGCGACGCGACAAGGGGCTTGGCGGTCACGGGAGTCCTGGTGCGAGCGTTCGTGGCGATCGGTGTCGTGAGCATCGCCGCGCTGTGGATGACGGGCTGTTCGAGCGCGCCGTCGAGTGCGAGCGTTCGGCCGTCGGCCGAACAAGATCCAAAGCTTGCGTCCGTCGAGTTCGGATTGGTGTCGCTGGGTGAGGTCGCTTGGGACGGCTTCACGATGCCCGTCGTCGCTCGCGATGGCAGCGCGATGGCGGTGCAGGCTGACAGCGTCCCCGACTGGGCGACGAGGCTGGGCACGACGGACGCACCCAAGCGCAAGGCCGGCACCGTCACCATCTATCCCATCGAACCGAGCGGACTCGGTCTGCCTCGGACGCAGGGCCCGGATCTGCTGCTGGGCCGCGCGTGGATCAATCGTGAGGGCGGCGGCGCCATCGTCGAGGAGCCGCAACCCGGCGGCGCGCGCCGGATCGGCGTCATGTCCCCGAGCGATGGCGCCGTGCAGTGGCTGCTTGAGGACGGAGCGACGAATACGGACGCTTGGGTGGAGGATCACGGCGACGGAATCGTCATGATCTGGTGCCGTCGAGCGGCCGGCGCACGGTCGTGGAGCGTGGAACAAGCTGCATTCGAGTGGGTCCGCTGCTCGTGGTTGCCACGCGCGGATGGCGCAGGGCCATCGATCGCGGCGACTGACGGCGTGGAGTGGAGCGGCCCGTGCATGATCGACGGCGTGCTCACCGTCATCCAGATCCGCGACGGCGTGCTCCGCGCCATGGCCTTCGACGCTTCGCCTGCCCGAAGCGAGCCGACCATGCTGCGCAGCGCGCTCCTCTCGATGCGCGGGACCCGGGAGGTGGCATGGCAATGCGTGAGCGCGATCGGTCCCACCTGCACCACAGGGTCGACGGCGCTGCTCTACCACCCCAGGTTCAGTCGCTTGGCATCGTGGAGCCCACGATCCGATGAGGCGCCAACGCTGCTTCCCGAGGGAACCATCGGCATGCTCCAGTGCGGTGAGCACTGCGTGTGGTCGTCGAGTGACCGGGTCTGGGCATGTTCTGGCCCGAGGGCCGACGCGACGAAACGCGTCCTCGTCGCCGAAGGGACATGGATCGTGCTGCAGTCACAGGGCCGTACGGCGATGCTCGCGCGGCCCATTGGACGCTCGCTCCGGATCTACCGCCTGACGATCGCGCCGCCGCGGGGCGGTTGAGGCGCTCCATCTCGATCGCTGAATCCCCTTGAACGAACAAGGGCCGGCGCTTGGCCGGCCCTTGGAGTGTTTGGTTGGAGTCACCGAGGCTCAGTCGTCGTCGTCATCCTCGTCCTCGTCCTCGTCCTCGTCGTCATCGTCATCGTCGTCATCGTCATCGTCATCGTCGTCATCGTCGTCGTCATCGTCGTCCTCGTCGTCATCCTCGTCCTCGTCCTCGTCCTCATCCTCGTCGTCGTCCTCATCCTCGTCGTCGTCGTCGTCCTCGTCCTCATCCTCGTCGTCGTCCTCGTCCTCGTCCTCATCCTCGTCGTCGTCCTCATCCTCGTCGTCGTCGTCGTCCTCGTCCTCATCCTCGTCGTCGTCCTCGTCCTCGTCCTCGTCCTCATCCTCGTCGTCATCGCCGTCGTCATCCTCGTCGTCGTCGTCGAAGAAGTCGTCGTCGTCTTCCTCCGTGTCGCTCTCGGCGTCCGTGGAATCGCCGTCCTTTTCCTCGTCCTCGTCGAGGCCATCCTCGTCTGCGAACTCCTCCTCGCCGAAGTCGTCATCATCGTCGATCGCCTCAAAGGCGTCGGTGTCGTCCTCGTCGTAACCAAGGGCTCCCTGCGAGGGAGCAATGAGGCTGGCGAATGTCCGGCCGCTGGCCGCAATGAATGGCATAGGTCCTCCGATGGGCGGGACTATCGTGGGATCGGGGCGGTCTGTCAACCCGACCCAATCGGGATGGCGATGCACTGGTCCTCACCGAATTGCAGGATCCAGCCATCGAGCACGATCGAACGCCGCCAGCCGACGGGAACCATGAGCCGCGCGAGGTGGCGAACCTGACGCAGACCCTGCGCTAGATCGAGGAGCGTGAACATCGTTCCCCCTTGAATTGCAGGCAATTCCGGCATTTGGAGCGACTGGACGATCACGCCTCCATCACACTCGATGGCCGATTGGGGCGTGGCCGCCGGAGCGAGTCGCGCGCTGCCGATGATGCGTCCGCTCGCCTGTGCGAGGACAACGCGATCCCCGTTCGCGAAGAGCAATCCGTCGGCGAGCTCGAGCAATGGAGTCCAGGCTCCGGTCGTCCCGCCCTCCCAATCCAGCGCGGTGCTCGATCCATCTTCTAGGTCAATCCGAGACGACCCATCGGTCGGTTGGCCCATGAACATCGCCTCGTCCAAGACGACCGCGGCCATCCGTCGCGTGGCTGCGGGCGGGGCCATGCGCTCCCACAGGATCCTCGGTCCCGTCTCGGTGTCTTCCACAAGCGTGCTCGTCAAACCGCGCGTGACGAGGAATCCACACAGCGTCGACTCGACCATTTCTGCTGAACTCATGCCCTCAAGTTGGACCTGACCACGCTCCTGCCCCGAAGCCGAGGAGAGCAGCGTGAGCGAGGGTTCGGAACTCAGCGACATGCCGACGAGCGCGACGCCACCCATCGCCGCTTGCGCATGCTCGACGATCGGCAGGGAGCGCCCGCTCGTCCACAGCGTGTGTCCATCGGCTCCGATCCGAACACAGCTGCCATCGCCGCGGACCGCAATCGCACCATCACCGAACGGGACCGCAGCGAACTGGCCGCGCCGGGACAGCACATTCTCGTCATCGCGCCAACCGACGATCGGCTGAACCGGGCCAAGCAGCACGCCGAGATCCTCGATCGACCATGTCACGGTGCCGGTCGCGGGGTCAACCCCACGGAGCCGACCGGGCAGCGTCATCGTGCGCTCGAGCACCATCATCGTCGGGATCACGCGAAGGATGCCGGGCGATGGGTCATCGAGGTCGAGGGCCCACTCCGGAGCGAGCGTGGATCCCTCGATCCCCACCAACTGCTGGTTCACGACGAGGATGCCCCGATCAGGCGTCGACTGTTGCCGCGCGAAGACATCGAGTGCTGGAAGGGTCGCCGAGAATTGAATCGCCCGCTGTCCCTTGCGTGGCGCGCCGCCCGCGCTGGCCAGTCGCGGCGAGACGACCCAGGGGTCCGCGGCGGCGAGCGCGGTGAACGCCGCGGCCGATGGAGCCAGTCGGTGCAATCGACGAAGGGTCTTGACCGCGAGAAGGTCGCCCCAACCCACCTCCATGACGCGAGCAGCGACTCGCTCGACGAGTGCAGCATCGATCGGCAGTCCTGCCTCGGCCCGTTCAAGCACGATGAGTGCCGCACGCTGCGCGGATCGGCTGGCGTCGTCGAGTCGTCCATCCGCTCGAGCGCTTTCGCCCGACTCGATCAGCATCCGGATCGAGGCCACGGTCCCGCGCCACGCGCGGGCGAACGACTCAGGCGACACCAACGCGCCAGACCGGGCCGCTTCGTGGGCGGCCTCTTCGATGGCGGTGCTCCGTGCCGTATGCGCCCGGACGACCAACCGCTGCATGGCGAGCGAGAGCACTTGACTCGTCCGCACACGCGCGCCGCTCCGTTCGACGAGCGGATCGCTCTCGAGCGTCGGCATGGCATCGGCCAGAGTGCGGGCGGCTTGGGACCACTCCGCACGCGACGCGTGGCGATCAGCGAGCGCCAGCGCAACGCGCAACGACTGGGACGGCAACAACGCCGTCTGACGCAGCACCTCAATCGCCTCGGTTCCCTCGGCGCTCCTCCTGACGAGTTCGAGCAGCACATCGACGACACGCGAACGCGCCACCGTCGCATCGTCATCGTGCTCGATCGCACCAAGTCGCGCAAGCGCGCGCTTGGCCATGTCCATCGCACGGTCTGCGTCCCCCTGCGATAAGGCTGATTCGGCTAGCGCGATCTCCGCGTCGCTCGCCGTGCCGCGTGCGACCAGGTCCGTCAGGTCCGCCACGATCTGTTCGCCGCGACCCCAGACCTGCAGGCTCATCTCGGACGCGATCGCGACGCGATCATCGCCCACGCCGATCGATCCACTGCGTCGAACGGGCATCGATCCAATCGACGCTCCCGTGGCGAGGTCGTGAAGATCCACGCGCGTGGCGCGCGGCAGAAGGATGACCGTTCGATCCCCCGATCGCGCCAACACCAACCGTCCCACCAAGGGTTCGCTGACGATTGCAGGAAGCTGCCATCGAAACCCAGTCAGATCAGGTGCGCTCACCGCGGACAGTGCACCGCTGCCTGCCACGCCAACGATGGTCCCCGAGCCGCCCACGAGGTACTGCGCAGCGCCCAACGGCTCGCCCTGCCCAAGCGCTTGGGTCAGCTTCAGCGCGCCATCCGCGAGCGCACGCTGCATGACGACGCGTGCATCCGCATGAAGGAACCACGCAGCATCGCCATCGACCACGGGTACCGATGCGTCCCACGCTTCTTGAGGCGGCGGCTGCCGAGTGCGCGACACTTCATCGCGCGCGATCCAACGCACCGCACCTGTTGCCGCTTCGACGCACGCCGCCGTCCCGACCAGCGTGCCCACGAGCACGAGGCCGCGATGCGACACCGCCCCCATGCCGCCACGAATCGTGGGGACGCCGCCAAAGTCGGGCAGCAGTCCGTTGGCAGCCCCGATCGGCACCGCCCATCGCGTGGAGCCGTCTTCAGCATCCAGCCCGATGAGCCAGCATGCGACCTCCAGACGGCCGTTCTGACGCATGCACGGCACGGCGAGCACATCGCCAGCTGCCGCCATCGAACCCGCCACGCGCAGACCTCCGGGCAGCAGACCCAGCGGCTCTTCGAGCGAGCGCTGCCACAGCACGCGTCCATCGCTGCGGCGCACGGTCACCACGCGCGAGGAGATCGTTCCGCCGAGTTCACCGATGGACACGACCGAATGGACCCGCTCCGCATCAACCACGCATGGCGTGAGCATGGTGTCGGCGCTTCGGGACGCCTGATCGATCGCAATCATGGTCTGCCAACGCATCGTGTGCGTGAGCAGATCGAAGCAGGTCACCACGCGGCCATCGGCCACAATGACATCGCCCCCATCGATGATCGGCACCATCGTGTGCAGGCGCGTGCCCTGCGCACGGGTTGCGTCATCGGGCACCACCATCCCGTCGCCGGACGCAAGACCCCGGTTGCGGATCGATGCCGGCGACCACGGCAATGGCACCGACCATGCTTCGATCCACGGCATCATCGGAACGGCAGCCGCGGTATCCGGCGCGACATCAGCGAGCACCGGGCGCTCCGCACACTCGGTCGGCTCGCCCATCGCACGAATCTCATCCACGAGTGTTTGCGCCACACCTGGCACGGCGGAGAGCTTCGTCAGGGACTCGGTCCACATCGCGCGGTCCTCTGCCGCCCACGCGGCCAACGCCTCGAGCGCCAGACGAGGTGCCGGATCGAGCGCAGCCGATGGATGGATCGACGCGCGCCGCAACCACGCCGCGGCTTCGTCAGCTCGAGCGTCCTGAACGGCGCGCCCCGCCAACCTCAGCATGGCCTGAAGCCCAGCATCGGTTGCAGCGAATCGCGTGGCGACCTCGATCAGCCGTCCATCGGCCAGCCATTCGCGCGCCTGTGCGCTCGTCTCGCCGCGGTATCGCTCCAGAACCGCAGGATGGTGTGCAAGCAACTGTGCGACCTGATCAGCCACACCCTGATAGACGCCTGGATGCTTCGTCTGCACGAGCCTGTCCGCGAGATCTCGCAGGAGTTCCGCGACAAGACGCGCACTCTCGCCGGGGTTCGTTGCCGCCTGCTCGTCCGCGCGCAAGATGAGTTCTGCGGCCGTCGGCGAATCAGCCACGGTGGGCGTGATCGCGGACTGCTGCGCACTCGTCCGAAGACCGGCCGCCGCCGCCATCGCGAACCACGCAGCCAGGATCGTCGCATGTCCACGAGGCATGGGTCGATGGTACGCCCCGTGCGTGCGCGCGACGCGTGTAGAGTCCCCTTCATGCGACTGACCGCCCGCCATGCAATTGCCGTGCCCGCGTTCTTGGCCGCCTGCGGGACAACACCGCGGGTCGAAGTCGTCGAAGCCGTTCCTGTGGCCAAGGTCGGCACCATGCAGGAGTGGGCGCTCATCGTGCGAGTCCACAACGCCAGTGGCTCCCAACTCGTGCTCGATGGCTGGACGCTCGATGCCGGAGGCGGCCGCGTCGAGTGGATCGCCACGCGAACCGTTCCGCCGCGCGACATGGTCCAAGAGTCGCTGCCCGTCGTGCTCCCATCGTCCATCACTGCGTGGACCGTGAGCGGCGAGCTCTCCTACATCGCTGCTGGTCGCCTGAATGACATCCTGTTCGATTCAGGCTTCAGCCGACCGACCGTGCCGTTCGCCGGCACACCAGCAATCAAGGCGGCGGGCGACGCTCCGGCGCCGACGGCCGTCGATGGCACCCTGCCCGACGCCAAGCCGACCGCTCCCTGAACGCACCGCACGCGCAGAGCGATCGCTCACCGCAAGAGCTCGCCCTGCCATGCGGCTCACGCCAAGTTTGCGTGGCCACTCACGGCCCGATGCGATCGTCGCCGCCGTGACGACGCATGAACTCCGCGCGGGCATCGTCCATCAGTCGCTGGTGAAGGCCGAGCATCGATGGATCGGCAGCGTCCACGCCATCGGAGGAGACAGGGTCGAACTGGCCATCGGGCCCCATGAGCCACGACTGCCTGCGATCCTCGAGGCAGTACGACAGGATCTTCCACAAGTGGCGACGGTGCGCGGTGAGTTCGATGGGTGCTGCGGCCTCGACGCGCGTGTTGAGGTTTCGGTACATCCAGTCCGCGCTGCCGATGTAATAGTCGCCCTTGAGCGGGTCCGAGTGCCCCCCACCGAAGTAAAAGATGCGGCTGTGCTCAAGGAATCGCCCGATGATCGAGCGTACCCGCACATTGGGTGAGAGTCCTTCGACCCCAGGGCGGAGGCAGCAGAAGCCGCGCACGATCAGATCGACCTGCACACCCGCGCGGCCTGCCGCATACAGCTCATCCATGACGCTGCGGTCTTCGAGCTGGTTCATCTTCACGATGATCCTGCCGGTGCCACCCTTCTGCTGGATCGCCACCTCGCGCTCGATGAGCTCGATGAACGATCGCTTCATGGTGGTCGGCGCCACGAGAAGTTTGTTGAACTGAGCCTGGAGTGATCGGCCCGTCATGTAGTTGAAGAGCCCGACCAAGTCCTCGGTGATCGACGGATCGCAAGTGAGGATGCCCAGATCCTCGTAGAGCCGCGCGGTCTTGCTGTTGTAGTTGCCGGTGCCAATGTGGCCGTAGCAGCGGATTGACTGGCCTTCCTGTCGCACGACGAGGCTGGTCTTGGTGTGCGTCTTCAGGCCGATCACGCCATACGCCACATGCACGCCCGCCTGCTCGAGCTTCTTCGCCCACTCGATGTTGCGAGCCTCGTCGAATCGAGCGCGCACTTCGACGAGCACCGCGACCTGCTTGCCCGCCTCGGCGGCGCGGACCAAGCTGGCGATGAACGGACTGTCGCCGCTCGTTCGGTACAGGCTCTGCTTGATGCAGAGCACCTTCGGATCACGCGAGGCTTGCTCGATGAACCGCTCGACGCTGTCGTTGAAACTCTCGTAGGGATGGTGCAGCAACAGGTCGCCCTGTCGGATGCGGGCGAAGATGTCCGCTTCGTCGTCCTCAAGACCGGCGGGCGGAAGCGGCGACCACTTGCTGAACTTCTGTTGAGGGAGATCCAGGTCCGCCACAGCATTGAGCATGCCGTGATCGATCAGCCCGTCGACTTCGTAGATGTCCTCGGGGCCGAGCTGCAATTCCTCCATGAGGAAGCGAAGGATGCGCGGGCTTGCGCCGGGAGCCACCTCGAGCCGCACAACTTCCGCGAAGCGGCGCTTCTTGAGCTTCTGCTCGACCGCCTGGAGCAGATCCTCGGGATCGGTCTGATCGGTTTCGAGTTCGGCGTCGCGCGTGACGCGGAACGGCATGACCTGAAGAATCTCCATGCCCGGGAAGAGGTCATCGAGGTTGTGCCGGATGACGTCGAGCACGGGGACATAGCGCCGGCCCGGCTCGAGTTCGTAGAGTCGCGTGGGAACATCGGGAACCTTCACGCGCGCGAAGAGCGCCTCGTTCTCGCCAGGGCGGCGCAGCACAAGACCCAGCGACACGCTCATGTTCGAGATGAACGGGAAGCGGTGCCCAGAGTCAATGGCCAGCGGCGTGAGGATCGGGAAGACCGTGCGCCGGAACCACGCTTCCGACTGGGCGCGCTCAGTGGCATCGAGTTCGTCCCACGACATGACGCGGATGCCAGACTCGCGAAGCGCGGGGCGGACCATGTCTCGCCAGCACGCGCTCTGCTGTCGCGAGAGTGCATGCACCTTCTGGCGCACCTCATGCAGCAGGGTCGCAGGAGTGAGCGGTTCGCATGCCGGCTGCATCTCGCCGGTCTCGACGGCGTGACGGATGCCGCCGACGCGCTTCATGAAGAACTCGTCGAGGTTGTTCGAGTAGATCGTGAGGAAGCGAACTCGTTCCAAGAGCGGCGTGCGTGCATCGAGCGCCATGTGCAGCACACGGCGGTTGAACTCGAGCCACGCAAGGTCGCGACAGAGAAATCGCTCAGGGCTCGTCAGGATCGGCGGGCCGGAACTGAGTTGCTTCTTTCGGGCGGTGGCCATGTCAAGTGTGCCTTGGGTGGTAGTGGGCGGCGCAGCCGGGCGCTTCGGTCAGGCGCACGCGGACGACGCGGACGCCGACGGGGAGTCGAGCGGCCGTCGCGTCGGCGATGTGCTTGGCAACGAGTTCGGCTGTCGGATTCACGCGATCGAAGGGCGCAACCTGGTTCAGGTTGCTGCTTTGGAAGGGACGGATCACCTCATCGACGACCGCCTGCACCGCGTGAAAGTCGCAGAGCAGACCATCGTCGTCGAGTCGATCAGCCGTGACGATCAGTTCAAGGTTCCAGTCATGACCGTGGAGCGGTTCACGCTCGCCGCGCATCACGATGGCATGCGCTGCCGAAAACACCCGCTGGACGCTCAGTTCGAACATGGAATCAAGCGAGTATAGCGATGGTCGTCATGCGTTCCGAGGCGTTTCGTGAATGCCTGTCACGCCGCCGGCGTGCAGCGTTCGATAGAGTCCGTGGTCATGACAGCGCACGACGCCCCCCTGATGCTCAGCGTGAGTGGTGCCCGAGGCATCGTCGGCATGACGATGACGCCCGAAGTCGCCGCTGCCTACGCGGGAGCATTCGGTTCATTCTTGAAGGCCACGACCGGCAAGGCGCGGCCACGCGTGGTCGTCGGACTCGATGGCCGCATCAGCGGACCACCGCTCGCCGCTGCAGCAGTCGGCGGCCTGATGGCAACGGGGTGCGATGTGATCGACCTTGGCGTGGCGATGACGCCATCGGTCGGCGTGATGATCGGTCACCATCGAGCGGATGGCGGCATCGCGATCACGGCCAGTCACAACCCGATCGAATGGAACGGCATCAAGTGCCTGGATGGCGACGGGCTGGCGCCTCCACCAGCGATTGCGAAGGAGATCGTGGCTCGCTTCAAGGAGCGCCGCATCGATTGGTGCGGACCGCTTGAGACCGGCCGTGTCACGCAGGATCCGAGCGCTGCGCGCGTGCACTGCGACCGCGTGCTCGCGCTGGTCGACACGGCCGCGATCCGTTCGCGGCAGTTCGCCGTCGTCCTCGACAGCGTCAACGGAAGCGGCTGCGAAGGCGGTCGCATGCTGCTCGAGGCGCTTGGTTGCCGCGTGACGCACCTGTTTGGCGAGCAGACGGGCGTGTTTGGGCACACACCGGAACCGCTCGTCCAGAATCTGGTCGAACTGGCGCACACGACGGGATCGACGCCCGGCGCGGCGTGCGGGTTCGCGCAGGATCCTGACGCCGATCGCTTGGCGATCGTCGACGAGACCGGACGCTTCATCGGCGAAGAGTGCACGCTCGTGCTGGCGGCGTTGCGCATGCTCCAGCGCACGGGAGGCGGCGCGCTCGCCACGAACCTGTCCACGAGCCGCATGATCGACGACATCGCTGCGCGGTTCCCGGGGTCGCGCGTGGTGCGGACGGCCGTGGGCGAGGCGAATGTCGTGGCTGGCCTGCGGCCCGTTGCAGGGGTCCTTGGTGGCGAGGGCAACGGCGGCGTGATCCTGCCCGGCGTCTGTTGGGTCCGCGATTCGCTCAGTGCCATGGCGCTCGTCCTTGAACTGCTCGCGCATGAGGGCAAGCCGCTTTCGGTGATCGTGGACTCGCTCCCCCGCTACGCGATGATCAAGCGGAAGATGGAGTTGGCCTCGGTTGGTGGGATGGCCGCGGTCGCGCCAGCGCTCGCGAAGGTCAAGGCGACTTTCGCGGCGGAGCGTGTGAGCGACATCGACGGCGTGCGTGTGGACTTCGCCGACGGATGGGTCCACCTTCGAGCGAGCAACACAGAACCGATCGTGCGCGTGATCGCGGAAGCCGCGAACGATGCCCGCGCGAGTGAACTCTGCGACCTGTGCCAGCGCGCCGCGGGCGTGTGATCAGGGGGCGGACCGGACCGGCGTGTGCAACCGCCGCTCGAACGAATCTGCCGCAGCGGCGTGGCCCTTGCCGGGCTCGGCGGCTTCCCACTCGCGATGCAGGTCGCGCAGCGATTCCAGCACGGTCCGCGTGTACTCGTGCGCGGGTCCATACGAACGGTCGTAGTTCGCCAGCGCAAGATTGAAGAGCCGGTCCGCATCGCCGCGCTGGCCGCGCTCCCAGCGCACCATCGCGAGGTTGTTCTGCGCTTCCGCGACATCGGGATGCGCACCACCAAGAAGCGACTCTCGCATCTGGAGCGATCGCGCGAGCAGGGATTCGGCTTCGTCGAGCCGATTGATCGTCGCAAGCAAGTCCCCCAGGTTGCCCATGCACGCGGCAACAACTGCGTGCTGCTCCGGATACGCCGCGACGGCGATCGACAGAGCGCGCTCGTGCAGCGCGATGGCGCGATCAACCTGACCAAGTGCAGCCTGCGCGAGCGCAATGCTGGCAAGATTGCCAACGATGCCTGCGGCGTCCTTCCCCAACGCCTGTTCGTTGATTTCAAGCGCCCGCATCAACACCGGCAACGCCGCGGCCGCGGCGTCCTGATCGAGCAGCGCCAATCCTTGCTCGGTCAGCGCCGCCGCCACGCTCGGCGACGGGCCCTCGAACTCCAGGAACAGATGCGCGGATTGCTGCGCCAGGGCAGCCGCCCGCGCAGGGTCCCCCTGCCCCCGCAACACGCGCGCCACCTCAAGCCTGAGCGCGGCCTCGCTCTCAAGATGCCCCGCCAGTTCGCCCGTGTCCAGACGGCGCACGGCATCATCGAGCGCGTCGGCGAGCGAAACATCGGCGCTCCCACCATCCATCGGATTCGCGCCAGCAAGCGTCTGCGTCATGAACTCCATCACGCGTGTCGCGTCGCGCTCGCGTCGCTCGGCCTGCGTGCGCTGCAGGGCAGCCTCGCGCCAACCGACGAGCGACACGATCAATCCCATGACGAGCGCAATGAGGACCGCCGACGCCCCGGCAACCAGACCACGATGACGGCGGACCCACTTTCGAGCTCGGTACGCGCGGCTCTCCGGCACCGCCAGGAGCGGTCGCCCACACAGGTAGTTGCGCACATCCAGCGCCAGATCACTGGCGCTCGCGTACCGATCCTCGCGCTGCTTGCGCATGGCCTTCAGCGGAATGAGCTCGAGTTCCGATCGCAGGTGCCGGGCGAGTTCATCGATGCGACGGCGCATCGCGCGCTCCATGCGCTCGCGCATCTCTGGATCCTGGCGCGCCAGCGTCGTCAGCCGCACGCTCGGCGACGGCGGATCGACTTCGCGGATCGTGCGTTGGATGTGCTGGAATCCCTGCGCGCGAAGCACTTTTGGATCGAACGGCGTGGCACCCACGAGCAGTTCGTAGAGCACCACGCCAAGCGCAAAGACATCCGCGCGCGTGTCGATGTCGGTCGCGTCGGGCTCAGCCTGCTCGGGGCTCATGTACTCCGGCGTGCCGATCATCTGCCCGATGCCGGTCTGTGCGCCGTGATCCGCAAGCCGCGACGAGAGCGCCTTGGCAATGCCGAAGTCAATGACTTTGGCGACAGCTCCAGCACCATCGCGCTCGCTCACGAGAATGTTGGCGGGCTTGAGATCACGGTGAATGATCCCGCGCATGTGCGCGTGCTGGACGGCGTCGCACACCTGCAGGAAGAGTTCAAGCCGTTCGTGCAACCCAAGGCAGTGGCGCTCGCAGTACGCCGTGATGGGCTCACCCTTCACGAACTCCATGGCAAACCACGGCCGCCCGGACGGCGTGACGCCGCCGTCGAGCACGCGAGCGATGTTCGGGTGGTCCATGAGCGCGAGCGCCTGTCGCTCCTGCTCAAATCGCAACAGCACGCTCTCGGAATCCATGCCCGCGCGAATGAGCTTCAACGCCACATGCTGGACATACGGCTCGCGACGCTCGGCATGCCAGACCGCACCGAAACCACCCTCGCCCAAGGGCTCGACCAAGAGGTACGGCCCGATCCACTCGCCAGACTTCTCGCGTGCGGCGCGGATCGCGGCAGCGACCGAGTCACGCAGCGAGACGCTGGGCTCAGGACTCGGCGCCGATCCCTGACGACCGTCACAGACCGGGGGCTGATCGATGCGCTGCGGGGCAATCGTGTCCGCTGCGTGCAACGGCGGCGCGTGCTTTCCCGCCGCATCGATCGTCGCATCAGTCGGAAGCGGCTCCCGCGCTGGCTCGCGCGGCGGATCCTGCGGCGATCCGGAGCCCGTCGTCATCGCGCCTTCCAACTCTCGACAAGACGGTGGTCGATGGATCCACCGGAGCAGTCGATGTCGACCATGAAGAAGCCACCGCGGTGCGACTGCACGCTCGGCCACATGATCGTGCGATCGGTTTCAGGGATGCCGATGGACGCCACCTCCGCGATGGGCACCCACACGAGCGTTCCCTCGTCAAACTCGTAGGCGGTCACCTCCTCGTGACTGATCGGTCGTGTGGCTTCGAAGAGGAAGATCAGCCAGTGCTTCTCGCCCTGGTAGGCGCGCTCGTTGACGATGCCGGTCAGCCGCAGGTCGCGGTCGGCAAGGACCACGCCGCTCTCCTCGATCGCCTCGCGACGCGCGCACTCGTGCGGGCTCTCGCCAAGGCTGATCTCGACCTTCCCGCCGATCGGCGAGTGCAGACCGGCGTTGGGAGCCTTGCGACGATGCAGAAGGAGCAGCCGACCCTCGTGGTCGTACAGGTAGACGAGCACCGCCACGCGGTACGGCAGCGCCGTCGGTTCGTAGCGCGGGTGATCGATGTCGTTCACTGGATCGCCCCGGCGAAGTCCGCCGCGGGCTCGAGTCCGACTGCTCGCAGAAGATCACGCACACGAGCCAGACCAGTCGCCGGCAGCGGGCACATGGGCAATCGCAGCACACCGCTCTCGCGACCCAAGACCTGCATGGCCGCCTTGATCGGCGCGGGGTTCGTGTCGATCGTGAGCAGGCCGCGCGCGAGCGCAAAGAGCGAAGCATGCTCGCCGCGCGCAGCCGCGAAGTCGTTGGACTGCATGAGCGAGCACAGCCTTGCCACGCGCTCGGGCACGATGTTGCTGAGCACGCTGACGACGCCCACCGCACCGACCGCCGCGAATGCGATCGTCAGCGTGTCGTCACCGGACAAGATCGTGATCCCACAGCGCTGACGAATCTCGCTCGCGCTGTCCATGCTGCCCGTCGCTTCCTTGATCGCCACGATGTTGGGGTGGCGAGCAAGTCGTTCGACGGTCTCAGGCGCGATTGCCACGCCGCAGCGACCGGGGATGTTGTAGAGCATGATCGGCAGACTGCAGCTGTCGGCCACGGCCATGAAGTGGCGGTAGATCCCCTCCTGCGAGGGCTTGTTGTAGTACGGCGCAACCTGCAACGAGAGATCAGCGCCAAGGGCGTGCGCCGATCGATGCAGATGGATGGCATGCTCAGTCGAGTTGCTCCCCGTGCCGGCGACGATCTGCAAGCCCAGCGGCTTGCCAACGCGCACCGAGGTCTCGATGACCGCCGCCTGCTCGCGCTCATTGAGCGTGGGCGCTTCGCCAGTCGTACCGCACGGCACGATGCCGGTGACGCCACCAGCAGCCTGGAAGCGAATGTGGTCTTCAAGGCGAGCGAGGTCGATCGAGCCATCCGTGTTGGAGAATGGCGTGACGATGGCGGTGTAGGTGCCGAGGATCCGTGGCATGCCGCAAGTGTACGACCCAAGGCCGCCCGCGCCGAGCGATCAGCGACCGAGGGCGAATGCGCCGAGCGATCAGCGACCCGAGGCGCCCTCGATCATGAGCGCTTTCATTTCACGCACCGCTTCACGCAGACCCGTGAAGACGGCTCGACTCACGATGGCGTGCCCGATGTGGAGTTCGCGGATTCCCGGCAGCGCGGCGATGGGCTTGACATTCTCGTAGTGCAGCGCGTGCCCAGCGTTGAAGCAGAGCCCGGCAGCGCACGCGTGGCGCCCGGCCGACGCGACGCGTTCAAGTTCGGCCCGCGTCCGCGGCCCGAATCCACCTTCATCGTGCCAAGCGTGTGCGTAGGGACCGGTGTGGATCTCGCACACTCCGGCACCGATCCGTCGGGCGGCGTCAATCTGATGCGGGAGCGCATCGATGAAGACACTCACGAGGATGCCCGCCTGTCGGAGCCGCGCCACCTGCACGGCCAGTGCGGCTTCCTGCCCCGCAACATCGAGCCCGCCCTCGGTCGTGACTTCGAAGCGACCCTCGGGAACCAGCATGCAGAGCTGGGGCTTGATCCGCAGGGCGATCTCGACCATCTCGTCGGTCGCGGCCATTTCAAAGTTCAGTCGCGCCGGCACCTCGGCTCGAAGTCGCTCGACATCACGATCCTGAATGTGCCGACGATCCTCGCGCAGGTGGACGGTGATGTGGTCCGCGCCCCCGGCGAGCGCCTCGCGCGCGGCTTGCACCGGGCACGGCTCCCAGGTGCGACGCGCTTGGCGCACGGTGGCGACGTGATCGATGTTGCATCCGAGTTCGATCATGCGCTGGCCTCAGGGAGCGGTTCGGCGACCGATCAAACCGCGCGAGGCGAGTTGGGCAACGATGTTGGAGATCTCGAAGCCGTCGCTTGCGTGCACGAAGAGGCAGCGGTCCGGACCGAGCAAAGCCCGCGCGCGCTCGCGAACATGATCCTGCGGCGCGACGAACGACATGATGACCACGCGCCCTTGTTCCATGAGCAGCCGAGCGACCTCGGCGGCGCGACGCAGGTTCTCGCTGCGATCGCCAGGCTCGAAGCGAAGATCCTTCGAGAGCCCGCTGCGCATGCCTTGACCATCGAGCACGACGGCATCATGGCCAAGATCCCAGAGCGCGCGCTCAAGCGCGAACGCTGCTTCGGTCTTGCCTGTGTTGGGCGGACCATGCAGCAGCACGCAGCATGGCCGCTGCGCCCAACGCGCATCGCGTTCGGCTGCGGACACACCACTGACTGGCGACGACACCGTCTCGAGCGCCTGGTCATCCCAGTGAGCGCCGCGTTCGGTCGGATCGCCCGTACGGATCATGCCTGCCGCAGCCGTGGCGTTGGTCAAGCGATCGATCAGGACGATCGCACCGGTGCCGCGCGAGACGCGGTATGGATCGAAGGCCACCGGTTCCTCGCACTCCAACTCCACGCGGCCGATGTCGTTGAGCACCATCGACTCAGCCGATTCGTGCGCAAGCGTGTCGACTTTGAGTCGGTGGATCATGCGCACCACGCGCGCCGGCGTGATGCGTGTTCCAACTCTGCAGAGCAGGCTCTGTCCAGCCACGAGCGGAGCATCGACCATCCACACGAGGTCTGCCACAATGCGTCGGCCCACGCGCATGTCGCTGGCCCCGCCGAAGCACGCGATCACATCACCGCGACTGCAGTCGACTTCACGATCGAGACAGATCACGACGCTTTCGGGCGCCTGGGCGCGTTCAAGGTCGCCTCCAAACTCGTCGGGCCGAGCGAGGCGCGCCACGCGTGCCTCGGTGCCTCGTGGCATGATGCGCACGCGGTCGCCCACCGCCACATCACCGCTGGTGATCTGGCCTGCGAAGCCACGAAAGTCAAGGTTGGGCCGAAGGACCGTCTGCACCGGCATGCGGAACGGGTCCGCGCCGCTCGGTCCAGGAAGGTCGACACGCTCAAGCAACTCAAGCAGCGCCGGGCCACTGAACCAGGGCATGACCTCCGTCCGTCGGACGACGCCCTCACCAGTGAGCGCACTGACGGGCAGCGCGACCGCGTGCTCGATTCCCAAGCGCGAGCAGAACGCCAAGAACTCCGACTCGATCTCTCGGAACCGCGTCTCGCTCCAATCGACCAGATCCATCTTGTTCACTGCGGCGACGACATGACGGATGCCGAGCATGGCGGCGATCGTGGCGTGCCGACGCGTCTGCGTGGTCACGCCCGAGCGCGCATCGATCAGGCTGATCGCCAACTGACAGTGGCTCGCGCCCGTCGCCATGTTGCGCGTGTATTGCTCGTGGCCCGGGCAATCAGCGATGATGAAAGCGCGGCGGGCCGTCGTGAAGTACCGCCACGCGACATCGATCGTGATCCCCTGCTCGCGCTCCGCTTTCAGGCCATCGACGACGAGCGCCAGATCGAGTCCGCCGCCCGTGGTGCCGTGCACGCGGCTGTCGGCCTCGAGCGCCTTCAGGTGATCGTCGTAGATGCGCCCAGTGTCGTGCAAGAGCCGGCCGATGAGCGTGCTCTTCCCGTCATCGACATTGCCGCAGGTCAGCACGCGCAGGAGCTGAAGCCGCTCGTAACGCTCAATCCATCCGCGCAGATCCTCGCCGGCGGTGAAGGTGGGAAGGGTCATCAGAAGTACCCCTCGCGCTTCTTCTCTTCCATGCTGCCGCTCTGGTCATGATCGATCAGGCGCCCCTGACGCTCGCTCGTGCGCGCGAGCAGCATTTCCTCGATGACCTTCTCCAGCGTGTCGGCATCGCTCTCGATCGCGCCCGAGAGCGGGTAGCAGCCGAGCGTGCGAAACCGCACGCGGCGCTGCACGATGCGCTCGCCCGCCTTGAGCGGCAGACGATCATCGTCGACCATGATGAGCGCGCCGTCGCGCTCGACGACCGGCCGATTTCGCGCAAGGTAGAGATCGACGACCGGCAGCCGGTGCTTCCACACATAGAGCCAGACATCGAGCTCAGTCCAGTTGGAGAGCGGGAAGACCCGCATGCTCTCGCCCGGATGGACGCGCGAGTTGTAGAGCGACCAAAGCTCCGGACGCTGACCCTTGGGATCCCATCGGTGGTTCGCATCGCGGAACGAAAAGATGCGTTCCTTCGCGCGGCTCTTCTCCTCGTCCCGTCGCGCGCCGCCAATCGCGGCGTCGAATCGGCCAGCCGTGAGCGCCTGGCGCAGCGCGACCGTCTTCATGACATCGGTGTGGACCTTGCTGCCATGCGTGATCGGCGAAATGCCCTGTGCGAGCCCATCACGATTGATGTGCACCTGCAGGTCGAGTCCAAGCCGCGCTGCCGTCGCATCGCGGAACGCGATCATCTCGCGGAACTTCCAGGTCGTATCGACATGCAGAACAGGGAACGGAAGCCGGCCGGGCGCGAACGCCTTCAGCGCCAGATGCAGCAGCACCGTCGAGTCCTTGCCGATCGAGTACATCAGGACGGGCCGCTCGAAGCTCGCGGCGGTCTCGCGCAGGATGTGGATCGACTCGGCTTCGAGCTCGTCCAGATGGGTCAGGCCACGCGCCATGCGACCAAAGCCTAGACGATGTGCTAGCGTCCGCGCATCGATGGATGGCGCCTCGTCCAACGTCGTCTGGCAGCATGGAGCCGCCACGCCCGCCGAGCGCGGCGCGGCGCTCGGCCGCGCAGGGTGCACAATCTGGATGACCGGACTCAGCGGTGCGGGCAAGAGCACGATCGCGATCGCGGCTGAGCGCGCGCTGCTCGCCATCGGCGTTCCCGCAATGGTCCTGGATGGCGACAACCTCCGTCATGGTCTGAGCGCGGGACTGGGATTCGATGAGGCTGGACGCGCCGAGGCCGTTCGCCGCGCCGGCGAGGCCGCGCTGCTCGTTGCCGCCTCAGGCGCCGTCGCGATCGTGAGCTTGGTGAGTCCCTATGAAGCCGATCGGGCACGCGTGCGGGCGCGTCACGACGCGAGTGGAGTCGCCTTCGCCCTCATCCATGTCGATGCTCCGCTGGCCGTGGCGGAATCGCGGGATCCCAAAGGTCTCTATCGACGAGCACGCGCTGGCGAACTCGAGCGCTTCACCGGCGTGAGTGATCCGTACGAGGCACCGACAACACCCGAACTCCGTTTGGCCACCGACGCCGCCTCGATCGACTCCTGCGTGGCCTCGGTGGTGGCACTCGCGCAACGGCTGATCCGCTCTGCGTAAGCCGCCGGGTGTAAGCGCGCGGGTATCCTACGACCATGGCTTTCGCCGCACGACTTGAGCAGCTTCGTTCCGACATCACCGCGCAGGGTGAACGCGTCCTCGAGTGCTGCTCGCTCGCCACCGAGTGCTACTTCGAGTACGACCAGACCAAGGCGCGTGCGGTCATCGCCGCGGACGATGGGATCGACAAGGCCGACGTCGAAATCGAGCGCGCCAGCATCCCGCTGCTCCAAATGGGCAACTCCGACGAATACCAAGTGCGCAGCGTGCTCACGATCGTGAAGGTCAACAACGAACTCGAGCGCATCGCCGACTGCGCGGTCAACATCGCCGAGCAGGTCGCCGGACAAGCTCGCATGGACGAGCGAATCCCACCCACCTTCCGGGTCATGGCCAATTCGGTGCTCGGCATGCTGCGTGATTCCAATCGCGCGCTCGTCACCGGTAATCCCGACTTGGCTCGCCAGGTGCTGCTCTTCGATGACACCGTCGATCGTTTCAAGAACGAGATCCTGCTCCACGCGCAGGAGCAAGTTGCCCTGGGTCAGTTCAGCGTGCGCTTCGCGTTCCAGTTGACCAGCGTCACGCGAAGCGTCGAGCGCATCGCCGACCACTGCACGAACATCTGCGAGCAGGTGATCTATGTCGAGACCGGCAAGATCGTCCGCCACCGTCCCGAAGGTTGGTCCGAGCCCGAGCGCCCGCGGCCATGACCACGCTCGCATCGCGTCTGGAGCGGGCCCGTGAGCGGCTCGCCGGCCATGGTCAGGAGCATGTGCTCGGCCATGCAGCGAACTTGGATCCCGTGCGGCTCGATCGTCTGCTCGATCAGGTCGATGCGCTCTCGCTCGAACAGGTCGATGCGCTCGCTGCGGCACTCGACGATGACGGTGGCTTTGTGCTGCCGGCGGATCTTGCTCCAGCCACGATCGTTCGCCGGGCGCAGGTCGATGCGGCGTGGAGCGCACACGGCGAGGCGCTCGTCCGCGCGGGCAAAGTCGCGTGCTTCATGGTCGCTGGCGGCCAAGGCACGCGACTGGGTTGGGATGCTCCCAAGGGCACCTTCCCCGCCACCCCGATCACGCGAGCGCCGCTCTTTCAAGTCTTCGCCGAGCAGATCCGCGCAGCACGACAGCGCTTTGGCGCGATGATCCGCTGGTACATCATGACGAGCCCGATGAACGACGCGCCAACGCGCGAGTTCTTCGTTCGCCACGATCACTTCGGCCTTGGTGCGGACACCGTGATGTTCTTCCCTCAGGGCACGCTGCCCTCGCTCTCGCTCGACGGGCGGCTGCTGCTCGCCGAGCCCGATGAACTTGCGGTGAATCCAGACGGCCACGGCGGTTCGCTGCGCGCGCTTCGCCACTCGGGTGCGCTCGATGACATGCGCGCCCACGGCATCGAGCACATCAGCTACTTCCAGGTTGACAATCCGCTCGTCCATGCGGTCGATCCGATCTTCGTCGGTGTGCACGCCGCGCACCCAAGCTCGAGCGGTGAGATGACGAGCAAGATGGTCGCCAAGCGCGACGCCGCCGAGAAGGTCGGCGTGTTCTGTGCATCCGCGGGCCGCACCATGGTGGTTGAGTACAGCGATTTGCCCGCGTCACTCGCGGCCGAGCGCGACGGGGATGGTCGATTGCGCTTCGACGCCGGGAGCATCGCGATCCACATGCTCTCGCGCGAATTCGTGGAGCGCCTGACTGCGCACGGCTTGGCGCTCCCGCTGCACAAGGCGCGCAAGAAGGTGCCGCACATCGGCGACGACGGCATCCGCGTGGATCCGACGACGCCCAACGCCATCAAGATGGAGACCTTCGTCTTCGATGCGATTCCGATGGCACAGTCGAGTCTGGTCCTTGAGACCGATCGCGCCGAGGAGTTCGCTCCCATCAAGAACGCCGACGGCGACGACAGCCCGGTCACGAGCATCGCGGCGCAGGTCGCACGCGCCGCACGCTGGCTCGAGTCGGCGGGCTGGTCGATCCCCCGCCTCGCTGACGGTTCGCCGGACTGCACGATCGAACTCTCGCCCTTGGCTGCGGGGTGTGAAGCCGCGTGTACGAACTTGGTGCCGCGCGCGATCGAACGCGGCGCGGCGCTGGCGATCACGCCAAGCTGATGTCGCGGACCAAGAGCTTGGGCGTTCGACGCCCGTTCCATTCATCCACGGTCACTTCGGCGAGCACATCGCACGGCACGCCGCGCCGCAGTCGTGTTGCCAGATCGCCCGCACCGAACCAAACGCCATCGATCCGCGCGCCGTCCTGAGCCACGGACAGTCGAAGATGTGGGCTGCCAGGCTTCATGTGCACTGCATCGCTGGCCAAGCGACAACCCTGAAATCGAAAGGTCGGCATCGGATTGGCTTGGCCGAACGGGCCACACGCCTGAAGCGCATCGATGGACGGACAGTCCACTTCGCGAATGGTGGCCTGCGCATCCCAAGGCAAAGAAGCCTTGAGCGAGCGACCGGCGAATGCGGCCGACGCATCGGCCCGCAGTGCCGCAGCGAACGCATCGAACGCACCCGCACGGACCGTGGCACCCGCAGCCATCGGGTGACCGCCGCCTGACTCCAACCACTCACTGCAGCGACCGATCGCCGCGCCGATGTCCCATCCGTTGACAGAGCGGCCACTGCACTTGACCCGACCATCGGGCTGCACATGCCCAAGCAGCGCCGGGCGGCCGGTCTGTTCGATGACCTTGGCCGCGATGATGCCCACCAGCGCGTGCGGCCACGCTGCGTTGGCTAGGACGACCGCAGTCGGATCGCCCTGGTCGAGCCCTTCGCGTGCGATCGTCGCCAAGACCTGCTCACTGACCTGCTGCTGCACGATCTTGCGTTCGACATTCAACTTCTTGAGTTCGTCGATGATTGCGGCCGCGCGATCGCGCGCGCCAGGCTCGCTCGCGGTCAATCCGAGCAGTTCCGCACACACGCCAGCATGACCCATGCGGCCTGCCGCGTTGAGGACCGGCACGATGCCAAAGGCCACGCCCTGGCTGTGCACCTTGCCCACATCGGCGATGCGCTCGGCGATGATCCGAAGGCCCGGCAGATCCGTGGATCGGAACCACTCGAGACCCTGCCGAATGATGATGCGCGTTTCGCCTTGGATCGGGATCACATCCGCCACGCTGGCGATCGCGGCAAGCGGCAGGAGTTGCGCCAACTGCTTGCGCAGCTCGCCGTTCATGCTCTCGCCGGCGTGCAAGCGCATGATCTCGCAACAGACCTTCCAGGTGACCGCGCACGCGCACAGGTCGGGGTTGCCGTAGTCGGCATCAGGCCGCTCAGGATGCGCGATCACCGAGGCGTTGGGCAACGCGCCATCGGATCGCAGCGCGTGGTGATCGAGCACTGCCACATCAAGCCCAGCTGCCCGCAGCGCGGCGACCTGCGATACGGCGGTGATACCACAGTCGACGGCGATCACGAGCGACGGCCGCAGCGTGAGCATGCGTTCGACTGCGTCATCGGTCAGTCCGTAGCCATCGGCGCGGTGCGGGATATCGATGATCAGGTCAACGCCGGGCGCGATCGCACGCAGCGTGTGTCGTAAGGTGGCCGCTGCGGCCGTGCCGTCGACGTCGTAGTCGCCGAGCACCACGATGCGCCGTCCGCCCCGCGCGTGCGCAAGGATCAACGCGGCGGCATCGGTCGCCCCGGGAAGTTCGCGTGCAGGCCGCAGGTCCGCCAGCCCTGCCTTGAGATATCGATCTTGGTCCGTCGAACTCACGCCGCGCGCGGCCATGAGCCGCTGCACGAGCGATCCACCGGCAGCAGCCACGCCCCGTTGTGTCCACGCAGCTCGAAGTCCGCTCATCCCGGATGGCGTGTCGGTGGTCATGGCCATGGCAAGAGCCTATCGGGCCAACGCGCAGCGACGCGGACCGTGACCAAGTCTTGGCGGACGATGGCTACGATCCCTCCCATGGCCAACCGCTACAAGACGATTCTGCTCCTCGGCGCTCCCGGTGCCGGCAAGGGCACGCAAGGCAAGATCCTTGGACGCATTCCTGGTTTCTTCCACCAAGCCTGCGGCGATGTCTTTCGCGCTCTCGACATGACGAGCGATTTGGGCAAGCAGTTCCTGCACTATTCCAGCCGCGGCGAGCTCGTGCCGGATCACCTGACGATCGAGATGTGGCGCCAGAACATCCACGCGCAGACGGTGCTGAGCCTGTACAAGCCGCACGAGGATCTTCTGGTGCTCGATGGGATTCCGCGCAATGTTGCGCAGGTCAAGGAGATGGAGCAGTACATCGAGGTGCTCGAGGTGATCCACCTCGTCTGCCGCGATCTCGACAAGATGGTCGCACGCATGCGTCGCCGCGCGCTCAAGGAGAACCGCATCGACGACGCCGACGAGAAGGTCATTCGTCGCCGCTTCGAGGTCTACGAACGCGAGACCCGACCCGTGCTCGATTGCTACTCCTCGTCGATCATCCGCGAAGTCGACGCCATCGGCTCCCCCGCCAATGTGCTCCAGCATGTCCTTGAAGTCGTCGTGCCCGTGCAGGACGCGCACTTCAAGAACCCGCTCGGCGCGCAGTGATCGCGCCGGCGCGCATGGGCCAAACCGGCTCGCGCAACTGCTGACGCAGCGTGCGTCACTGCACCATCGCCGGTCCTTCGCTCGCGCGATCCGCGCGTTCAGTCTGGCTTTGGCTTGACGGGCAGCGGAATCGGCGGCTTCGCCTGCACGCCAAATCCGCCTTGGCGCTGAGCATCGCGCAGCCCCTGTTCAAGGCGCGCGATCTGCTCTTCGATGAGTGCGCGTACTTCTTTGTCGGTCGTCGTCTCGAGCGTGTTGCGGAGTTGGCTGATCGCCATCTTCGGGTTCAGGCTGGTCCCCGCCGGCTGAGAGCCGCCCGTCACGACCGCGCTGCCGACGAAGCCCTTGGGCAATCCGGGCTCGACGGGCATGAGCGGCGGCATCGAACCGTCGCGCTCCTCGCGCATGACTGCATCGAATGCATTCCGACGGCCGAATGGGCGAAGCGCCGTGCGCGGATTTGACTTTTCAAGGGCGGCGAAGTCACCGAGTTCAACATCGAGTTCGAGCGCCTGCGCATTCACCTGCTGCTGCGCGACGACTGCCGGGACGCCAGCTGGCCCGCCACGCATCACCGTCAATCGGAGCCGCTCGCCTGGACCTCGTTGCTGCACGATGGCCACGAGTCCATCGTTGTTGGGCGTCGGCAGTCCATCGATCGCCGTGATGACATCACCCACGCGGAGCACCCGCGACGCCGGAAACCCGTCGTGGACTTGCGTCACCAGCACGCCGCCTTGCCCCTGCCCCATCGTGATGCCGATCGCGCCGCGCGGTTTCGCTTCCCACCGAAGCCACAGCGCTTCTTCCAGTCGCGATCGCTGCTCCAGCGTGAGCGATGGTTCATCGAGCGCCTTGCGGAGTTCCTGCATGGTCCAGGCTCCGGACGATGCTTCCTTCGAGGCCGCCTCGCGAACCGACCACGCTGGATCATCCATGCGCATCACGATGGCGCGAAGCCCTGCCGGCAGTTCCGCTGCGCGCGGCGCATCGCGACCGACCGTTGAGCGTGCGAGCGCAAGGCTCGCATCGTCGGTCGTGCGCAAGCCCGGGGCGATCACGACGCCGCGCTGCCGCAGGCCTTGCGCCTGCGCAAGCGCGCGAAGGACCTCTGCCTCGCGTTCCAGTTCCCGCGCATCCTCGCGCGCGCGCTCATCGACGACGCCCTGCTGGCGAACGAACGCATCGCCTGGCAGCGGCTTGGCTGCGTCCTGCGCCGACATGGCGCACAGGGCAAGGACCAGAAGCGTGGTCATCACGCACACAAGGTAGCGATTCCGGTCGCCGATTCCTCGATCCGTTGCGTCTTGCGGTCCACGAAGTCCAACATGGCACGCCCGTCGATGTGACCGAACGCGCCCTTGCGCGCGACCGGCGCGACCACTTCGGCGATCGCGGCTTGGATCATGAGCGGGGCGATCGACGCGGATGTGCCCTTGGGCGGCTTGCGCACGCTGCGGTAGCCGCGCACGATTGCACGAAGGCAGTGCTCATTGAAGCGCGGCTCCCAGCGGGCGGGATCACCGCCAACGAGTGGCGCCATGCCGAACTGCAACGCGGCATTCGCGAGATCGCTCACGATTGGCGCAACGCGTGCGGAATCGAAGTCGATGATCGCCACGACCTGAGCACCATCGAGCAGCACATTGCCCGGGTGGTAGTCAGAGTGCGTGACGCCGACGACTTCAGGCCACGGAGAGTTCGCGGCTCGCTCGTAACGAGCCAGCAGCGCCGCGCACACCTCGCGCTCGGCAGGTCCGGTCGCCTTGGACTCGATCTTCCGCAGCGCTGCGGGAACCGACGGGTTGCGACAGTAGATCGAGGCCGGGGCGGCATCGCTGGCGGCGAAGGTCGCCAGCGCATCATGCAGCCGTGCCAGCGCAGCTCCAGCGGCAATCGCCTGATCGTGTTGGTGCGCGAAGCGGTGCCCCTGCACGAATCCCTGCACTTCGTAGATGTACGGACCCTCAACAAGGAAGGGCTCGTCGCTGGCAGTCGTCATCAGGCGCGCGCACGGCACGCCCATCGTTGCGGCGTGGCGGTGCACTTCGCTGGCGTAACGAATGCGTTCGAGACCAGCCGTCAGCAGGTCGCGACGCTTCAAGAGGTACGCGCCTCCCTCGCAGGTGGCGACAAGTTTGGCCGCCCTGCGCGATCCCGCCGGCAGCTCCGCGAGCGATTTCAGGCCGCCGATCCCGAAGACCTCGAGCACCCGGACGATCTCGCTTGTGCTGAAGGACGCCCGGGCGTCACTCGGCATTCTGCGCCTGCTCCTTGATCCGATCGATGCACGCCTTGATCTCGACGATCCGGCGGCTGATCTCAACATCGCTCGACTTGCTCGCGATGGTGTTCGCCTCGCGCAGCATTTCCTGCGCTAGAAAGTCGAGCGTGCGCCCCGCGGGTTCAGCATGCTGCGGCGAGATGAGCCGCGCGAACTGATCAAGATGCCCACCGAGTCGATTGACTTCTTCGGCGATGTCGCTGCGTTCGGAAAAGACGGCCACTTCGCGAATGATGTCCTCTTCGCGGACCGACGCGCCGGCCTCGGCCAAGAGCGTGGTCATGCGCGCGCGCAGGCGATCTTGGTACGCCTGGACCACCAGCGGCGCGCGCTCGGCGATTTCGGCCATTCGCGCGCGAATCGTGACGCCGAATTCAGCCAGCGTGGTGGCCAGTGCTTGTCCTTCGGTGGCGCGCATCGCGAGCAATCGATCGCACGCTTGATCGAGCAGTTTGGTGAGGACCGGCCGCGCACGCTCGGCCCGGTCGAGCGCGCCGTCGGTCACAACGACTCCCGGCAAGTCGAGCAGCGCCGATGGATCGAGCCGTGCGACCTGCTCCGGTGGAAGCACCGCGCGCAGTTGCGCGATGTACGCCTCGAGCGCGGCGCCGTCGATGCGACCGACGCGATCGGCAGCGCTCTCGGCCACGCGCACGGTGACCATGACGCTGCCGCGCGAGATGCGCTTGCCCAGCTGCGCCTCAAGGTCGCCTTCCAGCGCGCCGAGCGCGTCCGGAACACGCATCGTCGCCTTGAAGAACTTGTTGTTGACGCTGCGGACCTCGACGCTGAATGAACCGCCATCGGCGTCCGCCGAGGCCACGCCGAAACCAGTCATCGAACGAATCATGAGTCGGTCCGCCGCTTACGGCGTCGGGGTCGCGGGCGGTGCCGCGGGTGCAGGTTCTGCGGCCGGCGCAGCGGCGGGCTCAGCGCTCGGCGCGGGTGCCACGGGCACTTCGGTGGCCGGCGTCGCAGTCGGCGCGGGAACTGGCGTCAAGGTTGCTGGCGGCGTGGCCGGCGTGTCGGTCGCTGGCGCTGCTTCTGCTTCAGGCGCAGGCGAATCCGCCGCAGCAGTCCTGCGCGTGTTCGACAGCGCGTTCAGGCCTAAGGCAAGCACGAGCCACACGACGAAGCAGCTCACGGTGGTGACCGTCAGCGCATCGCCGGTGCGACCGCCGAAGACACTTTCAGTGCCGCCAGAGCCGCCGCCGAAAGCTTGCGACAGACCGCCGCCCTGCGGACGCTGCACCAAGATCACAAGGACCATGGCGATGCTCACGAAGATGAAGAGGAGCAGGAGGATGCCGAAGAGCCAGTCCATCAGTCAAAGCCTTCCTTGGGGTTGCCCCCGAGCCGCCGCGGTGCGGATCACCTGCGCGAAGTCGCCGGCCTTCAGGCTGGCGCCCCCGATCAGGCCACCGTCAATGCCCGGGTCCGCGAGGATCGCAGCCGCATTGGCCGCGTTCAGGGACCCGCCATAGACAATGCGCACCGCTTGGGCGAGTTCCGGAGAATACAGGATCCCGAGTTCGCGTCGAATCATCCGATGGGCCTCGGCCGCATCCTGAGGCGTCGCGCTCACGCCCGTCCCGATCGCCCACACTGGCTCATAAGCGATCACGACATCGCTCATCTGTTCTTCGCGGATCGATGCGCACGCAGCGCGAAGTTGCCGCGCGGTGACCTGATGCGCCTGGCCGGCCTTTCGCTCGTCGAGTGTCTCGCCGACACAGAGCACGGCCCGAAGCCCGCTCGCCAGGGCCATCTCAAGCTTTTCCGCCACGATCTGATCACTCTCGCCGCGATCGCGGCGGCGTTCGGAGTGTCCAATAATCGACCACGTCACCCCGAGCTCAAGGAGCATCTCGGCGCTGATGTCGCCCGTGTGTGCGCCGTTGACCTCGCTGCTGACATCTTGCGATCCGAGCGCGACGGCCGAATCGCCGAGCGTCGACCGCACCGGGATCAGGTAGCACGAGGGCGGGAAGACGACGACATCGCACGCGCGAGCGGCATCGCCGACTTCAGCGACTGTCGCAGCGGCCAGCGCAGGTGCTGACGAAGCACCAGTGTTCATCTTCCAGTTGCCACCGACGAAGGGACGACGCATGGCGTGAGTGTACGAAGCGGGCCAGTCACCCGCTCCTACACTCCACCCCCCATGCGCGCCGCTGAAATCCGCAAGGCCTACATCGACTACTTCGTCCAACGGGCCGGCCACACCTTCGCCCCGTCGAGCCCGGTCGTCCCCTACGACGATCCGACGCTGCTCTTCACCAATGCGGGGATGAACCAGTTCAAGGATGTCTTCCTCGGACGCGGATCGCGCCCGTACACCCGCGCCGTCAACACCCAGAAGTGCATTCGCGCCGGCGGCAAGCACAACGATCTCGAGGATGTGGGCAAAGATGTCTACCACCACACCTTTTTCGAGATGCTCGGCAACTGGTCGTTCGGCGACTACTTCAAGAAGGAATCGATCGAGTGGGGCTGGGATCTGCTGACGCGCGTCTACGGACTGCCCGCCGAGCGCCTGTACGCCACCTACTTCGGCGGCAACCCGAAGTCTGGACTCGACCCCGACGAGGAAGCGCGCGCGCTGTGGTGCCAGTTCCTTCCGCCCAGCCGTGTGCTGCCGGGCAACATGAAGGACAACTTCTGGGAGATGGGCGATCAGGGTCCGTGTGGTCCGTGCAGCGAGATCCACTTCGACCGCATCGGCGGTCGCGATGCGGCTGCGCTCGTGAACTCCAGCGATCCTGATGTCCTTGAGATCTGGAACCACGTCTTCATCCAGTTCAATCGCGAGCCCGATGGCTCACTCAAGTCGCTTCCGGCCAAGCATGTCGACACTGGCATGGGTCTGGAGCGTCTCGTCAGCGTGATCCAAGGCAAGCGTTCGAACTACGACACCGATCTCTGGTCGCCGATTTTCGATGCGATCCGCAGCGAGACCGGTGCCCGCGCGTACGGCGGCGTGCTCACTGATCATGTGGACATCGCGTACCGCGTCATCGCTGACCATGTGCGTTGCCTGACGGTGGCCGCGGTGGACGGTGCGGGCCCAGGCAACGAAGGTCGCAACTATGTGCTTCGACGCATCCTGCGCCGTGCAGCGCGGCACGGCCGCCAGACGCTTGGCCGCAAGGACCCCTTCATCTACCGACTCGTTCCCGCCGTCGCCGCAACACTCGGCGAAGCGTTTCCTGAGATCGGGACGAAGTGGAGCGCTGCCGCCGACATCATCCGCGACGAGGAAGAGACCTTCGGTCGCACGCTCGACCGCGGGCTTGCCCTGTTCGGCGAAGCCGCCGAGCGCGCGAAGGCCGCGCAGCCAGCCACGATTGCTGCGGCCGATGCGTTCCGACTCCACGACACTTGGGGCTTCCCCATCGACCTGACGCAGGTCATGGCCGAGGAACGCGGTCTCGCGGTCGACATCGTTGGGTACGACCGACTCATGGAAGAGGCCCGCGAGACGAGCCGTCGCGGTGCCGGGGGCGACGACGCGCTGCACTTCCCGCCCGATGCGATTGCGAAGCTCGGCACGCTCGGCGTCATGCCGACGGACGACGGCGCGAAGTACGCGCCGAAGCCGATGACCGCACGGATTCGTGCGATCTGGGACGGCTGCGACTTTGTGCAGGCCACGGGAAGCGCGGACTGCGCGATCGTGCTCGACCGCACGCCGTTCTATGCCGAGAGCGGCGGCCAAGAGGGCGATCATGGTTCGATCCACGGCGCCAACGATGGTGCCTTTGATGTGCGCGATGCTCAAACGATGGGTGGCTATGTGCTCCATGTCGGTCGGACCACCAGCGGCACGCTGCATGTGAACGACGACATCACGGTGCAGGTGGCGACGCATCGGCGCGCAGCACTCGCGCAGAACCACACGGGCACGCACCTCCTGAACCTTGCCCTGCGCGAGGTGGCGGGCGACGATGTCGAACAGCGCGGCTCGTTGGTGGCGCAGGATCGCTTGCGCTTTGACTATGCCGCGCGCAAGGCGCTCTCGCCCGAGCAGATCAAGCAGGTCGAGGACCGAGTCCGCGGCTGCATCGACCAAGGTCTGACGGTGCACGCGCAGTCGGCGTCGCTCGATGCGGCCCGCGCAGTGCAAGGCGTTCGCGCTGTCTTCGGCGAGCGCTACCCGGACCCGGTGCGGGTCGTGAGCATCGGCGCTCCCGTCGATGCGCTGCTGGCGGCGCCGGACGATGCTGCATGGCGCATGCAGAGCACCGAGTTCTGCGGCGGCACCCATGTTGCCAACACGGCGGAACTGCTGGACTTCGTTCTGGCGAGTGAAGGTGCGCTCGCGGCTGGCGTGCGGCGTGTGTTCGCGCTGACGGGGGGCGCTGCCAAGGCATCGCGCCTTGCGGCGAAGTCGCTCGTGGAGCGCTGTGAACAGGCTGCGCGCCTCGATGCTGCCGCACTTGCCGCCGAAGTGAACGAGATTGTGAAGCTCGAGGGATCTTTGGGTCTTGGGGCGACCGACCGTGCATCGCTCGGACCGATGATCGAAGCGCTGCGCGAGCGCGTGAAGGAAAGCCGAAAGGCCAACGAGAAGGTCGAACGGGAGCAGGCGGTCGCGCAGGTGCGAGAGATGATCGCCCGCCATCCGGGTGGTCCCATGGTGACGCGCCTCGACACGGGCGATGGCCAGGCGCTCCTGGCAGCGCTCGATTGCGCCAAGGCGTCGCTCACTGACTGCCCCGTCATGCTGATGGGCATCGATGACGCGGCTGGCAAAGTCGCGATCGTCGCCGCGTGCCCGAAGTCCTGGATCGACAAGGGTCTCAAGGCTGGCGAGTGGGTGAAGGTCGCAGCCGTCGCCTGCGGCGGCGGCGGCGGCGGCAAGCCTGATGTGGCCCAGGCCGGCGGCAAGGATCCCTCCAAGATCGACGCCGCACTTGCTGCAGCCAGCTCGCACGCTGCGCGCTGACCGGCTCTTGATCTGGTGCTGCCGATCTCTCTGATCCCCGCCGCTACCCTTCGCGGCATGAGCCTGGAGATCAGCAGCGGACTCAGTGAATCGCGCGTCTTCCCGCCGAGCGAGGCGTTCCTGCGCAACTCAGGTGCGCGCCCGCATGTGGCAAGCCTTGAGGAGTACCGCGCGCTCTGGACGCGTTCGATTCAGGATCCTGAAGGATTCTGGGGCGACATCGCGCGTGGCTTCGACTGGTTCACGCCGTTCACGAGCGTGCTCGACTGGACCTGTCCCGATGCGCGCTGGTTCGACGGCGGCACGCTGAATGCGTGCCACAACTGCGTCGATCGTCAGGTCCAAGCAGGACACGGCGACGAGCTCGCGATCATCTGGGAAGGCGAGCCGGGTTGGCAGGCTGACGCGGCGAGCGCGTATGCGTCGTCGTTTGGCGCGAGCGACCGCGCGCTGTCCGCGAAACACGCTCACGCCGTCCGTCACATCACCTACCGACAACTGCAGGACGAGACCGCGCGCCTCGCCAACGCCCTGCGATCCCTGGGTGTGCGCAAGGGCGATGTCGTCACGCTGTACATGGGCATGGTCCCGGAGCTCGCAATCGCAGTGCTCGCGTGCGCGCGACTCGGCGCGGCGCACAGCGTCATCTTCGGCGGCTTTGCGGCGCCCGCGATCATCGACCGCGTCGCCGACGCGAACAGCCGCGTCATCATCACCTGCGATGGCGCGTGGCGGCGCGGCTCGATCGTTCCGCTCAAGGCCAATGTGGACGACGCCTGCAAGGGCGCGCCGTCGATCGAGCATGTGATCGTGCTGCGGCGCACCGGCCACGATGTTCCGATGCACGCTGGTCGCGACCATTGGTGGCATGAACTCGTGGCGACGCAGTCGACGGACTGCGCCTGCGAACCGATGGCGAGCGAAGACCTGCTCTTCCTGCTCTACACGAGCGGTTCGACCGGCAAGCCCAAGGGCATTCGTCACACGACGGCCGGCTACTCGATCTTCACGGCCTTCACGGCGCGCATGACCTTTGATCTGCATCCGGGCACCGGGCAGGTCTACTTCTGCACCGCGGACATCGGCTGGATCACCGGGCACAGCTACATCGTCTATGGCCTCTTGCCCAATCGCGTGCCGACGCTGATGTACGAGGGCGCGCCGAATGCGCCCGCCGAGGATCGCTTCTGGTCGATCGTCGAGCGCCACCGCGTCACGCACTTCTATACCGCCCCCACGGCGATCCGCGCCTTCATGAAGTGGGGCGACGAGCATCCCGCCAAGCACGACCTCTCGAGCCTTCGGCTGCTGGGCACCGTCGGCGAACCGATCAATCCCGAAGCCTGGATGTGGTACCACCGCACGATCGGCGGCGAACGATGCCCGATCGTCGACACGATGTGGCAGACCGAGACCGGCGGTCACATCATCACGCCGCTTCCCGGCGCCACACCAACGGTGCCCGGTTCCTGCACGCTGCCGATGTTCGGGATCGATGCAGCGATCGTGAACGAGCGCGGCGAGGAACTCCCTCCCAATGCCGGCGGCCTGCTCGTCATTCGCAAGCCGTGGCCGGCGATGCTGCGCGGCATCCACGGCGATCGCCAACGCTTCATCGACACCTACTGGTCGAAAGTCCCCGGCATGTATGTCGCCGGCGACGGTGCGCGTCGCGATGAGCGCGGCTACTTCTGGATCATGGGGCGCATCGATGATGTGATCAATGTGTCGGGGCACCGCCTGGGCACGATGGAAGTCGAAAGCGCACTCGTCGCGCACGAAGCAGTCGTCGAGGCCGCTGTCGTGGGCATGCCCCACGAGATCAAGGGCACGGGGATCGCGGCCTTCGTCACGCTCGGCCCTGGCCACACCGACCGCGCAGGCGACGCGCTGCGCAAGGAGCTTCAGGAGCATGTCGGACGCGAGATCGGTGCGATCGCCAAGCCCGACATGATCCGCTTCACGCAGGCCCTGCCCAAGACCCGTAGCGGCAAGATCATGCGACGACTGCTCCGCGATATCGCCGCCGGCAACGAGGTCCGCCAGGACACGACCACGCTCGAGGACTTCACGGTCCTCGCCAAACTCCGCGAAACGGACGAGTGAGCGACCGCTACGGCAGGATATGCCAGTCGGCGCGGTCGGCGCCATTGGCCCATCGGCGCATGTCGCGCATGACATCGATCTGCACCGACTCCACGCCGCCTGCGGCGTTGACCACGACGACTTCATCGCCGTGGCGCGCGCTCAGGTTGCCGCAGCTCGCCGGATCGAGCGGGTCGTACGCGGCAGCCCATCGCGCGGTGGCATCGGCCAAGTACGGCGATTCGATGCGGAAGAACCCCTCGGTGATCGACCCCGTGGCCGTGGCGTTCGTGCGGGCGCTGGCGAAGACCGTGAGCGATGCCGGCTTCACGATCGAACTCAGCCTCGTGACGTAGAAGCCCGTCAGCGGATTCGCGCTGCCGTTGGGAAGCGTTGCGGGCAAGAATCCATAGCGGTCGCTATCGCCACCGACGAATGCGCTGTTCAACCCGAACGCGGGCGAGAGGCTGGTGAAGTAGTAGAACTGGGCGGGATCGCCGTTCGCGAGTTGTTGATAGACCTCGCTCTCACCGCCCAAGTAGAGCCCTCGCATGTCGAACGACAGGTACGGCGCAAGCCGCCACGGCCATCGCGCGGCGATCGTTGGACCACCACCGTACGCGTCAGCAGGCATGCGCTCGCCGCTGGCGATCCACGCCGGCAGTCCGGTCTTGAAACCTGGCAGCACCTGCCCCTGCGCATCGGTCGCATATCCCGTCCAGGCCGCAAAGATCGAGCGGCCCGAGGCCACTTCGCGCGACTTCCGAGCCACGGCCTGCACGGTCCTGATGGCGGGGAGCAACAGGGCCAGGATCAGGGCGAGAAGACCGATCACGACGAGCAACTCCGTCAGCGAAAATCCTCTGGGATTCGCCGCACGGAAACTTGCTGGGG
>VGXL01000014.1 GCA_016873315.1 Phycisphaerae bacterium | reverse complement strand
CGCCCCGACGATGCACTGCTCGCCGTCGGCAAGACCAAGTGGACCGCGCTGGGTTGCGCGAACTGCCACGAGCCCGCGATCGCAACACTCAAGACCAAGCCGCTGGCCGAGCTCGACCCTTCGGCAGGCTGCCTGGCCGACCGTGTTCCCGCCGCCGCTCCGCAGTACGGCTTCGACGAGGCGCAGCGTTCGATCTTGCGGCAGCTCGTCGTGAACCACGCCGCGCTGGAGCGACCGCTCTCGCCAAAGGAGACGATCGTGCACGCGATGGACCGGATGAACTGCGTCGCCTGCCACAATCGGGATGGCTTTGGCGGCGTGGGACCCGATCGCGATGCGCTCTTCACGTGCGATGTGGATCTTGGCGACGAGGGTCGCCTTCCGCCATCGCTCACTGGCGCGGGCGCGAAACTTCAGACCGCGGCGATCGAGCGCATGCTCTCGGGCACTGAACGCGTTCGGCCCTCCATGAACACTCGGATGCCCGAGTTCGGAAGCGCGAATGTCGCACACCTTGCGCAGCACTTCACCGCCGCCGATCCAGCGGTCGGCTCCGACGCGCAGTCTGCCTACAGCGAAGAGGCGGTCGAAGTCGGTCGAGCCATCGTGGGCACTGGCGGATCGAGTTGCGTGAATTGCCACACGCTCGGCGAACAGAAGTCCCTCGGCGTTCCGGCGGTGAACCTAGCGAGCATGCACGGTCGCGTTCGGCCGAGTTGGTTCCGCGCCTACCTCGCGGATCCGCAGCGATTTCGACCAGGCACTCGCATGCCCGCGTTCTGGCCACCTGACCAACGCGTGTATCCCGAGATCGCGGGCGGTGACAGAGTGAAGCAGATCGACGGCGTCTGGAACTACCTCTCGCTCGGCGGCAGCATGCCGCTTCCGAAGGGGTTGATCGTGGCGCCTGGCGAGTACGACCTTGAGCCCGGTGCGCGCACGATGGTCTTCGGCACATTCATGGATGGCATCGGTGCGCGTTGTCACGCGATCGGTTTCCCTGGGCGCGTGTCGGCGGTGTACGACGCCGGTGGCTTGCGGCTGGCTCGCGCGTGGAAGGGCAAGTTCATGAATGCGCAGGGCACCTGGCGTGGCCGAGCGGGACAACTGAGCATGCCCGCAGGATCATCGGTCATCAGCGTGGCGACCGGCCCCGTCGTCGCCGTCCTTCCCTCGTCCGATGCGGCGTGGCCGAGCGCATCGCAAAGTGGCCTGCGGTTCTTGGGCATGCAGCGCGACGCACAAGGAAACCCGACCTTCTCGATTGGGCGCCCTGGACTGCGCGTGGACGAGGCGGTCGGCACCGTGCTGTTCACTGGCGGTGCGCGACTCACGCGCACCTTCACCGTCAAGGCGAGGACTGCGGACGATGCGATCTCGCTGCGACTCGCCGAGGGCTCCTCGATCGTCGCCGACGGCGAGGGATGGCGCATCGATGGCGGACCTGTGCTCTTCGTCAGCGGCGCGCGACCGTTCGTCCGCACGGTGGATGGTCGCGTGGAGTTGGTGGCGGGCGTGCCGCTGCAGCCGTCGAAGGATCCCTCGTTCCCCTTCAGCGCCACCGTGCGCACGGAGCTCGCATGGTGATGAACTCTCCACTCGTTGTCGTCGCCACTGCCTTCATCGTCACCGCCAGTGCGCATGCTCAGGGGGACGAAGTTTCGCGCGCCACGCAGACATCGCTCAACCGCTCGCGCGCCGCGAGCGAGGCTCTGTACAGCACGATCGCGACCATCGAGTGGCCCTCGGAGGTCGTGCCGGAAGTCAGCGGCATTCTGCCTTTGGGCGGTGGCCGCACACTCGTCTGCACGCGTCGCGGCGAGTTGTGGATGGTCAACGAGCAAGTTGGTTCGCCGCCCGCGTGGACGCTCTACGCCGACGGATTGCTCGAGCCGATGGGACTTGCCCGCAAGCCCGGCGATGACCAGTGGATCTACATGACGCAGCGTGGGGAACTCACGCGCTTTCGCGATGTCGACGGTGATGGTCGTGGTGACGACTTCGAGACCGTGCAAGATGACTGGGACATCAGCGGCAACTATCACGAGTATGCGTTCGGCCCTGCCTTCACGCCCGATGGGTCGGCGTGGGTCACGCTGAACCGTGGGTTCGGCGAGGAGCCCTTCGGTCGACCGCGTTGGCGCGGTTGGGCGGTGCGCATCGCGCCCGATGGATCCATCACCTACGAGTGCGCGGGGCTTCGCAGCCCGTGCGGTGTCGGCGTCGCGCCGTGGGGCGATGTCTTCTACACCGACAACCAAGGCGAGTGGTGTGCCACGAGCAAGCTCAGCCAACTCGTGCGCGGCGACTATCACGGTCATCCCTTCGGTGTCGATGACACTGCGCGGCCCGAGTCCTTGGTGAAGTGGCCCGCACCGAACGCTGATGGCAGCAAGGGCGAACATCCCAATCGCATCACGCAGTCCCAAGCGGCTGATCGCATGCCCAACTACCGACTGCCCGCCGTGTGGTTCCCGTACGACAAGGCAGGTCGCAGTCCGGGGAATCCGATGTGGCTTCCGGCGGGTGCCTTCGGTCCGTTCGCGGAACAGTGCTTGGTGCCGGATCAGTACGCGGCGACGATCAATCGCGTCGATCTTGAGCAGGTCGATGGGCAGTGGCAGGGCGCGGTCTTCCCCTTCCGACATGGATTCGATTGCGGCATCATTCGCATCGCGCTCGAGTCGCCCAACACGATCCTGTGCGGCGAAACCAATCGTGGATGGGCCAGCGCGGGTTCGCGTAGCGAGGGGCTGCAACGGCTTTCGTGGAAGGGCGAGATCCCCTTCGAACTCCTGACCATGCGCGCGATGCCCACGGGATTCCGCATCACGACCACTCAACCGGTCGATCGCGCCAGCGCACTCGACCCGAAGTCGTGGACGATGTCGAGCTACACCTACTGGTACTTCGAGCCCTACGGCAGTCCTGAGATCGAAACCAAGCAGCTCGCTGTGACGCCCATCAGCGTGAGTGACGATGGACTCGTGATCGACCTCTCAGTCGATGGCCTACGACCCACTTTCGTGCACGAACTCCGCGCAGCCGGGCTCAAGCGAGCCGCCGACGGCGAGCCGCTTCTGCACGACCTGGCGATGTACACGCTGAATCGGATCCCGAAGCCCTGACGCAGTGCGCCCGCGTGATCATCGGTCCTTGGAGCCCTGACGCGCGCGACCTAGCATGGCCCCATGCGCGCCTTCGGCCTGACCGCGTCGCTGCTGGTGGCTGCGCCGGCCCTCACGGACGGCGGCCACGCTCCGCCGGCCGACTTGATCAAGGTGCCCGAGGGATTCACGATCGAACTCTTGGCGAGCGCGGGTGTTGGCCACGGCTCGTGGATCTCGATGTGCTTCGATGACCAAGGCCGCGCGATCGTCGGATCCCAGTACGCCGGCCTGCATCGGATCGACCTGTCGACCACGCCGCCCACGATCACGCCGCTCGATGTCCCAGTGCGGGATGTGCACGGACTTCTTGTGGACGGGCACGTGCTGTGGGCCAACAGCTCGCGTGAACCCACGGATGGTGGTGGGCTCTGGAAACTGACCGATGCCGATGGCGATGGGAACTATGAACAACACGAGCGGCTCTACGCCTGGGGCGGCGGTGGCGAACATGGTGCGCATGGGATTCGCAAGGGACCTGATGGACGGATTTGGGCCATCCTGGGCAATCATGTTCCGGTTCCGGAGTGCGCGGCGAAGGACTCTCCGGTGCGGCACTGGGCCGAAGACCTGATCACGGAACGCGAATGGGATCCGCGCGGCCATGCGCACGGGATCATGGCGCCAGGCGGACTGCTGCTGCGATGCGCCACCGATGGATCGCGCTGCGAGATCGTGGCGTGCGGCATGCGCAACGCTTGCGACATCGACTTCACGGTCGATGGCGAAGCGATGACCTACGACAGCGACATGGAGTGGGACATCGGTGCGCCGTGGTACCGCGCACCGCGCGTGCTGCACTTGGTCGAGGGCGGCGACTTCGGTTGGCGTTCTGGCAGTGCAAAGTTGCATCCGACGGCCATCGACACGCTTCCCGCGGTCGTCGACACGGATCCTGCGAGCCCCGTCGGTGTGACGTTCGCGCGGAACAGCTCGTTCCCCGCTCCGTGGCGGGATCGGCTCTTCATCGCGGATTGGTCCTATGGGCGAATCCTGACGGTGGAACTGTTCCGGGATGGGACAACCTGGCGCGGTCGCTGGGAACCATTCGCCACCGGGCGACCGATGCCGGTCACCGACATCGAGTTTGGCCCCTTCGGTGCGCTGTATGTCCTCACGGGCGGCCGCGGCACGCAGAGCGGTCTCTATCGAATCGCTTGGAATCACCGCACGGAAACCGTCGCCCAGACGGATCCCCCGTTGGCGACGCCCGCGCATGTGGTCGAACGACTCGCCCTTGCACCGATGCTCTCGGGGCCAGTGCCCGACGCGACCGTCACGAGTTCGCGGCTCGCCACGCTCCTGCCGCTGCTCGGCTCGCCCGACCGGTTCACGCGTTTCACCGCGCGCGTCGCCATCGAAGCCTTGCCGATCGAGTCATGGCGCGCTCGCGTGAACGATGACACGCTCACATTCCGCGCTCGACTCCAGTTGATGGCGGCCTTGGCACGCGTTGGTACGAACGAGGATCGTTGTGCTCTGCTGACCTCGCTCCCGGCGATCATGAAGGGCTTCCCGATGTGCCATCAGGTTGAGTGCCGCTTGGGGCTTGTGCGCGTGGCAACGATCGCGCTCGCTCGACTCGGCGGTGCAGGATGGTGCGGCGAGCACGCGAGCTCGTGGACGACTTCGCAACCCGCACCCGATGCCGCAACTTCGGTCATCGCGGCGCTGGGCCAGCTCTACCCATCAGGCGATGTGGCGCTTGACCGAACACTCGCCGAACTCCTCGTGAGCCTTGGATCGCCCGAGGCGATTGCCACGACCGTGGAACTGCTTGAGTCGACCGATGGCACCGACGCAATGGCCTTCGCGATGCCACTACGACTTCGCGACGACCTGACGGCCGACCAGCGGCGCACGCTCGTCCTCTGGATCGAGCGGGCCCGCGCCTTTCGCGGCGGTTTCAGTTTGCAAGGATTCGTGGACGCGATCGAACGCCAGGTGCAAACCCGCACGCCGCCGGGCGAACGCGAGGCCTACGACCGCATGCGTGAAGCGATGCGCGAGGAGCGTGCGCCGGTGGCCGTTGGTGGTGGCAAGCCGCTCACCGAGTGGACGCTCGACGCCCTTCATGCGCACCTCGCAGAAGCCACCACGCCACGCCAGCTCGCCAATGGCCGTCGCGTCCTCGAAGCGGGTTTGTGCCTGCAGTGTCACCGCTTCGCCGACGCAGGCGAATCGATCGGGCCGGACATCACCGCAGCCGGGAGCCGCTTCTCTCGCGCAGACTTCATCACGGCCATCCTCGAGCCGAGCAAGGCCGTCAGTGACCAGTACGCCTTCACCACGCTCATGCTCGATGACGGCTCGACCGTGACGGGACGAATCGTGGACGAGCGCAATGGTGCGGTGACCTTGACCATCGACGGCTACGGCAAGGTGCGCCAGGTCGTGCCGGCAACGCGGATTCGTGAACGCACACTCTCGCCCACAAGCCCGATGCCGGCGCATCTGCTCGATTCGTTCTCAAAGGACGACATCATCGATCTGATCGCCTATGTTGAGCAGGCTGGTGCGGAGTGGGCCAATCGCCAGCGCGCACAGCCGGGGCAGTGAGCAGGGTTCACGACTGACCGATCATCGCCGAACATCGCGAGAACGGGGCCGACGACAGCTCAAGTTCGTGAACCGACGCCCAAGATCTGTTGTTCATGGGTGCTTGTGCGCAGTGCCCGCTGCGTGCTCCTTCGCGTGTTGCAGGAACGGATCGCCGAAGTTGCGATGGAGGTCATGCCAGACCGAATGCACATGATCGACGCCGCTCGTGCAATCAAACTCGATCGCGAAGCCGTCGCCCACAATTCTGAAGTAGTGCCGCTGCGTGGGCTCATCACCGCCCATCCACGCGAAGACCATCGCGTCAACGCTCGCCGTTCGCCAACGCGCTACTTCGGACTTCTCAATGGCTGGCGCAAGCCGGGCCGCGAACGCGCGCACGAGCGCCCAGAGTGCATCACGCTGCTCGCGCGTCATGTGCATCGCTTCGAGCCCCGCGCGATCTTTCAGGCGACTCTCGCCGCCGGGCACACCGAAGACATCCATTGGAGCATCGGCCGCCAAGCGCGCCTTCGCGCGTTGCTCAGGTGTGAGCATGCCCCACAGGGCGAACGCCAGCTCACGCTCGCGGCCCAAGGGCGAAAACCCATCGAGTTCACCGCCACGGACCGTGAACGGCGCGACCCCCACGAACATCGGCGTGACCGTGACCTGCGCGCCGTCGCTCATGATGTGCAGCGAAAGATGATGCCCTTCGAGCCGCATGCCCCATGGCGGCGTCATCGGATCTCCGAAGACGAGCATGTCGTACCACAGCGGGTTGTATCGCTCGGGTTGCCCGACACCGAGCATGCCTTCGAGCGCGAAGACGCCTCGCACGACCTTCCAACCATGATCACTGAGTGCGCGTCGAGCCATCGACAGTGCGCGCTCGCGCTGCTCTGGTTGCAACGCGTCGAGCCTGATTCCTGGCCGTTCGCCCGGGACGAAGGACCAGGCGGTTCGCGCAGGGGCGTCGATGGATGCGCGTGCCATCTCGCGTTGCAGAGGATCGAGTGCATCGAGGAAGGCCTTCGCATCCTGCGCGAGAAGTTCGGCCGGCGTCGGCTCGAGCGATCTCGCAGCACCAAGGGCCAGCAGGATCGATGCGGCGAAGGCTGTGCGCATGGTGGCGTGATACCGCGCGCGCCTACCATCCGTCCATGCCCGTCATCGGAATCACTGCAGATCTCGTCGACGACAGCGGTCGACTCCGCCATCGCCTCAACGACACCTATGTGCAGGCCGTGTTGCGGTCAGGCGGTACGCCGCTCATTCTGCCGTGCATCGCCGCTGAACGCGCTCGCATGCTTGAAGCTGTGGATGGCGTGCTGATCACCGGCGGCGACGACATCGACACGCGCCCGATGGGCATCGCGCTCCATCCGAAGGCCGAGTGCATGCTGCCCGAGCGGCAAGAGGCTGAATTCGCCACGCTTCGCTGGCTCGATGAGCACGCCGAGATGCCGGTCTTGGGCATCTGTCTTGGCATGCAACTCATGGGTGTGCATCGAGGATGCCGGCTGATCCAGCACCTGCCTGATGAGATCGAGCATGGAGAGCGCCACCACAACGATCGGATCCACGGGGTCACGAGCGAACTCGGCAATGGTCCCGTCGCGAGCTGGCATCATCAGGCCCTGGGCGACGCGGGTCCGTACGCGATCATTGGCCACAGCGACGATGGTGTGATCGAGGCGATCCGCGATCCAGGTCGCGCGTTCTTCGTCGGTGTGCAGTGGCACCCCGAACGCACGCCCGATCGACTGATGGGTGATGGAATCGTGCAGCGACTCGTCGAGGCGAGTCGATGACCGCCACGCTTGGCTACTGCACGAATGTGCACGCTGGTGCAACACTTTCCCAAGCCAAGGAGCAGCTTGAGCGTCACGCCACGGCCGTGCGCCGCAAGCTGGACCTCGAGTGGTTGGACATCGGACTCTGGCTCAGTGCGCGATCCGTCTTCGAACTCAAGGAGCAGGACGCCGGCGCTGCGCGACTTCGCGAGTGGCTCGACGAGCGCGGCCTGCGCGTCTTCACGATCAATGGCTTTCCCTACGGCGACTTCCACGCCAAGCGCGTGAAGCAATCGGTCTACGAGCCCAATTGGGCGAACGCGCGGCGGCTGCTCTTCTCGATCGATCTTGCGGATCTGTTGGTCGAGCTCGTCCACGATGGCCGCCGCGAGGCAGGCATCAGCACGCTGCCGTTGGGCTGGCGCCTTTCGTTTTCGCTTGAGGGTTGCGGCAGCAGCGTCGGCCTGGCGAGCGCGCAGCTCGAGCAGTTCGCTCGTCACGCAGCCCGACTTGAGGAGCGCACAGGCAAGTGCATTCACCTGGACCTGGAGCCTGAGCCGGGCTGCATGCTCGACACCTCGCGCGATGTGACGGGGTTCTTCGACCAGGTCTTGCGCCAACGCGCGGGCGAGCCGGACCTGCGTCGCTACATCCGAGTCTGTCATGACACCTGTCACGCGTCCGTCATGTTCGAGGACCAAGCGTCCGTCCTTCAGGCGTACCGCGATGCGGGCGTCCGCGTCGGCAAGGTGCAGTTGTCCAGCGCGATCGAGTGCCCATCGAGCGATCGAGCCTTCCGCGCGCTCAGGCACTTCGACGAACCGGTCTACCTGCATCAGACCTGCGTGCTCGACGGCGCCGGCGAGCGTCATCTCTTCACCGATCTCGATCGCGCCTTCGATCACGCGCCCGATGGTCTGTGGCGCACGCACTTCCATGTGCCGCTCTTTGCAGAGCGACTGGGTCAGGGTGGCGTGCTCGGAACGACCCAGTCCGATGTCCTGTCGTGTCTTGCCGCGATCCGCCCCGAGGACGGCATCACTGATTTCGAGGCCGAGACCTACGCCTGGGGCGCCTTGCCGATGGACCACCGCATGGCCTCGTTGGCGGATGGGATCGCGCAGGAGCTCCGTTGGGCGCGCGAACGCATGACCGAAGTCGGCCTCATGGGCTGATTCGGTGCGCCGCGCGGACGGCGAGCGAACGGCAGGGATTCCCGGCATGCGCGGTACGCTCCCGGCATGGCGAACGGAGATCGCACTCGACGCAAGCAGGATGGTGAGCAGCCCGGCCTCTTCGACCACATCGTGGCGGCCGACCTCGAGGGCATCGATCCACCCTCGATGGACAGCGTGCCTGAGGTGCAGATGCACGAGCCCGCGGCGCCACCTGCGGGGCAAGCGCTCGCCGCGTGGGGTGATGAGGATGCCTCGCTGACCGCACCTCGTTCGATCGAGCCCATCGATGCGTGGGAGTCGGTCGAGCCCAAGCCTGAAGTGGTCGCACCGATCGATGATGCGCCGATCGAATGCACCGGCGAACCATCGGACGAGTCCGTTGTTGAGTCCGTCGTCGAGCCAGTCGTTGAGTCTGTTGTTGAGCCAGTCGTTGAGCCAGTCGTTGAGCCAGTCGTCGAGCCCGTCGTTGAATCCGTCGTCGAGTCCCCGAGCGCGACTGCAGCCGAACCGTTGGAGGTCGCTGAGTCCGCTGATGCCGCGGCGGTCGAGTCCATTGACGCAGCGGCCACAGCGGTTCCCGAGCCCTTGGGGTTCCGGCGCATCGAAGCGGACGAGGAACCCACCGTCACAGCAGTGCTCGCGATTCCCACATCCCATGTTGAACCAGCACCACGGTCGGCACCGCTTCCTCGCGATGGCGTCTGGGCATGGCTCGAACTCACGCGCATTTCCAATGTGCTGACCGTCGCGACGAACGCGATGGTTGGACTCTGGGTCGCGCATCTTCTCGCCGGGCAAGCGACGATCGATCGGTTCATCTTCTGGTTGCCACGACATGTCGGCACGATCGCGGGCATCTGCTTGCTCTACCTCTTCGGGATGGTGATCAACGATCTTCTGGATCGTGACATCGATGCCACCGAACGGCCAAGCCGTCCGCTGCCGAGCGGGCGCATCAGCCTTCGACCGGCGCTCTTGCTCGCTGCCGTGCTCGTTTCAACCGGTGTTTGGCTCGTGGGTGGCGGATCATTCCCGATTCCCGGACTCGCTGCGATCGCCGTCGGTCTCGCGTTCGGAAGTTTCGCGAAGGGTCAGCGCAATGCCATTCAATGGCTCGGCGAGGCATGGGCTGTCGTCGGCGTCGGCGCGATCCTCTGGAACTGGCTCGACCACTGGCGACATGTGGAACTCAGGACGCCCTGGGGATTCGAGGCCGTGCTGCTCCTCGTCGCCACGATCGCCGCGTACTCGTTCACGCATCGGTCCTGGCGAGGAAGCGTCGTGCTGCTGGGCCTGTGCCGAGCGTTGGCTTACTGGTGCGCCACGCTCTCCGTCATCAGCGTGTCGGGAATGGCGTACAACGGGTCCTCTGCCAGCGCATGGGGACTCATGCTCTTCCCAGGTCTCATCGCGTTCGCCTCGACGATCGCCGTCTCGCTCATGGCGCGCGACGAAGTGGTGCCGGTCGACGACACATCACCCGCGGGAACGCCGCGACCCACCCGCGCGTGGGTGCAGGTGCTGCTGGGCGCGGCCATCCTGGTTCCATGGGCCTTCAGCCCTGTCGTGTCTGGCGGCGCGCGCGGCATGCTTCAGGTCATGACGATCGTCGCATTGCCGATGGCGCTCTTCTGCGGCGGCATCTTCCTTGTGAAGACTCTGCATGCTGAACGCGCCATGCGAAGTCATCCCACGCGCATCGCTGGCGGCGTTGCAGCATGGATCGCCGCGTTCTGCCTGCTCGACGCGAGCACGCTCAGTGTGCTGGGTGCGCCGGGCCTGTCCATCGTCGCCCTGGGGTGCTGGTGGATCACGCGCACCGCGCAGCGACGCGTTGCGGGTTCCTGATGCATCGGGTCGCCGTTCTCAACGTCGTTGGACTGTCGCCGTCGCTGCTCGGATCTGGCGCACCGAAGTTGCGCGACTTTGCACGAAGCGTGGGCGGCGTGCGCACGATGGTCGCTCCACTGCCGGCCGTGACCTGCTCCGCGCAGGCAACCATGCTCACCGGCGTCGATCCCGCAACGCATGGAATCGTGGGCAATGGATGGTTCGACCGGTCCCTGAACGAAGTGCACTTCTGGAAACAGTCCGCCGCGCTCGTCCAAGCGCCACGCGTCTGGGATGAAGCTCGTTCGCGCGATGAAGCCTTCACGAGCGCCAACGCGTTCTGGTGGTACGCGATGCATGGCTCGACGGATGTGACGGTGACGCCGCGCCCGCAGTATCCGGCCGATGGTCGGAAGATCCCCGATGTCTGGACCGTGCCGGCCGGTCTGCGCGACACGCTGCAAGACGAACTTGGTTCCTTTCCGCTCTTCAACTTCTGGGGCCCCAAGGCGAGTATCGAGAGCACCGATTGGATCGCGCGCGCCGCGATGCAGATTGAGGAGCGATTCGCGCCGACCTTGCAGACGGTCTATCTGCCGCATTTGGACTATGTCCTGCAGAAGCATGGTCCCGGCACGCGCGAAGCGCAGCAGGAACTCCGTGAGATCGATCGTGTCGTCGATGTGCTCCACGCGTTCTTCGCGGCGCGCGGCGTTCGAGTGATGGTGGTCAGCGAGTATGGCATCGCATCAGTCAGCCGTGCCATCTGCCTGAATCGCGAGTTGCGCAAGGACGACCTGCTCTCTTTGCGTGAAGAGCGTGGCACCGAGTTGCTCGACGCTGGGCAAAGCGATGCGTTTGCGGTGTGCGACCACCAGATCGCTCACATTTATGTTCGCCGCGCAAAGGACATCGGTCGCGTTTCCCATCTGCTTGAGCGTGTGTCGGGCGTGGACTCCGTGCTCGATCGCGCAGCCCAGGATGCACTGGGGATCGGCCACGAACGCAGCGGCGACCTCGTTTGCATTGCGGAACCTGACGCCTGGTTCGCGTATCCATGGTGGCTGGATGATGCGCACGCGCCAGACTTCGCGCGGACCGTCGACATCCACAGGAAGCCGGGCTACGACCCGTGCGAGCTCTTCATGGATCCCACGCGGCCGCTGCTGGGCCTGCGCACGGCGGCCAAGCTCGCGCTGCGCACCTTGGGCATGCGCAACCTTCTGGATGTCGTTCCGTTGGATCCCTCGTTGGTGCGTGGTTCGCATGGCCGAAGCAGCGTCGCTCGCGGACTCGAACCGATCTTGCTGTGCGACGACGATCGCTTGGATGCGCAGGTCCCCATGCGCTGCGTGAAGGACGCGATCCTCCGCCAGGTCTTCGGTTCATGAGAGTCCTCTGGTCGGTGTTGGCGATTCTTGTGCTGGCGGCGGCGTGGGCGCTGCTTGGTCCTGTCGAGACGAACCAACTCGCCTGCGAGTTGCCGCCCTGGGAACTGCTCGATCAAGCGCGACAGGACTCGCCGGACGCCGCGGTCGCCCCTGCGCCCTCATCTCCTGGCGACATGCCGCCCGGAGCTGGAACCGAGCGACAACCGTTTCGCGTGTCGTGGGAGTTGCTTGGCCGCGCTGACGGTCATGTGCGCGGTGATGGAACACTGGATGCCATGCCGCGAACGATTGAGTTGCTTGGCGGCACATGGATCGAGCTCAGTGGCTACTACGCGCCGGCGGTCATCGCGCCTTCAACCGATGAACTCGTGTTGACGCTGAACCGCTGGGACGGCTGCTGCATCGGCCTGCCGCCGACACCGTTCGACTCGGCGCTTGTGAAGACACGCACGCCAATCGACTTCTCGCTGCAGCACCAGATTCGCTTCGGGACGCTGCGCGGACGACTGGTGCTTGAGCCATTCGCACTCGGTGGACTGGTCCTTGGGCTCTACCGCATCGAGGATGCGGAGCTGCTGCGATAAGCAGCACTCCAATCGCCGACCTTTTTCGGTTCGAAGTTCTCGCAACAACCTGCACCGAACTTCCTTCGGCTTTTTCGGAAGTCGCCGGGATGGGTCTTAGGTTGGCGCGCTGTGCCGCTTCTGTCGCTGCATGCATCGCACTTCGAACACTGGGGATCCACCATGTCCAACCTGCTTCCGTCGCTTCCGTCCCGCTCATCGCTCGCGTCACTCGCGTCACTCGCCGTGGTGACGCCACGCTCGTCGTTTGCTCCGACTCCGTCGGTTTCGTGGCTGTGTGCCAGAGCAGCTGCCTGCGCGCTCGCGTTGACTCCCGCCATGTGCATCCGCGTCGCGGTCGCCGCCGAGGGCAATGGCACGATTTGCCTGAACGAAATCCGGATCGATCAACCGGGGGCCGACAACGACGAGTATGTCGAGCTCAAGGGTCCGCCCGGCGCGTCGCTCGATGGTCTTTGGTTCGTGGTGATCGGCGATGGGACCGCCGCGCAGGGCAGCGGTGTCATCGAGTCGTTCATCAACCTTGCTGGCAAGACCATTCCATCTGATGGCTATCTCCTGATCGGCGAGTCCAGCATGACTGCTGCGACGCCTGACCTCATCACGAATCTGAACTTCGAGAATGGCGACAATGTCACGCACATGCTGCTGCGCGGGCTCTCGTCCACAAACGGGGCGGATCTCGATGCTGATGATGACTGTGTGCTCGATCATGGCACCTTCATCGAGATCGTCGATGCGGTCACGATCGGAACCGGCATCGCCCCACCCACTGCAGGAGCCGAGTGCGGCTATGCCACGGTCGTGGGCCCTGAGCAGGACACCCAACCCATGCACATCCTGCGCTGCCGAAGTGGTGGCTGGGTCCGAGGGACCGATGCTCTGATCGGCGGGAACGACACGCCAGGCACGGTGAACGGGTGCGACGCCACAGGCTCAGCCTGTCTTGGGGACCTCAATGGGGATCGAGTCGTGGACAATGTCGACCTGGGCATCCTCTTGGTGAAGTGGGAGTTTCCCGACCCCGTGGCCGACCTTGATGGGTCGGGGCTGGTCGATGGGCCGGATCTGGGCATGCTGCTGTCGGTTTGGGGCGCCTGTCCGGTCTGACGGTGCGTTCAGCGCATCTGTCTCTCAAGGCTGCTTGGTGCCCTGTTTGTGTTATCGCCTCTATCTATCATCCCAAGCATGCTCGGCCGCATCACCGATCGACGACGCTACCCCGTTCCGGCATGTCGGTTCGATCCGAACCTAGCCATTTGGTCGTTCCATCAAGTCGAGGCCGCCGCCCGCGAGTTCGTCGACGCGGCGTGCGCGCTCGGTCGATGCAGCGTGGCGCTCAGCTCCGCGCCGCTCGAAGATGCCTCTCGCCTCGAGCACGCTGCAGTGTGGTCCTTGGGGATCGGACCCACGGTCCCCTCGTCGGATCCGTTGTCGGAACTCTCGGCACGGTTGACCATCCTGCACCCTGCGACGCCGATCGGATCCGTGGGGCGGCCGAGCATGGGCGGACTGGTGCAGGCGCATCGCGCCTTGTGGGCCGGTCAACGGCAGGCCGGCAAGCCTCGATCGACGGAACTTCCGAGCGCTGCGCTGCCTCGTGATACCGACGGCACGCCGTGCCTTGCGCCATCCCCACGGGATGTCCTTCGGCTTGGTGCATCGATCGACCGAGCGACCGCCGAACTTCCCGCTTCGCTCGATCAGGCCCTGGTCGGCGCCGCGTGGTTCGTCTGGGCGATCGAGTCCACCGCTCCGCTTCCCGACAGCAACAGCGAACTCGCCTGGTCAGCAGTCGCTGCGTGGCTCTGCGGAAGCGTTGGTATGCGATCCTCGGTCTTGGACCTTCACGGTTCCCTTGATGCTGCGGTCCACCGACAGTGTCTTCACAAACTCGCAGCGAGCGGCTCCACGGCTCCATGGTCCGCTCATGTCTGGCGCACAATCACGCGGGCATGCGATCAAGCCATGCATCAGCTCGGGGCCATCGATCAAGCTCGAACCGAGTTGCTCGAGCGCGCCGCCGCGATGCGCGCACCACGCCATCCAAGCGAACTGGTTCGGCGCCTGATGGGTTCACCGATCACTGATGTCCGTCAGGTCGAGCGAACCTTGGGGATCACATTCGCTGCGGCGAACGATCTCGTCGAACGCTGCATCAGCGCGGGCATCCTGCGCGAAGTCACTGGTCGTCGCCGTGGGCGCATCTACTGTTGTGATGCCAGCGCCAACGCGCTCGGTCAGGTCACATCATCGCTCGACAGCGCGATCCAGGTCGGCGCCGCCTGATGGGCGCACTGGCGTGACTGCGATCGGCCGAGTCATCCAAGGCCAAAGAGCTTGCGGACCATGCCGACCACGCCGGCATCGCCCGACGCTCCGATCGATCCTTGCGTCCCATCCGCTGCCGACATCGTCGCACTCGCTGTGGTGTGCTGCTCGGCGCGCGACTCGCTCGGTACGGCTGGTACCCCATCCGCGTCCGTGGTGGCCAACCCGCTCTCGTTGCGCGTTTCCGTGGACTGATCCCCGCTTCCCGTCGTCACATCACGACGCTCGGGTCGTTCTTCCCACATCCAATCGGCCATGCACGCCGGCAGCCAATCCCTCATGCCACGCGTCCAGACCAAGGTGGTCCGAGTGCAGGCACCTTGGTCGATCAACTCGCGCATCTCTGGCGTGCTGAGCGGCCCAATCGCCTGGCCATCCTTCGCATAGAACCACTTGTTCATGATCCGTACCTCGTGTCCTTTCCTCAGCACAGCGCGTGGCGATCGTCGCCCAAGCTTGCGGGGTTCAAAGCCTAGCATCGGACCCTGACCACCGTGAAGATCGCTCTCCTTGACACCGAAACCACAGGCGCCGCGCGTCACGATGAAGTCATCGAACTCGCGTTCGCGGTCATCACGATCGATCCCGAGACTGGCCGCTTCACTGGGCTCGATGGCCACTATCTGGGGCTTCGCGAACCAAAGGTGCCCATCAGCGCCGGCGCACTGGCGGTGCACGGGATCAGCATGCAGTCGGTTCGCGGCAAGTCACTGGATGAGTTGGCCTGCCGCGAGCTCCTTGAGCCGTGCTCGGCAATCGTCGCTCACAACATCTCGTTCGACCGCTCCATGATGGGCCGACTCTGGTCTTGGACTCTGCCACTACCGTGGCGTTGCAGTTGTTGGGGCTTCGACTGGCGATCGATCGGCGCGCCCAACCGTCGGCTTCAATCGCTCTTGGCGCACTTTCGAATCGATCCTGGTAGTGCTCACCGAGCCGGCAGTGATGTCAAGGCCATGCACGCTCTGCTGCAACACAGTCACCCGACGACGGGGCGCACCTATCTGTGGCATGTGCTCAATCAGAAGAGCGAGCGTCAGGATCGCCCGCGGTCCCACCAGCCGGGACTGATGCCGGCTTCGGCGCGTCGCGCACCTGCTTGAACATGAACGCGATGGCGGCGTTGGGCTGATACGCCTCCACCCAAGCGTCATGGCCACCATTCCTGATCTCGCGATAGTCGACTGTCGCACCGGCATCCTTCAGAGCCTTGACCATGTCGCGACTGCGCGCGACAGGCACCGAACCATCCAGGCTGCCGTGCCACACCTGGATCGGCGTGTCCTTCAGGAGCGCTGCCTTCGTGGGATCGCCGCCACCACAAATGGGAACAACTGCGGCGAACATCTCCGGCCGGCGGATCGCGATATCCCAGGCGCCATAGCCGCCGAGCGAAAGCCCAGTCAAGTAGATGCGCTCACGATCCACGGCCCTGTCCTTGATGACTTGGTCCATCGCTGCCATGACGCCGCGGATGGTCATGCTCGGCTGTTCCGTCATCGTTGGATTCAAGGTTCGCGGATCGGGTTCGACCCATGTCTGATCGCGCGGACACTGCACGGCCAGCACATAGCAAGGGTGCTTCGTCCTCATCTCGCGTGTGGCCAACACCGGTCCGAGGTGTTTGAGCGCCGTGTCTCCATCGGTGCCACGCTCACCGGCGCCGTGCAGGAACACCACCAGTGGAAACTGCTCGCCGGGATCCGCTTCGGTCGGCTCCATCAGTCGGTATGGCATGGTGAGCGTCTGCTCGCCCACTCGCACGCTCACGCTGCCAATGGTGGCTCCTGGCACGGGCGCGGCACTCGGTGCCTGCGCGCTCGCTCCCCCGATCGTCGCGAGCGACGCAACCGCCAAGACGAACCCTGACTTGTTCATGCGGAAACGATACCGATGCGAACCGCGACGAGTGATGTCGTCGGCGGTCACAAGACGATCGCAGCAGGAACGCAATTCCGTTGCAGCGCGAACACAAGACGGTCGCAGCGGGAACACAAGATGGGCACACCGCACACACAAACCCGTCATCTGGCGGACGCCCGATGCACGCGCCTTACCATGCTCGCGTGCTTCGCATCGGCCCCGTCGAACTCCAGAGCAACCTGTTGCTCGCGCCGATCGCTGGCTACACCGACCTTCCGTTTCGAATCCTCTGCCGCGAACTTGGTGGTGTGGGCATTGCCTTCACCGATCTCCTGAATGCACATGCCGTGCTGCGCGGGTCGGAACGCTCGCTTGAACTTGCAGCCACGAACGAACTGGATCGACCGTGCGGCATGCAGCTCTACGGCAACGGCGATGATCCCTTGCCCGAGGCGGCGCTCTGGGCGATCGATCATGGCGCGCAGGTGATCGACATCAACATGGGTTGTCCGGTCGACAAAGTTGCCAAGAAAAATGGGGGCAGCCTCTTGCTGCGCGATTGCCCAGCGACCGCCATCCTGGCTGATCGCATTGTGAAGGCCGTCGAGCGTGCAAGCGGCGGTCGAGTCCCGGTGACCGCCAAGATGCGACTGGGCTGGGATCCCGAACACATGGTGGCGCCAGATCTGGCCGGGCGACTGGCCGATGTTGGCATTGCCGCCGTCACGGTGCACGGCCGGTACACCGTGCAGTTCTTCAGCGGGCAGGCTGACTGGGACGCGATCGGTCGGGTAGTCGAAGCCGTTCCGTCGATTCCCATCATCGGCAATGGCGATGTGGTCGAGCCTGAGCACGCGAAGGCGCTCATCGATCGATCCGGGTGCGCCGGTGTCATGATCGCTCGGGCTGCGCTGCGGACCCCGTGGATGTTCCGGCGAGCAGCCGAACACCTAGCCACCGGAACGCTCGGACCCGACCTGTCCTTCAACGACAAGTGCCGGGCCATCCTTCGCCACATCGACCTGATGGAGCAGTTCGCCAAGCCGTGGTACGGCGTGAAGCGGCTCAACCAGGGCATCGCGTGGTATGGCCGGACGATGGGGCACATCAAGCCTCTGAAGGAAGCAGTCCGGACCGCCACCACCTTCGAGGCGATGCGAGGCGCCATCCGGGATTGGATGACGCCCGACCGCGAGCACACGCCCGCCGTCCTGAGAGGCCGGGAGACGGTCGACGGCCTGGACTAGCGGGCGAACGACGCAGGGCCGTCGGTCGACAGCATTGACCCAGGGGCGAACGACGCCGGACCGTCGGTCGACGGCATTGACCCAGGGGCGAACGACGCAGAACCGTCGGTCGACGGCATGGGTGGGGCGACCGTTGACGGCTAGAGCCAGAAAGTGATCGACGGCGAGGGGGCGACCGGCGCGGGGATGGCGACCCATGAAGCTCCGTGGCGGTTCATATTGGACGAGCCGTGAGAGGTTGAAAAACTTCCGACTTCGTGTTTCTCGCAGCCCGCCCGAATCGTATGGATGGGGTGCCGGAGATTCTCCGGCCGCATCTGGAGGGATGCGTCACGGAGGGACTCGCGTTATCGCGACGACCATCAGTTCCGGTTGTGAAAGTCCGTCGCCATTGGGCGCGGAGGGGAGAGGGTTGTCATGCAGTTCAAGACCTGCCTTGGTGGTGCTTTCGGCGCGGTGCTCCTGAGCACGGCCGCACACGCCGGCCTGAATTTCGGGCCGGGATTCGAAGTGAGTTTCTCGGGCGGCGGCGAGACGGTGGGCGGCCAGGCGGCCTCACTGGGCTCGATGACCTACCTCGGCGACAACATCTATCACACAAATGGCTTCGCTGCCGTCTCAACGGGCTTTCTTGAGTGGGACGCCCTGATTGACCCGGATCCGTTCATCAGCGGCACCTTCTCGATCACCAACATCGCCTCGAGCGTCCAGACGTTCGAAGTGACGTTCACGTTGGATAGCTCGGTTCAGTTTTCACAGTCCATGATGAACGGAGCATTTTCTGGCACGCTGACCGACGCCAATGGCGATGGCTCAGCTTCGATCGGACGCGTAGGTGGCTCCTCTGGCTTCTACTCGGCCCTCATCGATGGCAACCTCGTCCGGTCGCTCGGTAGTTCTCCGTACAGCTACAGCGGCGCGGCATTCGGATCCTCGCAGGTTGGCCCGGAGTCGTTCGACCCGACAACAGGTCCTGGGCTCTCCTCGACCATCGGCCTGAAGTTCCGATTCACACTCAGTGCGGGAGACAGCGTCTCGTTCTCCAGCCTCTTCAATGTCGTGGATGTTCCAGCGCCTGGTGCGCTGGCACTGCTCGGCTGTGCAGGCTGCATTGGTTCGCGACGTCGTCGGTCAAGCAGATGAATCAACAAGTCCTTCTTGATTGCGCCGCTGAAACGGTGAATCGCGGAAGGCAGGATGGCGGATGTGTTCCATCTGGAAGTGTCCGGACAGGGAATCCAAGGGAGCCCGGCATGTCAAGGCATGCTGGGAAAAACAGGAGGGTTGGGAAAACATGATTCGACACCACATCCATGCAGTCATGGCCGCCACGCTGTTGGCTTCGTCCACAGCCTCGGCGGCGATCTCTGCCAGTACGGCCACGATTAGCCTCTCGGCAAATGGTTCGGTCCAGGCAGTCAACAACAACACCCAGGATCTGGGCGGTGGTCGCTTCGCGCACACTGGTTTCTGGGCAAACAATGGCATGCTCGTCCAGTGGTCGAACCTCATCACCAGCTACACGATGGTGAATGGTGTTGAGACCGCCTATGTTTCGGGCGGGTTCACCGTCAAGAACAACCACGCCACGAGCCCCCTGCTGCTCGATCTCAGCGTGTTCATGGCGGGTTCCATGGGACCCGGCGCGACCTTCTCCGGTTCCGCTGGCGGACAGGGCGTCAACTTCTCACTCAACCCAGGTTCGCTCGGTGCGATCAACGGCGATCCTGTGTGGGGCGGGATGATCAATGGAAGTGTCGTCGGCGGTGCGATCACCTCGACTCAGACCATCAACCCCTTCTCGCTCGCGACCTTCGCGCCGCAGTCGTTCAACGGATCGGCTGGCTCGGTCACGGATGGCGTGGGCATGCGCCTGCGCCTTTCGATCTCGGCGGGGATGGAATCCAGCTTCACTGGAGCCTTCTCAGTCGGCTCCGTTCCGGCTCCTGGCGCGGTTGCGCTGGCCGGAGCAGCAGGACTCTTCGGCGGCCGTCGTCGCCGCTAACGATCTCTTTCTTTCTGTCACCGCGGAGGGAGCGGTGACATCTACCCACGCGACCCGCGGCGCTCCCCACGAGTGCCGCGGGTTCGTTATTGTCGAGCATGTGACGCCACAGTCCCCCGCGCTCCTGCCATACGGAGCCTTCAGACCCTGGCTTGCCCAGCGGGCCTCTTATTCCCGCCTTGCTCAAGGAGCAGTCAGACCTTGGATGCTCGGGAACCTCAGATTCCGAGCTTGCCCCGCGGCCCGTCAGACCTTGGCTTGCTCAGGGAGCCTTCAGGTCCTTGGCTTGGGGCAGGTCGCTGATCGATGCGATGCCGAAGGTGCGCAGGAACTCGCCCGTCGTGCCATACAGCATGGGGCGCCCGATCTCTTCGCTGCGCCCCACGATGCGAACCATGCGACGCTCCATCAGGCTGCGCAACACTTCGCCGCACGCCACGCCACGGATCGCCTCGATGTCGGCACGCAGAATCGGCTGTCGATACGCGACCACGGCGAGCGTTTCCAAAGCGGCCTGCGTCAATCGCGCTTGAGCACGCTCGCCACGAAGTCTGGCAACGACCGGCCCGAGTGCGGATGTCGTCATGACCTGACGGCCGCCTGCGACCTGTTCGATGCGAAAGGTCCGGTCCGTCGACGCGTAGACCGCATTGAGCTCCTCGATCGCGGCGCGGACCTGTGAAGCGCCGAGCTCAAGTCCCAGCACATCCGCGATGCGACCGTCGGCGATCGGTCGATCAGCCGCAAGGAGCACGGCCTCGACACGCTGAGCAAGAGGGAGGTCAGCGCACGGCACCTCGCGTGCCGTCGTCGACTCGGCGTCGTGCTCGCTCACGAGCCTCGACCGGCAAGCGCAACACGCACCGCCGCGCGACGCTGCGCGCGTTCGATCTGTTCACGCTGTTCAAGGGTGAGCGGGGTTGCGTTGATGGCGCTCGCGCGCGCGTTGGCGTCGACGAGGTCGGTCTGCGCCTTGCCAGCGTCGATCGACCCTGCATCTTCTGCGCCATCGACGAGCAGCGACAGAGCATCGCCCTGCATCTGCGCGAAGCCGCCATCGATCACGAACCACCGCGACTGACCACTCGCAAGATCAAGACGCGCCGCGCCGGTGCCGAGCTTGGCCAAGAACGCGCTCGCCCCGGGCGCCACGCCCTTCTGACCATCCCACGCCTGGAACGACGCGTAGGTGACTTGCTCATCGAGCAGCGAATCGGACGGGGTGACGATGGTGCAGCGGAAGGTGGCCATGGGTGCTCCGTGGGTCGGGAATGGTAGTGGCTGGCCCGCGTCGAGTGGATCACCGATTGCCCGATCGCGGATAACCCGATCGATGCCTACTGCGGCAGCCCACGCAAGGCCAGTGCGCTGTTGCGGTAGCGAGGATCCTCGGTCACTTCTCGCAGGATCCACGGCGCTAGCCAGGGCGGCGGTTCGACCACGGTGTCCACGCTCGGCAACTCGACTTCGGCCAGCCACAGGTCGAGCCCAATGAACCCATCGATCTCCCACTTCAGGGATCCATGCGGCACGACATGCCGGACCTTGCGCAGCCGTCGGCCGCTCGTGTGTGGCCAGAGTTCCTCGAAGGACCCAGCGTCCAGCGTGCGCTCGTGTTCCTGTCGCACCAGACCCTTGCCTGACTTGCGCGTCATCGTGCAGTGCACCGCGCCAGCAGGATCAACCGCGCGGCGCAACCGCGCGCCACGAAGCAGGCCGCCATCGCCGAGCAGATAGCCCTGCTCGATCTGAATCGACCATCGCGACGCAGGCATCGCAGGCTCGCCGCGCAAGAGCCACGCGCGCTCAATCTCCAGATGCCCGCAGGTGTGATCGGTGGCGTGACCGTCGCGGTGTTCGTTCAGACTGTCGTTCGCATGACCGCTCATGGGACCCGTCATCCACCGCGAAGTGAGAGGAGCGGCGCGCTCTGAGCGATGAGGTTCGCCAACACCAACTTTTGGTTCACATTGCTGGCGACTGATCGTTCGGCATCGACGAGTGCATCGACGCACGCAGTGAGGGCACTGACTCGATCGGTCGAGCCGGCATTCGATGCGTCGAGCAGTCGCTGCTGCACGATGCGCCCGAGCACGGACAGGAGCAAGCCGAGCGCCTTGCGGTTGGCCGCATCCTTGCTCGCGTCAGGGTTGGACTTCACCACGCGCTCGGCGAACGCCGACACGAGTTCAGCCATCGCCTCGGCCATGGCTGGGTCGACCGTGCCGCGCTCAAGGTCAGAGACGATTGCGTGGAGCCGCTCGTTCCAAGCGTGGAGATCATGCTCGATCGCCTCGAGCGCCAAGCCGGGGCTGCCGCCTGCGAAGCCGATGATCCACTCGCGTGCAGGCGTGGACGGATCGATCCGGCGATCAACCCAGGCACGCATGGATGCAGGATCCAGCGGTCCGCACGACACGCGCTGACAGCGGCTGCGAATCGTGGGCAACAGCCGGTCCTCGTGCGACGCCACCAAGATGATGGTGGTGTGCGGCGGCGGTTCCTCGAGGGTCTTGAGCAAGGCATTCTGGCCATCGGCATCGAGCAGTTCGGCTTCATCAATGATGAAGACCTTGCCTGCACCAAGGACCGAGGAGTGCGACACACGCGACTCATGCACATGACCATCGCCTGATGAGCCGCCGATCATCTGCTCGCGTAAGAGTCCGATGGGGATGTTGAGTTGCTTGCGATCCCGCAGTTCCCGATCGGCACTGGTCGCTGCGAGTTCTTTGCGGATCAAATGCACATCAGGGTGCGTGCCTTGACGCAGAAGTTCCGCGCTGCGGGAGTCGGTGCGCGGGGCGAAGTCACGAAGAGACGCTGGCGTCGATTCAGGATCAACGAGAAGCGCAGCGAATCGCACCGCGAGCGTGCACTTGCCCACGCCCATCGGGCCTGACACGATCCACGCATGATGCGGCCTGCCGGAGCCGAGCGCTTGACCCAGTCGATGCTGCGCGGTGTCCTGACCGAGCACGCCATCGTCGATCGCCACGCGCGCGCGAGCAGAAAGCACGGCATCGCCGCCAGGCGGCGGCGGCTCGGGAGTCGACTCGGCCTTGCGGCGTGATGGCGACTTGCCCGACCGTGGCGCCGGACTCACTTGGGCACCTCGACGAGCGTGGGTGGTTGTGCGCGAAGCTTGCTCGGATCGCTCTTGTCGAAGGGCAGCATCAGCGGCTCGCCGTTCACCAAATGCTTGGGAAAGCGCCGGAACACAGCCTCCACCTCGGCGGAGTAGAGCGTGCTGCGAGGGTCATAGGCATCCTTGCCGAAGACGCCGACGCACACACTGCTGGTCTTCGTGCCACCGTCGTGGAACACATAGGCCTCGATGCCACGCGTGCGCAACTGCTTGCAGTAGCTCTCTGCGCGCTGCTTGACATCCGCGAGCGAGAGTTCGCCCGAACCAAGATCGCTCCACACAGCAACCTGCACCGAGTACAGCGGATTCTGGTTGGGGAAGCGCTCGCGCGCGCGGCGAAGGTCGAACTGCCCCAGAGCGCCAGGATTGGTTTCGAAGCGCGTGAGCATGGCGAGTGCGAAAGGGCGAGTACGGCCATCGACGATCTGCTTGACGTGGTCCAGCTGCTGCTTGGCGCGTGGGTCTGTCGGGCCGGAGAAGGTTCCAATCAGCACTGCGCTGCCACCACCGACCTGTCGCACATAGGCGCCTTCCAATCCAGGCCAGCGTGAACGGATCGACTTCAACGACGCCTGCGCGCGCACTGCGTGATCATCCTGCGAGAACGTCTGCAGCACGATGCCCCACGATTCCCCGTCTCCATCTGGATCAGAATTCGATGTTGTTCCTGAACGCGTGGTTCGTGGGGCGTCATCCACAACGGGTTCTGGAGCGAGCCCTTCGTCGGCCGGCTGCCTGGATGGTGTCGCGGCTGGCTGTGTGGGCTGAGCGGCCGAAGGCGCGGCTGGCGCCTCGCGGGAGTCAGCCGAGGCGGTTGCATCGGCGCCGGTCGGTGGTGCAAATCGCTTGGGCGGAAGGCGTGTTGTGGCACTGGCCCCCTGTCTGCCCTTGGGGGCGGCGGGCTCTGGAAGGTCCTCGTCCCACTGCAAGCTGGCGGAATCGGCTGTCCGCACAGCCTTTGAGTCCTTCGGCCCCGGACCCGCACAGGCCGGAACCACACCAGCCGAAAGGAGGAGGGCCAACCAAAGTGATGAGGAAGTGGTTTTATTGGCCATAACGCTCTTCAGGATCGTCGGCGGCACAAGCGTGCGTGCGGCGGGGGATCATAAGCGGATTTCATCGGGAAATCGCGCGAAATTCGTCCATGCGAGCGTCGAATCCCTCAAGATCGTCGCGGCGGTGTGTCGATACCCTTTCTTGCGGCTCACACATCCTGTTGTGTGTGACCTAGCCGCAGCCACCATGGATGTCCCTGACAACCTTGGGCGGTGCCGAGGAAGGACTCGAGGCCCGTCTACTTGGAGTTTGCCATGTCGATTGACTTGCGAAACGACGGCACCTCGGCCTTGAGCGCGGCCCCCACTTTCACTGATCGGTCCTCGTGCTGCGGTTCCGCGTCTGCGATCCCCGGACTGCGATTGACCACCGCATGCTGCAGTGATGGTGAGCCAGCGGGTCAAGATCCTGCCCCCGCTTCTGACCACGATCGGCGCCTTGAACAACTCCGCGCCATGCCTGATGTACGGCAATCCAAGATCGCCAAGATCAAGGAACAGTTGCAGCAGGGCTCATACGACCCTGATGTGGTCCTGAACAAAGCCATCGAGCGCATGCTCGACGAGATGGACTGAGCGCCGCCAACGCGGCCTCCACAAACTTCTGACCGTCACGGAACGATGGTCAGCCAGAACAGTGCCGCCCGTGAGCGGGCGCTGTTCATCGACCTATGCTGCGGTCCATGATCACGGTGAGCTGCGGCGTCCTTGGACTGATCGCGTCGTCCACGCTGGCGCAAGTGGCGCCGCCCAACGGCATCCGCGCAAGCGATGTTCGCCACGATGCCCTGGTGCATTGCACCGTCGTGACGCAGCCGGGCTCGATGATTGCCGACGCCACCATCATCATGAAGGATGGTTGGATCGTGTCGGTCGGTCCCGCCGCGTCGACGCCGATCCCTGCTGGTGCAACGCACCATGATTGCACGGGCCTGACGGCGTATGCAGGATTCATCGAGCCCTACCTGACGATTGACACTTCTGCCCAGGCGCGTGACGCAGCGGCGCAGGCCGACGCACACTGGAATCCGCGCGTCACGCCGCAGGTCAGTGTCCGTGCAGCGCGTCTGCCGGCTGCGTCGACGCGAGAGAGTTTGCGTGATGCGGGCTTCTGTGTCGCCGCTGCGTGGCCTTCGACGGGTGCGTTGCGAGGCACCGGCGCGGCGCTCACGCTCGCCAGCGAGGATGCGATGGTGATGTGGCTCGGCCAGGAACTTGGACAAGCAGCGACCTTCGATCGATTCACACCACCCGAAGGACAGGAACCACCCTACGACGCGCCCCGCGCCGTGGCGTACCCAGCGTCCCGCATGGGCGCGATCGCGCTGGTGCGTCAAGTCATGCGCGATGCCGCGTGGTCCGTGCAAGCTTCGCGCGCGTGGTCGGCGCAGCCCACAGGCCAGGATCCGCCACGCGCAAACGCCGCACTGTCAGCGCTCGCATCGTGCGTGCCTGCATCCAGTGCTCGGCCGATGCCCTTCGTCGTTGAGTGCAGCGATGAACACGCTGTCCTTCACACCAAGGCACTCCTCGACGAATCGGGTTGGTCGGGTTGGTGCGTCGCAAGCGGCCTTGAGTTCCGCGAACTCGATGCGGTCGTCGCGACGCGACTGCCGCTCGTGGTGCCGTTGGACTTCGCCAAGGCACCAGACCTGACCAATCCAAGGCGTGCTGACCAGATTTCGCTGCGCGAACTCGGAACATGGGCGTGCTCGCCGATGAATCCAGCTCTCCTTGCGGAGCGTGGTGTGACGATGGCGCTCACCACCCACCGACTGAAGGAACGCAGTGATCTGCACGCGCGGTTGCACGCCGCCGTCGAACACGGACTGTCGACCGACGCGGCACTTGCGGCGCTCACGACCACCCCTGCATCCCTGCTCGGGCTCGGCTCAACGCACGGACGCATCGCACCTGGTTCGATGGCCAACATCGTGCTCATGGAGGGCACCTTGGCGTCGAAGGGCGCGAAGGTGCGCCGGGTGTGGGTCGCCGGCCGACAGTCGATCGTCAAGCCGCGACCCGTGCTTCCGATCGATGGAGGATTCGTGATGACGGCGGGTAATCGATCCATGCGCGGCTCGATCGATCTCTCGAAGGGCACGGTCAACCTGATGAAGCCGCCTCCTGAGCGTGCCGAGGCTGGATCGAAGCCCACCTTCGCCAGGGCCGAGCGGGTCGACCTTGGTGAGCGCACGATTTCGTTCGTCGCGCCAGCGGGAACGATCGATCCCGCGTCAAGGATTCGTGTGGTCGGCGAGACTGATGGACACGCCATCCGCATCGAGTGCGTGACGCCGCAGGGTGTTCGCACGGTGTGGACGATGGTCGCTGATGCGAGCGTGCCAGCCCCAGATCAAGGCGAGGCCGCAGCGCAGGGAGATTCTCAAGCCAGCGACTTGGTGACCGCCGACAACGCCAACACACCAAACTCTGCTGACCAAGAGGCCGAACCATCGGCCTCGACGGACCAGCGACATCCCGCTGCATTGGCCCTGCTCAAGACGGCGCCGTTCGGCGACTCGGGTGTTCGATTCGAGCGGACGACCAACGGCGACCGGATGGTCGGTGCGTTGGAACGAACAGTCTTCCGGCATGCCACCGTCTGGACGAGCGCTGCTGCGGGCACGCTGGACGATTGCGATGTGTTTGTTGACGCTGGCAAGGTCGCTGCGATCGGTCGCGCGCTCGTCGTACCTGCCGGCACAACGGAAGTCGACTGTTCCGGGCGCCACATCTCGCCTGGCGTGATCGACTGTCACAGCCACACTGGCGTGCTGGGTGAAGTCAACGAGTGGACGCAGGCTTGCACGGCCGAAGTGGGCATCGGTGATGTCATCGATCCCGCGGACATCAATTGGTATCGACAACTCGCTGGCGGCGTGACGGCGGCAAACCAACTCCATGGGAGCGCCAATCCGATCGGCGGTCGCAACAGTGTGGTCAAACTCAAGTGGGGCGAGCCAGCTGCGGCGTTCCCGATCCCTGACGCGAAGCCCGGCATCAAGTTCGCCCTTGGCGAGAATGTCGTGCGGGCGCGCGATCGCTACCCCGATACGCGCATGGGCGTCGAGGCCTTCATGCGTGATCGCTTCCGCGCAGCAGCAGAACAACGCGCAGCGCTGGCTCGGTGGAACGCCCTTCCTTCGGCCACACGCGCACGCACCGTGCCCCCGCATGTGGATGACGAACTCACGGTGCTCGGCGAGATCCTTGCGGGCGAGCGCGTGGTGCACTGTCACTCGTACCGTCAGGACGAGATCGTGATGCTGCTCGATCTGGCAGACGAACTGGGATTCAAGGTCGCCACGCTGCAGCACATCCTTGAGGGCTACAAAGTTGCCGATCGCATCGCGCGCCACGGCGCGGGCGCGAGCAGCTTCAGTGACTGGTGGGCCTACAAGATGGAAGTCATGGACGCGGTTCCGCACAATGGCGCGGTCATGACAGGCCAGGGCGTGCTCACGAGTTTCAACTCTGACAGCAGCGAACTCGCCCGACGACTCAACACTGAAGCCGCGAAGGCCTGCCGTTACGGCGGGCTCGAGCCTGCTGAAGCGTTGAAGTTCGTGACGATCAATCCAGCGATCCAACTGGGCATCGGTCACCGAACTGGAAGTCTGGAGATCGGCAAGGATGCGGACTTGGTCGTGTGGACCACCGATCCGCTCTCGAGCTACGCGCTCTGTGATCAGACCTGGATCGAGGGCGTGAAGCGATTCGATCGCCGTGCGGACCTGGAGCGTCGCGCGCTCGATGCTGACCTTCGCGCCCAGTTGCTCGAGGCTGCGTTCGAGCGTGGTGCGGCCGATCGACCACCAGCGAAGCCTGATCCTGATTCAGGCGGCCGACGCCGAGGACCGACCCTCTTGGCTCGCATGCTCGACACGCGAGAGGATGCGTCTTGGGAGATGTATCGACGCGGCCAGGACCCTGCAGCTGTGCGTTCAGGCGAGTGTGGTTGCGGCGCAGCGATGACCATCTTCGGTGGAGGCGACCGATGAGAACTCACCTCATCTGCTTGCTGCTCTGCACCACGGCGGCGGCCCAGAATTCGACCGCACCCACCGCTGCTCCCCGACAGGTGAGTTGCATCCGCAATGTCGTCGTTCACACCATGGATCCCGCCTTCACGGTCATCCCTGATGCAGCGGTCGTGATCGGAACCGATGGCCGCATCGCCGCCATCGTGCCGGCTGCCCAAGCGCCGATGGATGATGTGCTCGTCCTCGACGGAGGGGGTCGCCATGTGTGGCCAGGCTTCATTTCGAGCGCCACCACCATGGGACTGATCGAGGTGCAGCAAGTGCGCGCGACGGATGACCGCACGGAATTCGGTCTGTTCCATCCAGAAGTCGAGGCGTGGGTCGCTGTGAATCCCGACAGCGATCTTCTGGCCGTCGCGCGCGCCAATGGGATCCTGGGCGCGCTCGTCTTCCCTCAGGGCGGCCGAGTGAGCGGCACCGCGAGCATGATCCGTCTGAACGGCTGGGACACGCACGACTTGGTCGTGCGCAAGGACAGCGGCGTCATCGTGCGTTGGCCAGCGACCGAGCCCACGGTGCAGTGGTGGACGCGCACGACGCCCGATGATCAGCAGAAGCGCATCGATCGCGAACTGCGAGAGTTGCGGGAGTTCTTTGCGCGCGCGAAGGCCTACATCGCGGCGCGTGACGCGGGCTCAACACAGGTCGAAGACTTGCGGTTCGAGCGGCTCCGCCCTGTGCTCTCTGGCGCGGCTCCGCTCTATCTCGATGCCAACAGCGCCGGTCAGGTCGCCAGCGCCGTGACCTGGGCGCTGGCCGAAGGATTCAAGCCCGTCGTCGTCGGTGGCTCAGGAGCGCTGGAGCAGGCGGACCTGCTGCGCGCCCACGATGTGCCTGTGATCGTCGTCGGTGTGCATCGCCTGCCGCAGTGGGCGCACGAAGCCTGGGATGCGCCGTTCACGCTACCCGCGCGCCTCGCTGAGGCTGGCATTCGATTTTCGATCGCGACTGGTGACGAACCGAGCAATGATCGCAATCTTCCTCATCACGCCGCGACGGCGGTCGCGCACGGCCTGTCGCACGACCGCGCTGTGGCGGCGATCACGCGGGATGCAGCCATGATCGCCGGTGTGGGCGACCAGCTCGGTTCGATTGCGCCCGGCATGCGCGCAACCATGATCCTGAGCGGCGCAGACCCGCTTGATGTGCGCACGCCTGTTGAGGCCGCGTGGATCGATGGGCGTCGGCTTGATTTGTCCAACCACCAGACAAGGATGCTCGAGAAGTACCGAAAGAAGTACGAGGCGCCCAAGCCGTGATGCGTCGTGATGATGACCTAGGGCAGGTTCGGACAGACCTAGGCCGTGATGGGTCCTTGAGGACGGTTTGGGGCAGGTTCGGGCAGCCCAAACCCAAATGCCGGCATCCCGAGTTCAGGCTGCGTCGACGACCGAGTAGCGGTCGAGGTTCAGGGTGACGAGTTCCCCGTCATCCTTGCGCAATTCAAGGCGATCGAGCCAGAGTCGATCCTGATGGGAGTGCGCGAACCACGAGCCGGTCTTGGACTGGCGCCAGCGAACCACAACGCCCTCAACCGCGGTGGTCCACACCTGGGCGACTTGGGGCATCTGTTGCATCACGCGCACGCGCGTGCCGGGCTGGAGCGCAAGTCCTTCAAACATGGTCAGGGAGTATAGCCATGCCGTTCGCCAAGTCCGCCGGCGCGACGATCGCGCGCAGTGGACTACACCAGATTTGCTGGAGCGACGATCGCGCGGCACAGACCATCGCGCCATGATGCGCCGCATCGACGCGCGAGCAGTCCGTTGACCGCGTCAAGGCTCACGCTGCGAAGATCTGCAGTCAGTTCATCGAGCGTGCGCAGGCGACCGTAGGTGAACCAGTCACTGGCGAGGGCCATTGCGCGAGCGGAGGTGCTCTCTTCACTCATGACCAGACGGCTGAGGATTCCGATGCGCGCGCGTTCGAGTTCGCCGGCATCGATCCCGCGCTCGAGGCGCTCGAGCTCGCGCAGAATGCAATCGATCGTCTCTTGGGCCCGCTCAGGTCGCGATCCCGCGTAGATCGTGACCCGGCCAAGGTCGCGGCCAGCGGAGTACGAACCGCCCACGCTGTAGCAGAGGCTTCGGCGCTCTCGAACCTCATCGAAGAGCCGGCTGCTCGATCCACCCCCGAGCACGCGCGCCGCGAGTCGCATCGCGTGACGGTCAGGATCGCGGGCGCTTGGCGCGTCGAGCGAGAATGCCATGTGGGACTGGGATGTCGGCATGACCTCGATGTGGCGCACGGCGCGTGGTGACGCGCCTGGGACCATGGTCGTCGAGGATCCGGTCCACCCTGCGAGCGATTGGTCGATCACGGCGCACGCGGCATCGTGATCGACATCGCCAGCGATTCCGATCAGCGTGCCGCCGGGTGTGCATCGGCGGTGCCAAGCAGCCCTGAGTCCATCGGCTGTCAGCGCCTGGATGCCCTCGGGCGTGCCGAGGCCCGATCGATTGAACGGCTCCGGCATGCTGATCCGCTGCAGATGCTGCATGCACAGTTGCTGTGGTTCGTCGCGGACCGCAGCGATGGCCTGCAAACCAAGGGCTTTCGCCTGTTCGACCCCCTCGGGATCCATGCGAGGCGAGCGAATCATCTCGGCGAGGCACGCCAGCATCCCACCAACATTGGGACCCGTCGTGACAGCCGACAGGTTCACATGGTGCACGGCAGCCGACGCGTTGCGTTGTACGCCGAGCACATCGAGCCGACGGGCCAGCTCCTCGCTCGTGCTTCGTGCTGTCCCACGAAGGAGCAGTTCCGCACACATCGCGCTCTCGCCTTCGCCAGCGACACCTGCGGGATCACCTGCTGTCCCCACAGGCGAGAGCCACGCCACGCTGACACTGGACATGGATGGCATGCGCTCCGAGAGCAACCATGCACCACATGTCAACTGCGTGGATCGGGCGGCCGTGGTCATGATGCTGCTCCTGGGTGGTGGGCAAGGCGATCGTCGAGCCAGTCATCGATGGTCACCAGGCCCGCTGGACGACCGTGGAGCCAGCGTGCCAGACGCAACGCGCCGATCGCGAAGAGTTGGCGGCTGACGGCATCGTGCTCGATGCGAATCGACTCGAACGGGCCGGTGAACTGCACGGAGTGCGCGCCGATCGTGTCGCCCGCACGGATGCTGTGGATGCGCGAGAGCGGAACGGGGATCCCTGAACCAGCGCGGACTGCCTCGGCGAGCGCCAGCGCAGTGCCTGAAGGCGCGTCGAGTTTGCGATGGTGATGATGCTCGATGAGGTCGACCGCGTACTCGGAACCGAGCAACCGAGCGGCATCGCGGCACAGGCGTCGAGCCACCGCAACGCCCAAGGAGGTGTTTGGAGCGACCATCACGCAGATTTTTTTTGCGGCCGCCAGCACCGCGCTTCGAGCCTGGTCATCGAGCCCCGTCGTGCAGGAGAGCAGCGCCGCGCCACGCTCCGTCGCCAACTGCGCCGCACGGATCGCCCCGCGCGCGCTGCTGAAGTCAATCACGCAGTCGATCACTCCAACTGCTTGTGAATCAGGTGTTTTTGCATCAAGCTCAAGCGCTGTTCGGCAACACAACGACGGATCAAGCGCTGCATCGATGACCGCACGACCCATGCGACCCGATGCTCCGACGACAGCGATGGTGGTGGTGGTGTGCATCGTGAGCGGCGTCATGAGCAAGTCGTGTCAAGGCCCGTGGTGACCCAAAATCGGCAATTTTGGATCAAGCCCCTTTCCAACTCCCGTCGATAACGGTACAACATGTGTGGTCACCGAGGTAACGCTACGCGCCTCGACTGACTCTCCGACCCGAAGCGTAGCCAACCTGGAGCCCATCACCATGGCAAAGAAGAAGGCTTGTAAGAAGGCTTGTAAGAAGGCCGCGAAGAAGACCGCCAAGAAGTCGAAGTAATTCGGCGGTTGGTCAAGCAATACACCAAGGGCCGGCCTCGAGCCGGCTCTCGGTGTTTTTGCAGCACACTACACTTCGCCCCGCTCAAACCGCCCCGCGACAACTCCCATGCCACACGTCATCGCTGAACCGTGCATTGCGACCAAGGACGCCAGTTGCGTCGAGGTCTGCCCTGTCGACTGCATCCACCCCACCAAGGCGTCGGGCTCATTCGCCCAAGCCACGCAACTCTTCATCGATCCGGCCACATGCATCGACTGCGGCTTGTGCGTGGACGAGTGCCCCGTTCGGGCGATCTTCCCCCAAGACGACCTGCCGGAAGAGTGGAAGAAGTACATCCAGATCAACGCGGATCACTTCACCAAGTGAGCCGACGCGGGGGATGAGGTGTTGCGCAGTCTGGGCGCAGTCTGGGCGCACAGGGCGCACAGGGCGAGCGTCGCCTGAACAGTGCACCGCCGGGGCCTGTTGGCCCAATTCTGCTTGAAATCTAGGCCGAACCAAGGGCCCGACGCTCACTCGTCCTCGGGCGCTTCCTTGTTCACGCCACTCTGGGAGTCGGGGCGCTCGGTCCAGTCTTCGCAGCGACTGCCGAGGTTGAGTTCGCTCGCCATGGTCTTTCTGTAGCCGAGCTTGCGGGCCACTTCGAGCACATCGGTCCAGCTTGGGAACGGCTTGCCGTTGACCCGCTTGAAGGCATCGATCGCCATGAGCCACATGTACTGCTCGCGGCTCATTTCGCCTTCCTCCGCGCTGCGGATGAAGTCGGTGAGTCGGCGGCCTGGACCGCGGCGGCGTTCGAGGTTGGTCGGTGACGCCGGCGTGACATCGCGGCGATCCTCACCAGTTCGCCGTTCCTGCATGCCGTAGCTGGGCTCGGGCTTGGCTGGGTCGTACGAGTCGCTCATGGTGTGGTCCTCCGCGCCGGACGGATCCGCGCGCTTCCCTACACTCTACAGTGCGCCACCCCCATGAGCACCCAGCCTGATGACGACGGTCTGAACTGGTTCGAGGCAGCCTTGGGCTGGCTCGTTCCGGGCTATGGGCTCATCAGGCTCGGCCACCGTCGTCGTGGTGCGTGGGCGATGACGGCGGTGCTTGGACTGTTCGCCTCTGGTCTGGTGATCGGTGGACTGGACTCGGTCGACCGGAGTGAGGATCGATTGTGGTTCTTCATGCAGGCCGGCGCGGGTCCTGTCGCGTTTGCTGCCGACTGGGGCAACACGCGACTCATCAAGACTGGCCAGTACGGCAGGCTCGTCGAGACTCCGCCATCCCGGACGATTGACCGCGGCGCGCAGTCCCGGGTGAGCACGCTCAAGTCCATCACCTATTCCAACGAAATCGGCACGCTCTTCAGCGCACTGGCTGGCCTGCTGAATGTGTCGCTCGTGCTCGACACGCTTCAACGCCGGCGGACCGACGAGGCAGGATCATGATGCTCTTTGCGTGGATTCCGCTCCTGGAACCCGTCCACTTGGGCCGTGCGTGGTGGTTGCTCATTGCGCCCTTGTGCTTGGGCATCGCGATCGTCTACCGCGCCGTGAAGGCACCCACCATGGACCACTTCCTGGCCGGCGTGATCAAACTCACCGCCAACATCCTTGGTGTGATGGCGCTGTTGGGCGCGCTGGTCTTCGTGGTGGTCTACGGCGCGTTGCCGCTCTTGCCCTCGGACTGACCCTTCGCCAACACAGCGATGGCCATCGGTGTGATGATGGTCAGCCAGCACACAAGCATGCCCTTCACGCTCAGCCAAGTCTGGACGGTCGCGCCATCCGCCGAGTGGCCCCAGTCACGCACGGCGCGACAGAGCGACTGACACGGCTCCTCGTTCTCGGCGATCGGCGGGAAGAAGTGTTCCGTGTCAGTAGCGACCCACTGACAGAAGGACCATCGGACGGGCCAGCCAAGTGCACTCGTTCCGACACGGCGTTCGAGCGATGACTCAGCCATCGTCGGCAGGACGAGCCACTCGGGAACATCGGGCTCTGCGCCGTCGCTGGTCCCAGACTCCTCGGCTTCGAGATTGATCCAGTCGATGCCAGGGCTTGATGCACCGTTGGCCACCCAGAGGATGCCCTGCATGGCGAAGACATCCGTGAAGGTTGGCTCGCACCGATCGACTTGGGAACCAAGGATCATGGGCTGCGCGGCAACTCCCGCCGCAGCAACCAGCGAGATCACGATCAGTTTCGTCCGGCGCTTCATCGCCATGGCGCTGGTTCCTTAGGCCTTGGGCTTGCGCACGCCGCCGCCAGGCTTCTGGTCGGGCGTCAGTGGCTGCTTGCGCATCAAGCCGCGCAACTTCTTGCTGCTGGCCAACCGCGACAGGCGATCGGCCTTGCCTGCGCGACGAGGTTTCTGTGGGCCACGCGGACCCTTGTTGCCCCACGAGGGTCGGTCTGCTCGCGCGCTGGTCACGCTCGGTTCTGTCGCGGATCGATCCGACCCGTCCCGTGTGCGCGGCGGCGCCGGTCGACGCTGATCGCGCGATGCCTTGGTGGGACGGCCTGAACGCTCAGTCGACGCGGCCGTCCGCGGGGCGCGATGACCCTTGCTCCCGACACCAAGCTCTGAGAGATCCGCTGCGCGACGACCCTTGTTCACGACGCCAAACTCCGAGAGATCCGGTGCCCCCCGCGCCGGAATGTCGACCCCGGCGAAGTCGCCGATGCGCTTCCAGCGGTCAGCATCGAGCCCTGCGACGAAGGTCACGCTCTGGGCCTTGCCGCCACCATGGCCGGCGCGACCCACGCGATGCACGA
>VGXL01000013.1 GCA_016873315.1 Phycisphaerae bacterium | reverse complement strand
CCGGCTCTGGAGCCGGTGCAGGTTCTGGAGCAGGTTCCGGCGCGGGTGCAGGTTCCGGTGCTGGCGCGGGTTCCGGCTCGGGAGCTGGCGCAGGTTCCGGCGCAGGCGCGGGTTCCGGTGTAGGTGCGGGTTCCGGTGTAGGTGCGGGTTCCGGTGTAGGTGCAGGAGCCGGCTCGGGAGCTGGCGCAGGATCCGGCGCAGGCGCGGGTTCCGGTGTAGGTGCAGGAGCCGGCTCGGGAGCTGGCGCAGGTTCCGGTGCTGGCGCGGGTTCGGGTGCAGGCTCTGGAGTCGGTGCAGGTTCTGGAGCAGGTTCCGGCGCGACTTCGCCGCCCCCGAGTTCGCGGAGCAAGTCCTCGGTCGATGGCGCCACGGGCACCGTCGATGGGGCGGTTGTGGTACCGCCGGGTGCCGGCGCGGTCGTCTCACTCCCTTGGGTTCGGCGATACTCCTCGCGAGCGCGGCCGGTGAGCAACTCCGGGATCGTCTCGTCCACCTGGCATGCGGTCGAGCGGGAGATCAAGATGGTCTCGACGGTCGGAGCCGCACCACCCGCGGCGGCCAGCGCACTGCGCAGCCGGAAGTCGGGCCGAGTCAAGTCATACACATTTGGCTGGTTGACCTGGCCATCGATCGTGTACTGGAGCGAGCCCGATCGGAGCAACTCCACGCGAACCTGCGGATTGTTCAGGAGCGGCTCAAGCAGTTTCTCAATCGCCGTCTGCACCTCGGGAACCGTCAGTCCGACGGCATGAACCGTGCCGTAGGGCAGGTGGACATTGCCCGACGGATCGACCACGATCTGGGCTTCGTCCTCTTGGTTCGCATTCAGGCGTCCGAGGACCCCAACACGCAACGCATCGCCCGCCGCAATGGTGGTCTCAAGTTCACTCAGGATCTGGACATCGTCACCAACGGGCTCGGTCGGCTTCAACGGCAGACGGTCCACGCCCTCGATCACATCCAACCGCTGGAGCACGGGGATCGTCGTCGGGGTGGTCTCGAACCGACCGGTCCGGCTTGGATCGAAGAAACTGGCCGTTTCGCAACCACACCCGATCGAGGCAAGACCGAGGATGGCTGCAAGTTTGCTATTCCAAAGGTTCATATCATTGACTTACTTGCAGAACGATGGTGACGGGGAATCACCTGAGGGATCATCGGCCGGATCGTAGCCAGACCTGAACGAAGGCCGGCGGTCCCGGGTTCCCGACAATCAGCCAATCGACACCCCCTCCAGGACCGCCATCCGTGACGCCACGCCAAGCGTGACCTGTCGAAGGATCCGACTGCGGCCGGGGTCGTCGGCGACCGAATCGTCGATTTCGACGCCGCGGTTCATCGGACCCGGGTGCAGGATCACCGCGTGGGCCGGCAGGCGACGAATTCTGGCCTGCGTCAGTCCATAGAGGATCCGGTAGTCGCTGCTGATGGACGAACCCGCTGCGCGCTCGAGTTGGATCCGAAGCATGATCACGGCATCGACATCGTGCAAGGCCGTGTCCAGATCATGGGACACCTCGACCTGTCCAGGCGACGAGCCAATCGCTTCCATGGTGCGCGACACCAGCGTCGGCGGACCGACCAGCCGCACGCGAGCGCCAAGGAGGCAGAGCGCCTTCGTCGTCGAGCGCGCCACACGGCTGTTGGCGACATCTCCGACGATGGCCACACGACGGCCATCGAGGGGACCGAGCGCTTCGCGAAGTGTGGCCACATCGAGCAGCCCTTGAGTCGGGTGCTCGTGACGACCATCCCCTGCGTTGATCACTGGAATTCTCAGCGCTTTTGCGACCATCGCCGCGCCACCGCTGATCGTGCAGCGCACGACCATGACGGCAACGCCCATCGCTTCGATGTTCAGGGCCGTGTCGACCAGACTCTCGCCCTTGCTCGCGCTGCTGCCAGCGGCTGCGACTGTGAAGACCTGCCCACCGAGCCGATGCACGGCTGTTTCGAAACTGCACCGCGTCCGTGTGCTGTCCTCGAAGAAGACATTCGCCACGACCTTGCCGTGGAGCGTGGTCTTGGCCGGCTGACGCCCCTCGGCATGCGGAATGTTGCTGCTCGTCGCCTCGAGCAACTGCTCGAGCTGGAGCCGCGTCAGGCCTTCGATCTGCAAGAAGTCGTGCACGACCGGAAGGTAGCGCAGGTGGGCGCATGGCCCCGTCGCCGTGGAACGGAGGGCCCGGACCGACCTTCTTCAGCCGCGCTTGGACGACGATCGGGCGGCACCCTTGGCCGACGCGCCCGGCACTGCGCCCAACTGATCGATCGCCTGAGCAACATTGGCCACGCCAACGATGTCTGCCTTGCCCGACAGCGTCGCCAGATCCGCCACTTGGCTGGCTGGCACGAGCAGCGCCGAGCAGCCACGGCGGACCGCCTCGCTCGCTCGTTGGAGCAGCTGGCGCGTTGGGCGAACCTCGCCCGAGAGTGCGACCTCGCCGATGGCCGCCGTTCCGCGGCCGAGGGTTCGATCGAGGTGTGCACCGGCCACCGCCAGGCAGACCGCCAGATCACCCGCAGGCTCCACGATGCGAAGCCCGCCAGCGACGCTCGCGTAGATGTCGCGGTCGCCAAGTCGCAAGCCCCCGTGGCGTTCGAGCACGGCGATCATCATGGCAAGCCGATTGGCATCGACACCGCTTCCTTTGCGCTTGGCGCTGCCCAAGATGCCAGCCACGACGAGCGATTGAATCTCAGCCAGCAGCACGCGCGTCCCTGCGAGCGTTGGAAAACTGACGCAGCCGGCGCGCGCGACGGCATCGGGCGCGATCGCGCCCTCGTCGACTTGTTCGAGTCCCGAGCCCGTCATCTCGAAGAGACCGATCTCGAGTGTGCTCCCGAATCGGTTCTTGACGCCACGCACGACGCGCCACGCCAGATGGCGATCGCCCTCGAACGAGAGCACGACATCGACCATGTGTTCAAGGAGCTTGGGGCCCGCGAGATCGCCCTCCTTCGTGACATGGCCGACGACGATGACGACCGTACCGGTCGACTTGGCGAATTGCACGGCATCGAGGCAGCAGCGCCGCAGCTGACTCATGCTGCCGGGAAGCGCATCGAGATCGTGTCGCGACACAAGCTGGATCGAGTCAATCGCCAGGATCGCGGGCTTGATGACGCGCGCTTGCTCAAGAATGCGAGCGATGTTCGAATCGGCCAGAAGATAGAGATGCTGATCGCGCTCGGCGTTGGATGGGCTGTCGATGCGCTCGGCGCGCAACTTGACCTGATGCGCGCTTTCTTCGCTGCTCGCGTAGAGCACGGGCGTGCCGCGCGCGGCGACATGACCGAGTGCCTGCAGCAGCAGCGTGCTCTTGCCGATGCCTGGGTCGCCGCCGAGCAGGATGGCGCTGCCGGGAACACAGCCGCCGCCGAGAACGCGATCCAGTTCGCCAACGCCGGTGGCGAATCGCGGCGCCTCGAGCGGCTCGACCTGCGCCAATGGAACGGCGGGCGACGCCGACGCGAGAGCTTGCCATGGCGCGGAGACGCCATCGCAGGTGGGGACCGCGGCCGCGTCGTGACGAAACTCCTTGAGGCTGTCCCACGCACCGCAGTCAGGGCACTTGCCGGCCCAGCGCACTTGGACACCGCCGCAGCCATCGCAGACCCAGGATGTGCGCAACTTGGCCATGGATGCTCCGAGGGTAGCAACGCCCGAGCGCGGCCACCGTGACACCCTGAGAAAGTCGGCGCAGATCCCCACGCGAGTCGCCGCCCAGATCCCCCCAGCGATGAACATCAACACAATTCCCAAGGGCGGACACGCTGCGTGGCTCACCAGCGAAAGCGGAAACGAAGCGGGCGCCGAGAAGGTCGGAGTTCCCCTCGACGCCCGCATGAAAGTCGTGTCGGGAATCTATGCCACGAAGATCGCGCCACGCAAGTCGCGCCCCCCGCGCCACGCCGAACCGCGCGGTCCGACAACCTTCACGATCGCCGTTCACCACATCGCTGGTCGCCGCGCGCGGCATGACATCCTGCACACCCCGTATGACCTGCACCGCGGGTCGCCGCGCGCATCACGACAACCTGCATGCTCGGTGAGTCCTGCACCGCGGGTCGCCGCACGCGGCACGACCTTCATCGCTTGATGAGCGTTCGCATTGATGCAACCCACTCGGCGTACTCGATCATCGCCCGTCGTCGTTGCGCGGCAGAAGGCCATCGCGCCGCATCGCAGCCGAACGCAGTCTCACGCCGCCATGACCAGTACGCACCACCGAGTCGGAACCTCGTCGCGAAGCCAAGGCGGACGAGAGCGATGACGGCGCGCAGCAGTCGCATCAGTGCATCGAGATTGGGCCTTGCGCCGGATCGGGCATGGCCGATTCGTCGAGCGCCAATGGATGGGTCGGAGCGGCTTCGCCCTCTGTCACTGGCGAAAAACGGCTGCCAATGATGCGAATGCGCTGATTGGCGTTGGGCTGCTTGGGCAGAAGCGGGCGCACGGCGTAGATCACGCCGACGCACGCGATGCTCGCCAGCCACATCAGGTCGGTGCGGCCCCAGTACACCATGAGCGCCGTCGCAGCGAGCACGAGCACCGACGCCGGGATCATGCCTTCCCATGCAAGACGCATGAGCTGGTCGTAGCGGAAGCGCGGCACGGTCCAACGAACCGCCATGCCCAAGCTGACGACGAGGAAGATCTTGCCAGCGAGGATGCCAAACTGCGCCACGATCAGGAGCGGCCCGCCAACGAGCGGCAGATCGGGACCCGCGCCGAACGGATTCAGGCTGAAGCCACCCAGGAACAGCACGCAGAAGAGCGCCGACCCGGTGATCATGTGGAAGTACTCCGCCAGGAAGAACATGGCGAAGCGCATGCTGCTGTATTCGGTGTGGTAGCCGCCCACGAGTTCGCTCTCGGCCTCCGCAAGGTCGAAGGGAGCGCGATTCGATTCAGCGAGCAGGCACGCGTAGAAGATGATCGCCGCCAGCGGCTGCTGCAGCAGATTCCACATGCCGTCCTGCTGGGCCAGCACGATGGCGTAGGGATCGAGCGACCCCGCCAGCAGCACCACGCAGAGCAGGCTCACGCCCATCGGAATCTCGTAGCTGATCATCTGCGCGCTCGCGCGAAGTCCGCCGAGGAAGCTGAACTTGCTGCCGCTCGCCCAGCCACCCAGACCCACGCCGTACACGCCCAAGCTCGCGACCGCCACCAGATAGATCACGCCGATGTTTACAGCCGCGCCAGTGATCTTGACCTGAACGCCTTCAAGGCCGAGCATCGACGCGAGGCCAAACGGCAGCTGCGAACAATCGAGCACTCCCGCCCAGGGGATGATCACGAAACCGATGATCGCCGGGATGATGATGAGCGCTGGCGCGAGTGTGAACAGCGCGCTGTCGGAGTTCTTGGGCCGGTAGTCCTCCTTGAAGAGGAACTTGAGACCGTCGGCGATTGGCTGGAGCAGCCCCTTGGGGCCGACTCGGTTGGGACCGATGCGGTCCTGCATCCACGCGCTGAGCTTGCGCTCGAGCATGATCGAGTACGCGCACCCACCGAGGATGACATGGATCACCACGAAGATGGTGATCGCGTTGGTGATGAGTTGCGCGATGCCGCCGGTCTCTGGAATCAGGGCCTGCATGGGAGAGAGATCCTAGCCGCTGCACGGCCGTGGGCCCACCCGGGTCAGCCAGTGGGCTTCGGGCACACTTGCTCGGCTCGGTCACCGCGCGAGCGCAGGCTCGGCTTCGAGTGCTGGGCGGGCCAGATGCGGGAAGTAGTCCTGGATCGCGTGCACATCCCACGAGCCGCTGCGGATGGCAGCGATCGCCTGCACCGCCGCGCGTGCACCCGCGACCGTCGTGACGATCGGAATGCCCTGTCGCACCGCCTGTGCCCGGATGCGCCCTTCGTCCGTGTTCGCGCCCTTGCGCGTGGGCGTGTTGATGATGAGCGCGATGTCGCCGTTGGACATCAGATCGAGAATGTTTGGACGCACGCCTGAGGCGATCTTCGCCACGATCTTCGCCGGAATCCCGTGCGCGGCGAGTCGTTCGCCCGTGCCTGAACTGCAGACGATGACGAAGCCCATGCCGTGCAGTGCACGCGCCACATCGATCGATGCCGCCTTGTCGGACTCGCGCACGCTCAGGAAGATGCCGCCGCTGGTCGGCAGCGAAATCCCTGCACCCATCTGGGCCTTGGCGAAGGCCACGGGCAGATCGCGGTCGGCTCCCATGACTTCGCCGGTCGAACGCATCTCGGGTCCGAGCACAATGTCGACGCCCAGGAACTTGGCGAATGGGAAGACGCTCTCCTTGACCGCGTAGAAGCCCGTGTCGTGCACTTCGGTCGCGCCAAGCTGCGACAGGCTCGCGCCCATCATCACGCGCGCGGCGTGACGCGGCCACGGAATGCCCTTCGCCTTGCTCACGAACGGCGCGGTGCGACTGGCTCGCGGATTCACTTCAAGGACATAGATCGTGCCGTCCTTGAACGCCATCTGCACATTCATCAGTCCGCGCACGCGCAGTTCGCGAGCCATGGCCCGTGCCTGGCGGCGCACTTCGTCGATCACGCTCTGGGGCAACGAATACGGTGGGATCGTGCAGGTGCTGTCGCCGGAGTGAATCCCAGCTTCTTCGATGTGCTCCATCACGCCGCAGACCAGGGCCTGGGGGGCGTCGTCTGCGTGCGCGACCTGCCGGCTCCTGCTCGCTTCGTCGGGCGTGAAGTCGGCGATCACATCGACATCGATCTCGATCGCGTCGCTGAGGAAACGATCGATGAGGACTGGCCGGTTCGCGAGTTCGCTCACATCGACGGCCTCGCTCATGTAGCGACGCAGCGCCGTCTCGTCGAAGCAGGTCTCCATCCCGCGGCCCCCGAGCACATAGCTCGGTCGCACCAAGACGGGGTAGCCGATCGTGTCGGCGATCGTAACGGCTTCGCTCAAGCTGCGCGCAATGCCCGACGGCGGCTGGCGCAGACCAAGCCGATCGATCATCGCCTTGAAACGGTCGCGGTCTTCCGCGAGGTCGATCGAGTCAATGCCGGTGCCGATGAGCGGAACGCCGGCCTTGTGCAGACCATGCGCAAGGTTGAGCGGCGTCTGACCACCGAACTGCACGATGCACCCCGCCACGCCGCCGGAGCGCGACGGCACATCGACGCCGCCGCCGTTCAGGCGCTCAACGATGTTGAGCACATCCTCAAGCGTGAGTGGTTCGAAGAAGAGCAGGTCGCTCGTGTCGAAGTCTGTGCTGACGGTCTCGGGATTCGAGTTCACCATCACGCTCTCGAAGCCCATGTCCTCGCACGCGAACGCGGCCTGACAGCAGCAATAGTCGAACTCGATGCCCTGACCGATGCGGTTGGGGCCACCGCCGAGAATGACGACCTTCTTGCGGTCACTCACGCGAATCTCGTCGTCCACGCGCACCGGAGCACCCGGCGACGCGCTGAAGCCGGATTCGTAGGTGCTGTAGTAGTAGGGCGTGGCGGCCTCGAACTCAGCCGCGCAGGTATCGACGAGCTTGAAGGCGGGCTCGATGCCAAGCGACTTGCGGTGTGCGCGCACGACCAGCACGGTGTCCGGCGTGATGTCGCCCAAGTAGACCTGCGCAAGCTGGGCATCGCTGTAGCCCATCTGCTTGGCCGTACGCAATGTTTCGCGCGGCAACGCATCGAGTGTCGGGAACGAGAGCAGCGTGTCCTCGAACTCGACAAGTTGGGCGAGCTGGTCCACGAACCACGGGTCGTAGCCCGTGAGTGCGCAGACCTGCTGCGCCGGCATGCCTTCCTTCAGCGCGTAGCGCACGAAGTAAAGGCGGCCCTGGCCGGGCACGCTGAGCTTTCGGTGCAGTGTTTCGGATGGGATCGGCCACGCGAGCTTGCTGCCGTCAGCCATCTCGAGTCCGGCGAGCGCGTCGGTCGGCATGCCCTTGCCAAAGGGAACGCCCGCGGCCTTGGCAGCGCGCCATGCGGCGAGCCACTTGTCGTTGCGGTCAAGGCCGAAACCGAAGCGCTTGACCTCCATGCTGCGGATCGCTTTCTGCAGCGCTTCCTTGAAGGTGCGGCCCATCGCCATGCCTTCGCCCACTGACTTCATCTGCGTGGTCAGCGTCTCGTCGGCTTCTGGGAACTTCTCGAAGGTCCATCGTGGGATCTTCACGACCACATAGTCAATGCTCGGCTCGAAGCAGGCGCTCGTCGTGCCGGTGATGTCGTTGCGCAGTTCGTCGAGTGAGTAGCCCACCGCGAGCTTCGCGGCGATGCGCGCGATCGGGAAGCCCGTCGCCTTGCTGGCGAGCGCGCTCGACCGCGAAACGCGAGGGTTCATCTCGACGATGACCATCTCGCCGTCCTTGGGGTTCACCGCGAACTGCACATTGCTTCCGCCCGTCTCGACCCCGACGGCGCGCATGATGGCGAACGCCGCGTCGCGCATGCGCTGGTATTCCTTGTCCGTCAGCGTCTGGATCGGCGCAACCGTGATTGAGTCGCCGGTGTGCACGCCCATCGCGTCGATGTTTTCGATGCCGCAGACGATGATGCAGTTGTCGTTGCGGTCACGCACGACTTCGAGTTCGTACTCCTTCCAGCCGAGCACCGACTGGTCGATGAGCACCTGCCCGATCATGCTCGCCGCAAGGCCGCGCCGCATGATCTCGTCGAATTCCTCGCGGTTGTAGGCGATGCCGCCGCCCGTGCCGCCGAGCGTGAACGCTGGGCGGATGATCGCCGGTAGGCCGATCTCCTCCAGGAATGCGCGCCCATCTTCGAGCGTGGTCACCGTGCGTGCCTTCGGTTGACGCAGCCCGAGTCCCTCGACGATGCGGCGGAAGGCTTCGCGGTCCTCGGCTCGATGAATGATCTGGCGGTCGGCGCCGATCATCGCGATTCCATGCCGCTGCAGGATGCCACGGTCGAAGAGCGCACACGCGCAGTTCAGGGCGGTCTGCCCGCCAAGGGTCGGCAACACAGCATCAATCGGGGTGCCGAGGGCCTTCTCCTTCTCGATGATCCGCTCGACCGCTTCGGGCGTGATGGGCTCGATGTAGGTCCGGTCGCTGAAGCCCGGATCCGTCATGATCGTGGCAGGGTTCGAGTTCACGAGGACGACGCGATAGCCCTCTTCGCGAAGGGCCTTGCACGCCTGCGTGCCCGAGTAGTCAAACTCGCAGCCTTGTCCAATGACAATGGGACCGCTGCCGATGATCAGGATGGTGGAGATGTCGTCGCGTCGTGGCATGGTGGGTGCTCAGGGCAAAATCAGGGCGAGGATAGCGCAACGGCCCGACGGCATAATGCCCCTGCATGACTGCCGCCGACGCCGCGACCGCGCAACCCCTGGTGAGCGCCACGAGTGCCTTGGTTGGGGTCGCCGTGGCAGCGTGGATTGCCTTCTGGTGCTGGATCTGGTGGTGGTTTCTGCCGGCGGCGCGACGGCAGCTCGATGCCGATGACACGACCGCGTTCTTCGCGCAGATCGGTCGGATCTGGACTCGTCGCGTGCACCGCTTCCGCACGGATGGCTTCGTGCCCCAATCTCAGGACCTGCTCGAGGACGCCTCGTCGGGCCCGGTCATCGTCGTCTGCAACCATGTCGCCGGAGTCGATCCGATCCTGGTGCAGCTCACGATGCGCCGGCGGCTGCGATGGTTCATGGCTGCCGACCAGATGGTCGGCGTACTCGGTTGGTTCTGGCGGCTGCAGCAGGTGATCCCGGTCCACTATGACCGTCGCGACACGCAATCGCTCCTTGCTGCGATGAAACACTTGCGCTCCGGCGGCGCGCTCGGGGTCTTCCCCGAGGGTGGCATCGAACGACCGCCGGGGCAGGTCTATCGATTCATGCCAGGATTCGCATCGCTTGCGGCCAAGGGCAAAGCTCGCGTGGTCGTGATGTCGCTGCGCGGCATTCCGGCAAACGCGGGCACGCTGCGGAGCTTGTTCGTTCCCTGCTCGGCCACCGTGCGACTTCTGGGAGTCCTCGATCCTCCGCGCGCTGCCGATGTCGATGCGTTCACCGAGCGCGTGCGGACGATGATCGCCACCGACCTCGGCTTACCGCTTGCGGACCGTCACCTCGATCACATCGAGGAGCGGCTCACGCAGCCCGCTGCGGGCGCGTCAGGATGACTTGAATCTGAAGGCGGCCGTGACGACCGCGTCGGCCGTCGCCAAGGCAGGCTCGGCATCGAGCGCGCGGTCCACCAAGTCGCGCGCGCCCGCGCGGCTCTCCCCGAGCTGGACCAGAATCGCCATCGCGTCGAGCGCGAGTTGGCCACCCGCCGCTGGCACGGTGCCCTTTGCACCAGCGACCGTCGTGCCGAGTTGGAGGAACGGCCCCATCTTGTCCTTCAGGTCGACCACGATCGTCTCGGCGGTCTTGCGACCGATCTCGGGAAGGCTCGTGAGCAGTGCAAGGTTGCGATCGACGATCGCCTGCGCGACCTGCCCGAACGGCAACTGCAGCGCGCGGAGCGCCTTGCGATTGCCGATCCCCTTCACGGTCGTGAGGAGTTCGAAAAACTCACGATCGCGCACCGTGCGAAACCCGATGAGCCGCGGCCAGAAACTGCTGCCCTGCCCCTGAGATTCCAGATAGTGCAGCGTGACAAACTCGAGTTCACTGCCGATCGCGCCGGCGAGCCGCATCTGGTCGGCGGCGGGCACGAGCACCTCGTAACTCACGGCCCCGCATCGCACGAGCGCGATGCCTTCGTGAAGTTCCTCAAGGGTGCCGTGGAGTCGCGCGATCATGCGGGGAGCGTACCGGGCGGCCGCGTAGGATCACGCTCATGGCGCGGTACGCAATGATCATGGCCGGCGGCAGCGGCACGCGGCTTTGGCCGATGAGCCGTGCGGCGATGCCCAAGCAACTCGTGCCCTTCATCAACGGCCGCAGCCTGCTCGAGCTCGCAGGCGAGCGCATCGCGGGACTTGTTCCTGCTGAACGACGCCTGGTGTGCGCAGCCGATGCCTACCGGAATCAAGTGCTCGCAGCCGTCCCGGGGCTCGAGCCTCGAAACTTCCTTGGTGAGCCGATTGGGCGCGACACGCTGAATGCCGTCGGATTCACTGCCGCGGTGCTCGCGGCGCGCGATGCGGACGCCGTCTTCTGCGTGCTGACTGCCGATCACGTGATCACTCCGCAGGCGACCTTCGAGGCGTGCATGCAGACGGGCTTCGCCCTGATCGAAGCCGATCCGTCGAGATTCGCCACCTTCGCGATCGCTCCGAACCATCCCTCGACTGCGTACGGCTACATCGAGTTCGGCGATCCCGTGCCCGGCTTCGCGCCCGCCGTGCGCTGCAAGCGCTTCGTCGAGAAGCCCAACATCAAGCGCGCGCAGGAGTTCATGACCAGCGGCCGTTTCGGTTGGAACAGTGGCATGTTCGTCCTGCATGCGGGCACGGTGCTGAGAGCGATCGAACGCTTCTGCCCAGCGAATCACGCCGGAATCATGAGGATTCGCGATGCTGCGGCCACTGGCGGCAATGTTTCGCACGCCGTCGCTGCCGTCTATCAGCACCTTCCCAAGGTGAGCGTCGATGTGGCCCTCATGGAACCCGCGAGCGTGGACGCTTCGCTCTCGGTCGCAACCGTACCCATGCCGGTCGACTGGAAGGATGTGGGATCGTGGCCGAGTTGGGGTTCCACGCTGCCGGCGGACGAAGCGGGCAACCGCGGCTCGTGCCATGCGGTCCATCTGGACTCGACCAACATCATCGTTGCGAGCGACGATCCAGAACACCTCGTCGCCACGATTGGGCTGGACCACGTCGTCATCGTGCGCACGAAGGACGCCACGCTCGTCTGCCGCGCCGACATGGCCGAGCAGGTGAAGGACCTGGTGGCGCGGCTCCCCTCACCGCTCCGCTGATGGCCCGTTTCCTCGCGATCGATCTTGGTGACAAGCGCACGGGACTTGCCGTGGCCGACAGCGTGCTCCGGTTGCCCATGCCGCTCGAGGTTGTGCAGGCGACCACGCACGATCTGGTCCGCGATGCGGTGCTGCGTGCGATCGAGAGCCATGACCCGACTGACCTCGTCGTCGGCATGCCGTTCAACATGGACGGATCCGAGGGACCGCGCGCGAAGATCGTGCGCGCCTTCGTCGAGTTGCTTCAACAGCGAACGAAGTTGCCGATCCACCTTCAAGACGAACGGTGTTCGAGCTTGGATGCCGAGGAGTTCCTCCAGCGCAGCGGCCGCACGCACGGCCAGAAGAAGGCAATCCGGGATGCACTCGCCGCCTGCGTCATCCTGCAGGCATTCCTCGATTCGCGAGCGTGAGACGATCCGTCAGCGGGCCTGCGCGCCAGTGCAGGCGGCACGGTCGAGGTACCAACGCAGCTCTCCGCCCGTCGGTGCAATCCCGCGGATCGGAAGGTTGGCGGCATCTTCTGCATCGGCCCGGGCCACGCGTTCGAGCATCGCGTGCTTGGATGCGCCCATGACGAGCACGGCGACGAATCGCGAAGCGTTCAGCAGTCGATAGGTCATCGTGACGCGGTCCGGCGGCGTGACGGTGGGGCCATCGTTGAAGGTGATGAGCGCGTCGGACTCGCGCAGCGCCGGACTGTGCGGAAAAAGACTCGCCGTGTGGCCGTCGCCGCCCATGCCCAGGAGCACGAAGTCGAGCCGGTTGTGTCCTGCTTCGCGCCACGCGAGCGTCTCGCGAATGGCTCGGTCGTACGCAGCGGCGGCGCCCGGCAGGTGGGCGTCCATCGGATGCACCTGCTGCGGCGGGATGTCAACATGCTCGACGATCGTTTCGCGGATGTGCCGAAAGTTGCAGCGATCGTCATCGGGCGCGACGCAGCGTTCGTCAACGACCCACAGGTGCGTGCGTTCCCACGGCAGGTGGCGAAAGCGTGGATCGACCATCAGGCAGCGATAGAACGGCAGCGGCGTGGATCCGCCCGAAAGGGCAAGATGGAATGAGCCGAACGCACGCACGCAATTGTTCGCCTGCAGAAGCAGATCCGCGCCGAGCGATCCGTGCACATCGTCGGCATCGACTCCCGTGACCACCCGACCAGGCAGCGCGGGTGCCGCGAACGAATCATCCACGAGTTCGTACGGATCGATCTCCATGGCTCAGCCGTCGTGCCAAGCCCGTCCATCGCGCAGCATCAGGTCGTCAGCCGCGCGCGGACCCCATGAACCCTGCGCGTAGTTGCCAGCAATCCCCTCGCGCAGTGGCGCACTGCGCGCATCCAGGAACGGCATGACCGCGCTCCATGCGCCTTCGACTTCGGTGCGGTGCTTGAAGAGCGATTGGTCACCGCGCATGGCATCCACGATGAGCGGCCCGTACGCCTCGATGGGATTCCCGCCGAACTCCTTGCGAAAGTCCGCTTGCATCGCAATCGGCGCGATCGCCATGCGGCGACCTGGGATCTTGCTTTCAAAGCGCAACTCCGCGCGCTCGCGCGGTGCGATCTCAATCACCAGACGATTGCCCTGCACGCCGCCGGCCCCGTGCGGCACCTCCTTGAAGAGGTCCGCAGCCGGTGGTTTGAACTGCACCACGACCTCAGTGCGCTTCGCGCGCATGGCCTTGCCAGTGCGAAGGTAGAACGGCGTGCCGGCCCATCGCCAAGTATCCAGGTGCAACTTGAGGGCGGCGAATGTCTCGACCGTTGAACCCGGCGCGACGCCTGGAAGCTGTGCGTACGCGGGCTCAGCACCAGCGGCGTACTGGCCAAACGCACCGTGCGTGGCGACCTCGGACGCGGCGGTCTGTCTGATCGCACCGATGATCTTGATCTTCTCGCTTCGGATCTCGTTGGCACGCATCCGATTCGGCGGCTCCATCGCCACGAACGCCAGCACCTGCATCAGGTGGCTCTGGATCATGTCGCGCACCGCACCCGTTTGCTCGTAGAAGCCACCACGCGTGCCGATGCCAACGGTTTCAGCCGCCGTGATCTGCACATGGTCGATGTAGCGGTGATTCCACACCGGCTCGAAGATGCTGTTGGCGAATCGAAGCACGAGCAGGCTCTGCACCAGATCTTTGCCCAGGTAGTGGTCGATGCGGTAGGTCGAGTCTTCTTCGAACACCCTGCCGAGCGCTCGGTTCAGGCTTGCCGCGCTGGCTTCGTCGGTCCCGAACGGCTTCTCGACCACGATCCGTTGCCACGATCGGCCGTTGGGATCAATGCTGCACCATCGCTTGCCTTCGGTGACCAGGCCGGCTTCGTCGATGCAACGCACGATCGGCTCGTAGAGCGATGGAGCAACCGAGAGGTAGAAGAGGATGTTGTCGCGCGTGGCGCGTGTTCTCGCCAGCGCACTCAGTCGCTCGACGAGCGCCGGATAGGACGCCTGATCCACTGCATCGCCCGCGTGATAGAAGAGCCGCTCTTCAAACGACTGCCAGCGGGTTGGATCGAAGCCCTGCACCGATGCCTGCGCAGCCGCACGCAGTTCCGCGCGCCAACTCTCATCCGTCTTCGCAGTCCGGCTCATGCCGAGGATCGCCGTCGAAGGATGGAGTGCACCGAGACAGTGCATCTCGTACATCGACGGGATGAGCTTGCGATGCGTCAGGTCGCCGCTCGCGCCAAGGATCAGGAGCACGCACGGGTCGGCACCCGCGGACGACTGGGTCAAAGTCGTGGCGGGCTGGCTGGAAGTCGCTGGGGCAATCGGCGCGGCCGTCATGGGCGCCGGAGCATACGCCCCGACCCCAGCTCAGAAGAGCACTTGGTACTGGACGGCGACGTACATCTGCCCCGAGGCATCGCCCGTCGGTGGCTGGACATCAGGCAACAGGTTGGCGTTTGGGTTCGCGAAACCGTTGCCGAACTTGTTCGCGCTCAGACCATCGAACGAGTAGCCCATGTCCAACTGAACCTTCATGCTGTGCTTGTGGAAGTAGTAGCTCAGGTTCAGTTCAAGGAGGTTGAGCATGGGGTACGACAGGTCGGATGACGCGCCCGTGTTGGCGACGCTGTACCGAACACCAGTCTCCAACTTTTCGGCGAGCATCGTGCTGGCCTGCACGAGTGCGCCCCATTCGTTCGACTGGCCAAGGTCGCTCTGCACGCGACGGAAGACGCCCAACGCAAAGAGCGACCAGCCCTGGTGCTTGTGCAGAAGATCGGCCGTGACCTCGATCATCCACGGATCGGAAGGGAACGGTGCCGATGGACTCGCCTGTTCTGCATCAACAGCCACGCCAAGGTTGGTGGCCTGCCCCTTCATGTCGAGCCACGGCGTGTAGTCGCGCAGTTCCTTCCAGGTTCCCGCGAACTTCCAGTCGAAGCGGCTCGCGATCGCCCAGTCGATGGCCAACGGATTGTCCCACGGCAAGTTGTTCGTGTTGCCCGTGTTCCAACCAGCCCCACCGGGCGTGGTCGGCGATCGCACAGTGATGCCGTCGAACACTCCACTGCGCCACATAAACTGATCGGTCTCCCACTCAAGCGCGATGCCACGCGACCATCCCGCCCGGAAGTAGTTGTTGATCGCGCTGTGCTCCATGAAGAGCGTCGACGCCGCGCTCATCAGTTCTTCGCGCGTAAAGGTGGGGCGAAACTGCCCAACCTTCAGTTGGAGCTGGGGTGAAAGCACTCGTCCGACCCAGGCCTCTTCGAGATACACAGGAGAGGCCCCGGCCGATTGGGCCACCTGCAACGCGTAGCGCCACTCCTTGCCGAAGGCATGACCATCCATGATGAACCGCACACGGCGATTCTCGAACCCCATGGTGTCACCCAGATCCTCACGGTGATTCCAGGTGAACCGCAACTGCATCAGGATGTTCAGGTGGTAACGGAAATTGCCGTCGGCCGAGTTGATCTCGGTGCCGGACGCATCGAGCCGGTAGAAGTTGTCGCCTTGGAAACCCTGCTGGCCGCGGCCATCCTGCATCGAGGTGCGCGTGCCCGCGTCCGAGAGTGCGTCTTTCACGATCGCGCGGATCTCTGCGGCGCGCTCAGCGTCGAGCGTGCCCTGCGACTGACTCCGCTGGAATTCGCGTAGATCGGCGCGCAGCGCATCGATCTCGTCCTGAACTCCGCCATCACCGCCAAGACCAACGCTGAAACCTGCGAGGACTGTCGCGAGATGGATCATGGGGAGGTGGATCATGGTGCATGAAGCATAGGCAGGCACCATCACGCGGATCGTTAAACCTGCATGTCCATTCCGCGGTGATGGGATTGGCGCGGCGTTCAGGTTGCGTTCAGATCGCGTTCAGGATCGCTGAGCAAGACCCCGCGATCGCGGACACGGTTGCCACCATCCGCTGTCCCTTGGGATCGATGAGCCAGAGCCAATCGATGAAGAGGAATTCAAAGCGAGCCGCGAGCAGCGCAATGCGACCCATGACTGTGAAGCCGAAGGCCGATCCGAAGGTGATCATCAGGAACCACACACCCACCCGCGCCGCACGGCCAACAGCGCCCTTGTGTTCGACGCTGAAGACGAAGTACGCGAGCGTGCACAGCACCCCGCCCACGATGAGGATGTTGCGGACTGAATCCCACGGTGCGAAGGATCCGTCGTCGCCGAACGCAACGAGGGGAATCATCGTGGCGCGCGCCTGCTCAATGATGTCGCTCTCGACATGGCTGATCATCTTCAAGCCAGCAAACGTGCCGATCACGAACGCCAGCGGCCAGCGGCCGATGTGGCGGCCCAGCGGCGTGAGCTGCGAAAGCAGCATGATGCCCAAGCCAAGCGGGATCAGGGCGACTGGATTGAACGCGCTGACATCGAGATTGGGCATGCACCACGCCTTGACCATGCTCGGAGCGAGTTGCGCCACGAGCTTGGGGACGAGCATTGCCCAGAAGCCAACCACCATCCAGTATCCGGCGCTCACACCGATCACGATGCTCTCGGTGAACTTGTAGGCCGGGTTGTCGCCCATCAGGAAGCTGAAGATTGCCAGCGTGAAGAACGCCGCCAACCATAGTCCCAGGGTTCGGTCCCACGAGATGCGGATCGCCTGCTGACCAGGCGTCGCTGCTTCAGCCGCGCGGTACTCCCCTGCTGACGCGAAGAGCACCCGCTCAATCGTGACGGATCCAGCCGTTCCGTCGGCGACGGCCGTCCACATCACTCGGCCATCGTCGCCCGTCGCGGACGAGTACGACGTCGAGTCAGTCTGCACATAGGCGCGGCCCATACCCTCGCCAATGCTGGCGCGGATCGCCACGAGCACAGCGATCGCAAGGAAGAGGCCGATCCACCACTTGCCTTGCTGAGGCGACGCTTCATTCATGATCGCGTCGCTCATTGTGCCACCGCCTTCCGTCCACGCTGCGAGAAGTACACGGCGTTTCCGATGATGATCAGCGCGATCAGCAGAAGATGTCCGAACAGTTGCGGCGCCATGCGTCGGCGAGCCTCGGTGTAGAGAGGCGGCGTCACGCGGTCACCGTCGATCGCTGCGCTCACCAGCGCTTCGTACTCCGCTGCACCCTTGATCGCCGCGAGCATGCCGCGAAGTTGGCCTGGGTAGTACGAGTAGATCTGCGAAGCTTGCACACCTGTGACGCCAGCGAGCAAGACCAAGCCTGGGTTCGCGCTCGAGACATACTGCACCCACTCTTTGCCGCCGGGGTAGCCCGCGCTGATCGTGATGACCAGCGGGAAGTCACCGACCTTGGTGATGCCTTCCATGATCGGCAGGCGATCGACCGGTGTGCCCGATCGATCGAGCGGGAACTGCTTGCGGAAGTCTGTGCCGATCACCTTGAGGACGCCTTCGCCGCCGGTCTGGAAACCCAGGTTCACGAAGTCCTTCCCGCTCACCCGGTCGGGGAAGTCACCCTTGATCACATTCGCGATCGTTTCCTCGGCCTTCGTCGGTCCAAGCGGCCACAGTGCAATGACGACCGGCTTCAGTCGCTTGTGCATCAGGTGTCGCATCAACGATGTGGCCATCGGTGACAACTCGCCCTCGCTCGCGGGGTCGTAGTCAAAGCTCATCAAGACCCGCGAACCTTCGGGCAACGCCTCGATTGCATCGAAGCACGCCTGCGACGGCGGCGTCGGCGACTCAGGGAACGTCTTGCCGGTGACGCCGTTCCACAAGATCGGCAGCGCGACGGCGAGCATCATGCCGAGGTAAATCCACCGCCTGTCCAGTGTGCCGCTCACGCGTCACCCCCGAGGTAACTGCGATCGAGTCCGATCAGAAGACGGATCCCGGTCGCAGCGACGCCGAGTGCAATCCCAATGATGATCGCGCGATTGCCGGCGGTGTTGAAGACATCCATGATGGTGACGGCTAGGTTTTCCAGGCGCAGTCCGCTCGCCCAGTCGGGCAGCCATCCGGTGAGCACCACGCCCGCGAACGTGCGACCGAGCAAGATCACGAAGGCCGTGCCGAGCAGCAGCGTGGCCTCGAGGTTCTTGGCACGGAAGGCGCGGAACGCCGCGCTCGCGACATAGAACGCGAGCACTGCGAAGAGCGTCGAGGTGATGGGCGTCATCACGTAGAGATAGATCCACCAGAACGCCGAACCCTCATCGTCGGGCTTGCCGCTCCACGCCACTGTGGGTGCAGATGGATCGGCAACGACCCCGACCTTGCCCAGACCGACCCAGAGTGTGACGATGAACGCCAGGAGCGTGACGGCCGAGTAGCCCCATCCGGGACCGCGCGCGCTCAGGCGCATGAGCTGCACCTTCAGCAGGCTGCCGCCACCGAGCACGAACGCCATCGCGGCAAGGATGTTGAACCAGTCCGTGACCTCGTTGGACCATTCGGTGGCCATTGGCAGGAACGGGCTCACGAGCATGGTGAGTCCGCCGAGCAGGCAGATGAGCAGAGCGATCGAGCGACTCATGGCGCCATCTCCGCCGTCGGCGCTCGGTCCGACTTCGGCGTGAACACCTTCACGGTGGCCATGACCACGCCGCCCACGAGCACCAACGCGATCAAGGCCTTGGCAATGTCTTGGCCACGCAGCGTGCCGAGTTGGTCGGGCGCCCCGCTCAGGTAGGCGCTTGCTGCGAAGAACTCCTCGCCGATCAGCGTGTAATCGCAACTGGCCACGAAGAAGGGCAGCTGCGCGGTTTCCGCGGTGCCAGCAATCTGAATCGCACCAACCGCGTTGCCATTCTCCGCAAGAATCAAGCTCTCGGCGAAGAAGCAGCCCATGTAGAAGCAGGCTGCAGGCTTGTCACGCGCCATCGCGCCCGCCGCGTACGCCGCGTATCCGAACTGCTCGTCCGTGATGTAGCGAACGCGCTCGGGGTCGAACCAATCGGGCTGACCGGCTTGGAGTGCTGCCGCCTGAACGCTTTCGCGCGCTGCCTGCATGACGAGCGATCGGCTCACCGGAACATCAAGGGTGGCGTCGTATTGCGCGGCTGTACCCGCGACGCGGCTGAGCACCGTGATGCCCGCGACCGTCATCGGGTTGTCCATGTCTTGGATGCCCGGGACGAACAGGATCGGCCGGCCCATCTCGGTCGCGCGGCCCACCGCTTCCTCGACGGCCTCGAGGCCGGCAATGCGGCGAATCTTCGGCACGCGGCCGGCTCGTGCCAACACCATGCTCGCAATGATGCATGCGCACGTCGCCACAAGCACCACCAAGAGCAGCAGCTTGTCGGGGTTCAGGAACGATGCGTCGGCACCGAGCACCATGCGTGGAGCCTAACGCGATCGTCCATCGTGCGCCGAGCGCCCGTCCATCATCCGGCGATCAGCTCAACATTGGCGCGTGGCACCGTGACCCTCTGCCCGTCGGCCAGTGCGACCTCGAGGACGCGAGCCTTCGATCCGGAGTCCAGCACGGCCGGCTGTTCGGGCAGCGCCGCGACCGTGCCGAGCGCGCCAAACCACGGGTCACGGATCACGCGGACAGGTGTGCCGATCGAGAGTTCCCCAGCAGTCGCTCCGCCGCCCGCCTGAACTTCGCCGGTCGCCTCGTCAGCGAGCGGAATGACGATCTCGGGGCGCATGACGCCCGCGCGGATCTGCGTGGCCCCGTTCACGCTCGCCGGGTGACCTGCATGCGAAGTCAACAGCGTGTGCGTGCGCGCGGCCATGGCGATGTCGCCGAATCCTTCCGTCACGACCAGCGTCAGGCCGACCCGTTCGCTGCCGGTGATCGCCACGCCAAGATCGTGCCCCAACAGCGCCTTCAGATCCGCATCGTCGATGCCGCCCGACACGATCGCCGCCACACCGACGTCGATCGCACGGCGAATCGCGTCGATGGTCATGCGTGCGCCACCGACGAGGATGCACCCCGCATGTTCCGGACGGATGCAGGAGGCTTCGAGCCGCTCGTCCGGCCGCGCGCAGGCGACCGCGATCGGTCCATACGCCTCGCCGCCGATCCCGAAGATCCCTTGGATGAGCGAGACATCGTTCTCGACGACCACGCCCTCGTTGCCAAGGATGTCGACGACGCGCCCACAGGTGAACGCGCGGACCTGCACGGGCTGCGCCGCGCCGCGGATCATGACCATGCCTGTCGAATCGCTGGCGCTCTCGATGGTGCCGGCGGCGGTCGCCTTCACCGTGACCTTCATCATGCCGAAGATCCCCTTCGACTGTGCGATCGGCTCGTCCCTCGCGATCGCCGAACCGACAGGTTTCAAGAGCAGTCCCGGCACATCGCGCGGTGCACACGAGAGCAGATTCGACATCTTCATCGGCGTGATGTCACCCTCGAGGTCGGTCTGCGCAACGACGTCGGTCGCCTTGACGCGGTCGCCGAGCTTCACGGTGATGCGACCGGTCAGGGGAAGGAGTCGCCGTGCGCGGTACCGCACGCGCGAGCTCACGGTCAGTCCGGGTGTGTAGGCCTTGGCCATGGTCGTGTCCTCAGTCAGGATGCAGTTCGAGTGCCTTCGCCCACGCAGCGACGAGCCGCCTGCCCTCGGCACCGCTCGGAACCGCGAGTGATCGCCCGCGACCATCAAGGATGAGTCCGACGCTGCCGCCCCGGACCTCGCGCTTGACCGCAACGCCTGGGCCAGCGCCGACATCGAAGCCTCGCTCTGGTGTGACCTCGACCTGCGCGCGATCGCCGATGCGCAGCAACTTCATCTCCTGCGCCATCAGCGTGCCTTCAGCGCTGCCGCCATCCCATTGTGCGCTCCAGCGCATGACGGGCTTGCCTGCGACCGCCGTGCCGGCCGGCGCGATGCATGTGCCGAGCATGATCAGGCAGTCGCGCTCGAAGACTTCCATCGCTGCGCGCTCATGCACGGTCGCGAGCACGCCCAGATGCGGCATCATGAAGATGCTGTCCTTCGCAAGCTCAGTGAAGCCCTCGGGCTCGAAGGCGTCGATCAACATCGCGGCGGTCTGCTCCATGCGCGGTGCGTGGCTCAGCACGCCACCGCTGGCCACGAGCAGGTCGAGCTTCATGCCACTCACGAGCGAACGGCCGCCCTCGGACTGGCTGAACGCATCACCGACCGTGCGCTGTTGCTGCACGCCCTTGAGTTCCGTCGCGAAGGCCTTGTGCTGGACATAGGCCAAGCGCAGTGCTTCACGGCTGACAGCTTGCTCGAAGACGAGCGCCTCGTGCGTCTGCGGGATCGTCGTCGGCCGAATCATCTTGTTCTTGACCCGGTTGCGCAGCTCACGCTCGTCCATGTCCAGGTGCACCCACCGGAGCACGTTGTCCATGCCCGCCTCGGCGCACACATTGCTGATCGAGTAGCTCATTCCCAAGTTCGCACTCACGGTGCGATTGAATGACCCGTCGAAAACGCTGAAGACATCGGTCGTCGCGCCACCGATGTCGACGCCAACCACATTGATTCCGCGACCCTTCGCGATCGCCTGCAAAATGTCACCGACCGCGCCTGGCGTGGGCATGATCGGCGCATCAGCCCACGCGATCAGCCGGTCGTAACCGGGCGCATGCGCCATGACGTGCTCAAGGAAGACATCGTGGATCGTCTCGCGCGCCGGCCCAAGATGCTCGCGTTCCAGCGTTGGGCGAAGGTTGTCAACGACCTTGAGATCGAAGCCACCGCTCGCGAAGGTGCGCTCGATCGCCGGACGCGCGTCGCGGTTGCCCGCGAAGATGATGGGAAGGCTGTACTCGCCGCCGAAGCGAGGGCGAGGCTTCGCGGGCGCGATGAGTTCGGCAAGTTCAGTGACCTTCTTCGTGTCGCCCCCGTCGGTGCCGCCCGAAATCAGGACCATGTCTGGTCGGAGTTCACGGATGCGCTGCACTTGCTCATGGGGCCGTCGTCGATCGTTGCTCGCGATCGTGTCCATGACGATCGCACCTGCACCAAGCGCCGCGCGCTTGGCGCTCTCGGCAGTCATCTCTTTGACGACACCGGCCACCATCATTTGCAGTCCACCGCCGGCGCTGCTCGTCGAGATGTACACATCGCATCCATCGGCCGCATCGGGCGAGGTGCGCCGAAGGATCGTGCCATCATCGTTCACGAGCCGCCGACCGCTGAGTTCCTGGAGCTCGGTCACCGAGTTCGACACGCCGAGCGTGACATCGGCGAAGGGAGCCTCGACAGTGGTCGGGGCTTCGGCGCGGTGGGTCTGGCGGTACACGCCATCCACGCACTCGATGAGGATCGCCTTCGTGGTGGTGCTGCCGCAGTCGGTGGCGACCACGACCTTGATGCGGCTTGGGTCCTTCTGCATGGAAGGCAAAGGCTACGGACTCAGGCGCACCCTGCGCAACGGGGTCAGGCTCCGCCGGACTGCGGCGGACTCCCAGCGCGAGCGCGCGCTTCGATCATCAGGCAGATCGCCTCGACGCTCCCGCGCCGCTCCAGGAGCGCCGCCAGCGTCGCGAACGCCGAAGGATCGCCGATCACCCCCACGAACGGCGTGAGCGCGTGCATCGCATTCGCACCGATCGCATTGAGCGGCCGGAACGACTCGAGCGCCAGAAGTGCAGGCGCGGTCATCCCTCGCCGCACGACCTCGTCTGCAAGACGGCCGACGACCGCCGACTCAGCGTCGGTCAGCGTCGCTGGCCCAGGTTGTTCGACGGCAAAGGCATGACGAATCGCTTCGCGCCAAGTGCGTTGTGGATCAGGCATGGTGCGGTGCCGCCGATGCTGCTCGTGAGGCGATCCACCACGCGTGCCACGCATCGAGCGCGTGGTTCACGCGCGCGCGATCGGTGCGCTCCACGCCATCAAGATGGAATGAGATGGCTCCGCGGCCCGACGCTCGTGCGAGCGTGGCGCCCTCCTTCTTCACGGTGAAGGTCTCGATCGTTGTCCAAGGCATGGAGCGCCGCCTGAACGGCCCCGCGCGGACGATCCCCTGCGCATCCATCGCGCAGCGGCAACCAGCCCAGCCGTCCGCGCTGATCGCGGCCAAGCCGACCGCCGCCAGCGCTCCCACGAACCACTCTTGCGCGACCAGTCCGACGGCCATCGCCAAGGCAACGATGAGCACGCCAATCAGTCCACGGCGGCCGGGCCGTTCGCGAGCAAGGCACTCGGACCACTGGATCGGTTCGGGCATCGACACACCACGATCCTACGATCCGACTCGGCCGCGATCAGGTTCAGTCGCCGGTCTCAGTGCTGGCTTGGGCCTGCTGCGGGGCCTTGCGTTCGGCGGTGAGCATCAGGAGCGCTCCGCCGACCGCGACGAATCCACCCAGCCACTGCAGTCCGGTGAGCCGCTCTTCGAAGACGATGACACTCGCCGCGCTGACGAGGAAAGGCTGCAGTTGCAGCACGCCGCTCGTCACCGCGACGCCCAGGCGTGCGATCGCGATGTAATAGAAGACATGCCCGGCGGCGATGCCGATGATCGCGCCGAGCGCGAGGAAGATGAGTTCGCGCGAGCCGAGCGATGGCACATAGGCACCGCCATCGCGACCGAAGGCCAACATCAACGCCACGAGGCCGACGGCCGTGATCTGGCAAATCACCGCGAAGGCGAGCACCGGGTGGTAGGGCGCCATGAAACGCCGCACGCTGAGTCCGTAGCAGGCATAGCCCAGCCCGGAGCAGATCGCCATCATGACGCCGGAGCCGTTCGCGCCGCTGAGGGAACACTCCCCGTCGAAGAGCACTGGCATGAGCCCGGTGATGAGCAGGGCGAATCCAACGAGGTAGCGCGCCGAGCGCATCACCGCTCGCTCGGATGGGAAGAGGAACCACGCGCCGAGCGCCACGAAGATGAGTTGGCTTCGGAGCCCAAAGGTCACGATGCCTGGCGTCGCCAACCCGAACGCCGCCGTGAAGCAGGCCTGCCCCGCGATGTTCGCGATGCTGGGAATGATCGCCGCCTTCCAGATGCCCTTGGGCATGCGGCCACACCACGCATGCCAGATCACATACGGCAGCCAGATCAATGCGCTTGCGCCGTAGCGCCAACCGTTGTTGCTCCAAAAATCGACGCCGCGGCCGGCGAGATCACGCAGCAGCAGCGGCACCGTGCTCCACCCCAAGAGCGCGGCGAGTGCATTGAGGGAACCGACTTGACGACCTCGCGCGACATCGTCGTGCGTGTGAGCAGAGTAGGTGGTTGGGCGACCCATCGATTAGTCCTGCACAAGGCGTCCGCCATCGACAGGCAGATTCACACCGTTCACATAACTCGCCGCCGGCGAGCACAGAAAGAGCACGGCCGCCGCAATCTCATCGGGTTCGGCAATCCGTGCCGCCGGAATCGTGGCGATGGCCTCGCGCTCGATGTCGTCCACGGCGACTCCACTGCGGCGCGCCTTCCCCTCGAAGAGCGAGACCAGTCGCCCGGTGCGCGTGAACCCAGGCATCACATTGTTCGCCGTGATGCCGAAGCGACCGAGCTCATGCGCAAGCGTGCGCACCCAGTTGGCCACAGCCGCTCGAACCACATTGGAGACGCCCAGCCCCCGCAGCGGCGTCGTCACGCTTGTGCTCGTGATCGAGACCAATCGGCCGTAACCCACCGCGCGCATGCCCGGCGCGCAGGACTGCATGATGGCCTGACCTGTCGCGACATGCTGGCTCAAGGCCGCCATGAACTGCGAAGGATCCGCATCGATCGCGAATCCGGCGGCCGGTCCGCCGGTGTTGTGAACGAACACATGCACCGGATCGCGACTGACGAGCCCATCAAGCGCTCGTTGCGCGGCCTGCCAATCTGCGTGATCGACGTGCAGGGTGGTGTGCCCAGGGCCAATCGTCGCAAGCTCCGAGACGACCTTGGACAGACCCTCGTCGTTGCGTCCTGTGATCGTCACGCGCGCGCCAGCTCGCGCAAGGGCGATCGCGCACGCGCGACCGATTCCCTGCGTGGCTCCGCCGACCAAGGCATGACGGCCATCGAGCCTGAACCAGTCGCGCTGCTCGTGCATCGACCAAGTGTAGGAAGCTCAGAGCGCCGCACGCGCCCATCTGGGACGTCGTTCACCGCATGGGGAACGATCGGTACGAGATGCCGGCCTCGGCGAAGAGATCGACGGCCTTGCGAATCGACTCCGACCAAGGCTCGCTTCCGTGATCGACCGTGAAGGTGACCACCTCGGCCAATCCAGCCTGGATGATCGCCAAGGAGCACTGCACGCACGGGCTGAAACTTGAGTAGATCGTGCAGCCCACGGGGCTCACGCCATTTCGCGCGCACTGCACGATCGCGTTCATTTCGGCGTGGCAGATGAGGTCGTACTTGACGGGTCGCTCAAGTCGCTCGGGCCGATCGGCTACGCCGCGCGGCAATCCGTTGAAGCCCGTCGACAGAATCTGCTTGGACGGGCTCACGATGACGGCGCCGACTTGTCTGGACGGATCCTTGCTCCATCCGGCGATCGTGCGGCTCAAGTCCAGGAATCGTTGGTGCCAGTGGTCATTCATTGGGGTCGGCCTTGGGCACATCCTCGCCGGGAATGCCCGCCGCGTCCACCGCGCGCAGCGTGAGCCGACCAATGACCAGTTCGGGCGCGCCCGGGCGTCCCGCCCAGATCACGACGGGCCCGTGCTCCTGCACTTCGATGCGTCCGGCCGGAAATGTTCCCAACTTCATGCGACCACTCGTGCGATCGTTCGGAGGCTGCGTGGCGGTGATCCGAACTCGTGTGGATCGGTTGGGCTGGTTGCCTGGCCCATCCGGACCAGCCTCCTCGCCTTGGTCTGCGTTCTGCGCGGAACGAATCTCATGCCCAACATCGATGGTCGCCGATCGGCCCGCATCGCCCACGAGCCCCGCTTCAATGAACACCTCGTATGTGCCTGCATCGAGCTCAGCGACCCAGGCGCATCGAGCCAGTGGATCGGTCCAGCCCTCGATCACGCCAGGATCAACCCGTCGGTCGAACGCGTAGACCAGCGATGAACCCTCAAGGTCCGCCAGCGCAGGGTGCCCGATCCATCGCGAACCACTGCGCTGCATCGGAGGCCACAGATCGATCGGCGCGACGGACGGCAAGGTGATGCCGGCCTTCGCGGATTCAATCCAACCCTCAAGGAGCGGCTTGATGCGGGCTGCCGGCAACGCATAGGTCGCGGTGCGATCGGGGCGCGCGATGTTGATGCCGACAGCGCGACCATCCAGACCGAGCAGCGGCCCGCCCATGCGCATGCACGGAAGCGGCGTGTCATGTTGCACCACGCCGCCGAATCCGCTCGCCCGTCGGCTCGCCGGGAACATCGCCGTGCTCTGCATGATGCGACGATCGTCCGGCCGCACGGTCACGCGCGTCAGGAGCGACCTCGGTGTTCCATCGCGATCGATCTCGATCAAGAGCACTTCGCCGCCACCGAACGCGCGAACGATGCGCCCGATGTCGCCCTGCTCGGCGACGGGCCGTCCCGCAACGCGCAGCACGCGATCGCCAACGCGAAGCCCCGCAACCCAGGCCGGCGATCCGATGGTCGACTCAGTCACCTTCAGGCCAGGACCATCCGGAGTCCCCTGCTCCACGCGGATTCCCAGGAACCCCGACAGTCCATCGATGGCGTTCTCGCGCAAGCCATCCAATCCTGCAACGCCCCACGACTCGCCGTTCCACTGCGACGACGCGCTCACGACGATCGTGCCCGAAGTCGGAGCCTCATCATCAGACCACTCGACCGGGACCAAGTCCTCGCCCGCGATCCTGAGCACGACAAGGTCAAGGTCCCGGTCGCGCACCACACGCCGTGCGCGAACGGTCGTCCCCACAGGCAGTGTCACATCGACGGCGTCGCTCGTCCGACCGATGTCACTGTCCTTGGCCAACAGCACGCCACTGGCGTCGATCACCGTGGCCATGCCGACAGGTCGATGGTCGACCATGACTTGGCAGACCGATTGCAACCACGGCGTGGTCACGCCCTCGGTGATCTCACGCAGTTCAGGTGCGCCGCGACCATGGTCGTCGGTCGGTTCGAACTCGCCGCGCTCGCCCTCCCACATCGCCTGAAGCTTGACCGGATCCACCGCGCGCCCACCGGTGACCTTGCCCGCCTTGAGATCAGCCAACTGTGATGCGGCGAAGTCGCTCGTGCACATCGATCCAAGCGTTGGTTCGCCGCTGGTCGTGCTCACGATGCCCACGAGCCTGCCGTGAAGATCGAAGACTCCACCACCTGAGTCGCCACCGGACATCGGCGCATCGAGATCGATCGCATGCTCGCGTTGATGGGCGACGCGCCCGATGCGCATGACCGCGGCGCGATTCTTCATGAAGCCGTGAGTGTGGCCGAACGGCGCTAACCAGTCGCCCTCGATCAACCGTGCCGAAGGACCAAAGCGCGCCGCGACGATTCCCTCGACTGGATCGAACTTGACGAGACCACAGTCTTTGTTTGCTTCGCAGGTGAGACCAGCCGTCGTTCCAGGAATCGTGCGACCGTCGGGCAGTTCGATCGCCACCGGCTGACCCGGCCGCTCAAAGCAGTGTCCTGCCGTCAGGATCCAGCCCTCCTGATCGTCGATGATCGTTCCGCTGCACGAACCGCCGCCGCCCAGATCGGTGACCTTGATCGCGACCTGCGTCGGCCGAACGGATTGCGACAGCGCACGGAGTCGACCCTCGAGCCGTTGCAGATCCTGCAGTCCGTTTGGGTGGCGAAGATCTGGATCGCCCGCATGCGCGACGGAGGCCCAGACGAACGCAAGGAGTGAGGAGCTCACGACGAGCGCAGCCAGCAGTGCCGGCCGCGCACGAGTCCGGCTGCGCGTCAGCGCTCCCACGACCCCCGTGAGGACTCGCTCGATCCCCACCCGCGAGTGTCCAGCCGAACGCCGTCGGGCTGCGCTGCAAAGAGCGTGCGCAAGTCTTCGAGCCGCTGGGCCACGAGCTGCATCGACGCCGGGCGATCAGCGGGACGAACCTGCACGCACTCCAAGATGAGGTCGGAGAGCATGGGGTGAATGGACGCGTTACGAGCGGACGGCGGAGTCGGCGGCTTCACGGCGACTGGCGTGAACTCACCACCGAGCGCCTTGGGGTCGGCCTTGGACGGGATCGCCGTGGGAATCGTGTCGCCCACAAGCACCCAGTACATCGTCGCGCCGAGGTTGTAGATGTCCGTCTGGCCGTTGACTTCCTGCCGGTGCGCCTGCTCGGGCGCAAGGTAGCCAGGCGTTCCTTGGATCCGCTTCTTCACCGTGCCGAGCGGGCAGGCCTGCCCGAGGTCGATGATCTTGACGGTGCCACCGGTGGTGATCATCACATTGATCGGCTTCATGTCGGCATGGCAGAAGCCCTTGTCGTGCATGTGGGCCAGGCCGCGGGCGATCTGCGCAAACATGCCGGCCGCCTCATCCATCGTCTTGGGTAGCGCCTTGTCGAGCGTGGGGGCGTCGAGCAGTTCCATGGTCAGGGCGACCTCGACGACCTTGAAAAACTTCTTGGTCCGATGGATTCGGTGGAGCGTGCGGATGTTGGGGTGCGACAGCTTGCTGCCGATTTCGAACTCGAGCTCGACCTGATCCAGGAAACGCTGGTCCCGTTCGCTGTTCTTCACCACATGCTTCAGCGCGTAGATCTGCTTGTCCGCAGGGTCCTGCACGGCAAACACCATGCTGGCCGCTCCGGTACCGAGCGGGGCGATCACCTTGAAGCCGAAGATGTCCTTGACAGCGAGGGAAGACATGAAGAGCCATTGCCGCCAGAAACCGCGACTGGACAACCGCCCACGCGCAGAAGATCCGGAGAGAAGTGAGCGTGGAGTGTAGGGATCAGCGGTCTTCGGCTCAAGCCCGCCCGTTGGATCATCGTCGCAACTGAGCTTCGAAGTCGGCCTGTCGGAAGAACTGTCCCGGACTGGCGGTCCCATCCACATCACTGCGCAGGAGCACGCGATCGGACGGGATTGCAAATCGGTCCTGCAGGGCTCGGACAAGGGTCACCAGTTCCTGCATCTGCAGATCCGTGAAGGCCCGGCGATTGCCGTTGCCCACGAGGCAGATCGAGATCGTGGACGCGCTCGCGCGATCGGCCGACTTGGCGAGTGTGGCTGGGTCATGCGCCGCGCGGAGCATGCCGCCGGGGGCGGTCGGACGAATGTGACGGCACATCTCCTGTCGGTCCCACGCCGGGCTGACATGCACGCTGCCGTCGGCCATGCCCTGTCCGTTGCCGATGATGAAGTGGAAGCTCGCGCCGCCGGTCTGGCGACTGAGCAGGTCCGGATCCCCGCCCGCGGTTCCGGATCCGTGGACGACGATGCCCTTCCATGCAGCGGGTTGTGCCTGGCGTGGTTCGACGGGTCCGACGGTGCTGCCGATGCGAACCGGGTTGACCGCCATGGTCATCGGTGGCGCGCCCGTGTCGCCGAGCATGAGCAGCCCGGCCGTCAGCGTCATCGCCGCGATGAACACCGACCACACAATGCGGGTCCGACGGGTCGAGGCGCTTGGCTTGGTGGGCGAGTACGACATGGGCGTGGCTCTTCAGGTTCATCGGCCACGATTCATCCGGCCTGCAACGATTGTTCGAGATGACCCCTTGACAGGGGCGCATCCGGCCTCATGTGTCCGGACCGAGCCTGGACCGCAACGCGGGCTGCGGCACGCCGTACTCATCGGGCACTTCCGTTGGCGAGAACCCATCGCGCAATCGGTCATAGCGGTCGTACTGGTTGTACGGCTCGTCTGGGTTGAAGAGCAACCGTTGGCAACCGCCGACGCACGACAACACTGCTGCCGTCAGCAGCACATGGCGCACCATGGATCGTGTCAGCTCTCGCATCGGCTTCATGCTAATGGTGGTTGGGCGCGTCGGCAGTCCGATCACTTGCCCAGCTGGATCGGTTGCGCCGCCGTGTGTCCGACGACCTCGATCCTGGCCTTCGTGAGCGCATCTTCGTAGACGAGCAAGACGCTGAGCGGACCCTGGCAGGACGCCCCCGCAAGCAGTGGAATCTCGAACGAGTAGTACGCGCCCAGGACCCCGCCGCGGTACGACTCGCGGACCTGAAGGGGGTTCGCGAAACTCTCGGCCAGAAGCGGCTGCGTGCCCGCGGGTGCCGTCAGGGAAAGCACGCGGAAGCCCATGGTGCCGACCGCCTGGGTAAAGCGACCACGACCGTCCTGCGTTTCGACGCGGACGACGACCCAGCACCCATCAGGTCGTTGCTCCAGGACCGGCGCAGGGTTGAGCACGAGCGTCGTCACGGTCGGCAAGGCCTTGATCGCCTCGGGCGAGAAGCTCCCGGCCGCCATGGCCGTCGCAAGTTTCTGCTGCAGCTCGTGGTTCTCGCGTTCCAGAGCCTGCGAACGATCGACCGCCGCCTGCATGTCGCGGCGAAGCGCGTCGTTGGGCGAAGGCGATACCACGGTGGCCGAGCATCCGCCGAAGGCGACGAGGAGAACGAGGAGCGTGCGGTTCATGATTCGTCCGGTGCAGCCATGCTGCTGATGTCGAAGGCCAGTTGCTCAAGCGCCACGCTGACATCCACATTGCGCACAGGGATGGAGGGCGGAACATCGAGCCGGCAAGGCGTGAAGTTCAGGATGCCGCGGATCCGGACGCCGACGAGCATCGCCGCGATCGCCGGAGCTGCTTCAGCCGGCACGGCCACGATGCCGATCTCGGCGTTGACCGCGGCGACCCCGCGCGCCAGATCCTCGATGGGGCGCACCTTGCGGCCAGCAATGGTGGTCCCGACGAGTTCACGCGAGCGTTCGAACACCGCCTTGATCTCGAAGCCGCCATGCACGAACGGGCGATACGCCAGCAGCGCGCGCCCAATGTTGCCCGCACCCACGAGGACGCATGGCCATGGGCGGTCGACGCCCATGATCGTGCGCAGGCGTTCGAGCAAGTCGATGCATCGGTAGCCCACGCCGGGCTGTCCAAACTGCCCGAAGTGCGCCAGATCCTTGCGAACCTGCGCATCGGTCAGTCCGAGTGCGTCGCCGAGCTGTCGGCTGCTGATCGTGGCGCTGCCGTCCCGCGCGCGAAGCATGAGCTCCCGCAGGTACAGGCTCAGGCGGCGAGCAGCCGGCCGAGGCACGCGCGATCGAATCGACATGCGGCCGAGTGTACGGCAGTGCGCGCGGGCGACCATAGACTGCATCGATGCATCTGGCGCAGATCCTCGCGGGTCCCTCGATGAGCGCAAGCTTCGAGTACTTCCCACCTCGGTCCGAAGCCGGATGGGGCGCCCTGTTCGCGACCATCGCCGAATGCGAGGCTCTCAGTCCGAGTTTCGTCTCGGTGACCTATGGCGCCGGCGGGTCCACGCGTGCGCAGACGCACGATCTGGTGGTGCGCCTGCGCCGCGACACGAGCTTGGATCCCATGCCGCACCTGACCTGCGTCGGCCACACGGGTGCCGAGATTGACGGGCTCCTGACTCGGTACGCCGAGGCTGGCGTCAGCAATGTCCTTGCGTTGCGAGGCGATCCGCAGCCCGATGTCACCTTGGGCGACTTCACACACGCAGTGGATCTTGTGCGGGCGATTCAGCGATTCAATGATGCTGGCCGTCATGGACCGGGCACACGATTCGGCGTGGCCGTTGCAGGATTCCCCGAGGGTCATCCGCAGACGCCGAACACCCTCGTGCAGATGGATCACCTGAAGGCGAAGGTCGACGCTGGAGCTGATGCCATCATCACGCAACTCTTCTTCGACAACGCTTCGTTCCATGACTGGCGCGAACGGTGCGAACTCGCTGGGATCCGCGTACCCATCGTGGCCGGCATCATGCCCGTGACGAGCTTGTCGGGACTTCGGCGCATGGCCGAGCTGGCCGCCGGCACGCGATTTCCGGCCAAGTTGCTGCGCGCACTCGCGCGAGCGGGTCGCGACGAGCAAGCGGTCGCGCGCGTGGGGACGCACTGGGCGACCGAACAGTGCCGCGACCTGATCGACGCCGGCGTCGCAGGCATTCACTTCTACACGCTCAACAAGTCAGCCAGCACGCGACGGATCTACGAAACGCTTGGGGCACGCACGAGCGCAGAGTTGCGGCCGGGCTGATGGCGAGTCCGTTGCGCCCTGCAGCGCATCTCCTCGGCGGACCGTTGTGCGGTCGCTCAGCGCGGGGCCAGCCACACGCCGCGCAACACTTTGGACAGCGTCTGATTGGTGCCCGCCTGGTCCATGGCTCCGAGTCCTTCGGCCGTCGCGTCAGCATCGCCGAGCTGAAATCCGAGGTAGGCCTGCACCAATCCAAGGTCGAAGGCATCGGCCTGTCGAGGTGCTTCGGCCTTGGCTCGCGCGAGCACCTCACGAAGCCGTGCGGTGTCAGGGAGCAGTGAAGGATCGAACTTGACATCGATCATCTCGGGGCTGGAGATGAACAGATCGTGCAACGAAAGCCCCGCGCTGCGCAGCAACCCAGCGCCGAGCTGCGCGTTCGCCTTCACTGCCAACGCGGTCGGATGGTCCAACACCAGCGCGGCCGCGGTGCGTGCAGAGTCCTCCGCCAGGAAGTAGTCGCCGCGCTTCATCTGCGCCGCGGCCATGCGCAGCAATTCGTCGACACGCTGACCAGTCTCGGCGTCGATGGTCTTCATGGTCATGCCGTGCTTGAGGATCAGCGCGGCCTCTTCGGGAGTGAGCGGCCTTGGCCCGCGCGGAGCATCGCTTGGCGATGTCAGCGTGTCGCTCGACCGCCCTTTCGCAGCCGATTCCGCTTCGCCTGATCGAAGTTGCTCCCGAATCGACTCGAGGAGCTTGGCTGTCTCGTCGGCTGAGGCAGCCGGTTGCGTTGCGTCGCGTTCGCGTCGCTGCCTCGCATCCTCGGCCGCCCGACTCTTCACCCGCTCCATCGCTGTTCGGTAGTCCCGTGAAACGGGCTGTCCGCTCCGCTCCGACTCATCGAGTGGTCGTCGGTACGGATCATCGAACACCGTCACAGCGCGCTCAAAGGGCGTCATGCCGCTGTCGATGTCCTGCCGAATCTGGGCCGCTTCGTATGGACTGGGTGCGAAGAAGTCCGGTCGATTCTCCACGCCGATGGTCGTTGCACCGCGGACCGGATGGAAGAAGGTCGCCATGCTGGGACGGTTCCGATCGTCGGTCACGGACGCCAACTGTCGCCACTGTTGCGCACCGGAACGGAACGAAGCCAACGACTGCGTTCCCACCACATCGTCGAGTCGGATCTGACTGTCAACGCGTCGCCAATCCGGGATCCGCGAGAGTGCAACAGGATCGGGGGTGAGGTAGGGCCGCCATTGGAACTGTCCCAGACCGTTGGCGAGCAGGAACCGATCCTGCGCGCGCGAACTGTTGATGAACGCTGGGTTGCTCAGCGCGGATCCGGCAAGGAACCCCTCGATGGAGCCGACGCTCGAACTGCCCAACGAAGCCCCCGGGTCGAGGAATGCGGTGCCGCCAGCGCGAAAGTCTGTCGGCGCCGTGTAGCCCACATTGCCTCGGAACTGCGAACCGCCAGCAACACCACCCGTCACGACCAAGTTGCGATAGTCACACGCCTCTTTGCTGTAGCCCGATTGGCGGACCTCATTCACGCCGCCCGATCCACGGCGCAGATTGCGATCCAGTGCTGTGCCTTGCCGGGATGTCGCGTTGCGCGTGATGTTCGAATCGAGCGTGTTCTGGGCGTGCGTCACAGAGACCACGATCGCCGTGAAGACTCCTGGGATGATCGCGCGCGGAAGCACAACGAAAGTATAAGGTTGCACCATGCAGGAACCGACGACGGATCGGGCACATCCTTGGGCGGTGGCCGCCGTGCTGGCGCTGATGGCCATGGCGGTGACCTTCGGCCTCGTCGTGCCGAGCGCGCGGCCGTCGAGCCCCGATGATGGCTTCATTCCGATCGGCGAGGTCATCGTGGCGCTCGAACGCCTGCGCAGAGAGAGCCTGATGCACGATCACCTTCAGCCGCTGAGCGTGGCCGCCGAATCGCAGGGCATGTTGGCGACGCGGCTGCAGCGGGCGCTCGGTCGTTCCATCTCGATGCCCGACCTCTCCTCGACTGGGCTCGTCCTCATGTCCATTCAGATGGGCGCCGATGCAGCACCGCAGCAATCCGCGATCCTTGCGTATGGGAACGGCAGCGAACCGCAGGCCTGGATCGGTCTGGCGGAAGATGTCGGGCAGTTCGCAGTCTGCGACCGCTTCGGGCGACTCGTTGGCCTTGAACCCGGCGAGGTCGTGGGCGATGTGGGCGGCACCGACGAGGCATCGGTCTATGCCTGGCGCGACGACGGGCTGCTGTGGGTGGTCATGGGACACGACGCGGCATTGCTCACACAAGTGCTCGCGGGCGCCAACGCACCGGATCGCAGCGCAGCGCACTCGCGCTGATCGAGTTGAGCGCGATGGTGCGCGTGCGCACCGGAGCCGGCGCTCTGGCACCGATACCATCGCACGGCCATGGCACGCGCCTACATCACGACGCCGATCTACTACGTCAACGACCGACCCCACATCGGCCACGCATACACCACCACGCTCTGCGATGTGTGGGCGCGCGCCATGCGAGCGTGCGGTGAGGATGTCTTCTTCCTCACTGGGACGGACGAACACGGCGTGAAGGTCGAGAAGAGCGCTCAAGAGCGTGGCATCAGCCCCAAGGCACTCGCCGACGAGAACAGCGCCGAGTTTCGCCGCGTGCTCGGCACCTTCGGTCTGTCCAACGACGACTTCATCCGGACCACTGAGCCGC
>VGXL01000012.1 GCA_016873315.1 Phycisphaerae bacterium | reverse complement strand
GGGTCGCAAGGTGGTTCACAAGGCGGATCGCAAGGCGGATCGCAAGGCGGATCACAAGGTGGATCGCAAGGCGGATCGCAAGGCGGATCGCAAGGCGGTTCGCAAGGCGGTTCGCAAGGTGGTTCACAAGGCGGTTCGCAAGGCGGTTCGCAAGGCGGATCACAAGGTGGATCGCAAGGCGGATCGCAAGGCGGATCGCAAGGTGGATCGCAAGGTGGATCGCAAGGTGGTTCGTTGGGATCGGGCTCGAGCAGCGGCAGCAGTGCATCAAGCACGGGGCAAGGGCGCTCGGGTGTGCCGACCGTGCAAGGCAACGGTGCGCAAGGTCAGGGCGCCGGCAATGGCAGCATCGGTCGTGGCCTCGACGATTTGGTGAAGGCCGGCTCGAATCCGAATCGCAAGCCCCGCGACGAACGCTCGCTGGAGCGCCGCGGCCGCACCGGTCCCGCCGATGGCAGCGGCTCCGACGAGAACGAACCTGGTGGCGACCCGGCCGATCCAAACGCGCGAACCTCTCGCGCAGCGAGTGGCACATCGAAGCCGGAGTCGCCGAAACCATCGACCGGGGCCGCGAAGCCGAGCACGACCGAACCCGCGACGGGCGTCACATCGTCGAGCTCTGGCGACGCGACCACGACGCCATCGAAGGACAAGGCCACGGGCTCGACGCGCGGCGAGGGAGTTGGCGACGCGAAGGCCAAGGAAACAGATCCCGGCGCGCCGACCGGCGTCGATGAAGGCGCGCGCGAACGAACACGCAGCGCGCCGGCCACAGCGGCCGCTCCGGTCAAGCCGAAGGACACGCCGCCCACTGACACGACCGACGCGCGCAACGCGCCCGAAGGCGATCCCGAACTCCCCGAACTCAAGGTCGATCATCTGGATGGGGATGCTGAGGCGTTGAAACGCGCCGGCCAGCAGCGTGGCGAGGTCGCGCAGCATCCGCTGCACGGGACATGGATCCAAGAGTCCCCCGACTCGAGCGCGGACTTCGGCATCGGCGGCTACAGCCAGTCGATGCTGAGCATCGACATGGTCGGCGGCGTCGTCACGGTCCTCCGCGTCGTGTCCGGCACGGCGCCGGTCGTCCTGCCAGGTGAGTTCCGCATCTCGTCCGGTGCACGGGCCGCTGGCACGCTCGACGGCGACTGCACGCTCTCGCTCGATGCGTCGCTCACCAGTCGATTCCCAGCGCGCGGTGGCACGGTCGGCGGAACCTCGTTCACGGCACCAGCAGGATCCGGTCCTTGGATCCTTCAGTGGAAGCGCGAACCAATGGCGCTCGAACTTGGCTCCAAGCGCTATATCCCTTGCGACCCAGCACGATTCGAGTCACTTCGACGCGACGGTCCCGATCCCGCTGCAGCGGAACGCGCACGGCAGGCGCGACATGCGGCGGCAGCAGCAGCGCCCGAGACCAAGCGCGCCACGAAGGTCTCGACCTTCATGGGCGTCAAGGGCGGTGGCAGCCGATTCATGTACATCATCGATGTCTCGGGATCGATGGGTGCCTCGTGGGGCAACACCACGAAGTTCGAGCACGCCAAAGACGAACTCATCACATCGATCGAGTCCTTGCCAGCGGGCACGGAGTTCTGCGTCGCCTTCTTCACGGACGGCGCCGGTGCACTCAAGGACGGCTGGCTCGAGGCCGGCGTCGACACGAAGGCGGCCGTCGAACGCATCCGTCAGCAAGGGTTGATGGGCGGAACCGATCCCCTGCCAGCTCTGCAGTTCGCGTTTGAGTCGATGGACCCGATCCCCGACTGCGTTTTCATCCTCACCGATGGACTGATCCCGACCGATGTGCCGGATCGCATTCGCGAACTGAACGATGGTGCGACCATCACGCAGATCAACACGCTGGGCTTCGACGACTCACCCCAAGCGATCGCGATCCTCGAACAGATCGCTGACGAGAATGACGGCGAATTCCGCCTCGTGCGCTAAACAGCGTGGGAACTCCATCGCCCGCGAAAGGGCCCTGGTCCCGGGTCATACAACGGCACGGCCGGCGCTCCGAGCGTGACCCGCTCAAAGCCCGCGCGGTTGGCCAGGCACGACGAGATCGCGGTACTCCGGCAAGGGCTGCGTGTTCACACTCACTCCGTACTCGAAGCCCCGATCGACGAAGAGCCGCTTCGCAAGGAAAAAGGTGTCGAATGAATCCGGCGCCACCTCAAAGTCGATGAAGTCCTTCTTTGGATCGAGCGTGGCCAAGAGATCGAGGAAGGCCGGATCCGACTCGACTGCGTTGCCCGCAGTGAGGTCAATGCCCTTGCCTGCAGCAAGCACGACATCACGCTCAATGCGCTCCTGCCCGCGCTCGCAATTCTCGACGGGAACGCGGCACCGCGACGCGATCGTGTGCTGGGGGTGCCAGAGCGAGTACCACTTGCATCGTTCGCGTGGTCGAGGTCCCGGGGGGAACCGGCAGACCGCGTAGAGCCGGTCGCCCCAGACCACCACCGTAAAGGCCCGCTGCGTGATGAGCCGCTCGATCGGTGGACGAGCCGCGCGAGACTTGGACTGCTTCGCGAGTTTCAGGTCCTCTTCGAGCCGCGTGATCGCCGCCTCGAGCGGTTGAACGAGTTCGGACATCGTCGTGATGTCGCGACCGGCGGCCTCGACTGAACGCTCATACGCAGCGCGAAGCTTGCGCCGACGCGCGATCTCGCCCATCGCGCGTTCGACATCTTCCATGCGTTCGGCGGTCGTTGGATCGATCTTGGCAGCGGGTTGCTCCTGAAGTCGGCGCTCCAGATCCGCGATGTCCTGCTCCAGCACAGCCGCATCGGCTGGAACTGCTGGAGCGCTGTCCGCAGCGCGCCGCATCCCCTCTGCGGTCACTTGGCTCGCCTTCACCATCGCCATGATGGCGGCAATCAGCATGACGAACATGATCGTCCCGAACATGTTGCAGATCGGATCGAGCAGGAGCTCAAGGCTCCCTCCATCATCCGCCCGGGCTCGTGGACGACGGCTCACGGCGACTGCTCCTGACGACCGGGCATCGCACCGTCGAGGATCGAGGACTCGGCCACGAGGTCGAGCCCCATGCCCGGCCGACGATCCTCGGGCATGGACGAGCGTTCGGCGACGATGCCGCGGTAGTGATCGATGCCCGAAGGCTTCACCACGAACAGCAGGTAGAACGGTTTGCCGCCCGCGATGACGGCCGCAGCGTCCGTGATCGCGCCGAGCGAACCGTCAGCCGAGACCATCATCGCCCCGCCACCCTTCCCGACGGAAAAGACAAGGAAACCACGCGAGCTGACTTCGACGCCAACGGGCATGCCCTTGGGCGAGTCTCCGAGCAGGTAGGTCACCTGTCGACGGCGTTGTTCGCGCTCAAGTTCCGACTCGAGTTCTTGCCGGCGCTCCTCGAGCGATTGGAATCGCCGTGCCGCGCCTGCTTCAGGGTGACGCAGCAGGATGTCGCGCAGGGACTTCTCGAGCTGTTCGATCTCGCGCTTCAGATCGTCGAGTTCCTCGCGCGCAGCGAGCACCTCCTGACGGAGCGTTGCGCGACGCGCCGTTGGGTCCTCGTTCGGGCGCCGCTGCGCTCGACGAAGCGCCTCGGTCAGTTGGTCGCGTCGTTCTCTGAGCGCTGTCACGCTGACCGAGCTGGACACATCGGACTTGGCTGCCGACACGGCGCGTTCGACCGTCTCGACCGCTTGGACCATCGAACTGATGATGAGCAGCACAGTCACCAGGATCGTGATCCCGATGAGCGACAGCAGCACATCCTGAAAGGAGAAGAATGTGACCGGAGCCTCGGCGGAGCGCCGGGCCATCAGGTGTTCCCACTCAGGCGCACCCGCGCAACGATCGTTCGGGTGCATGTGCCTTGGATGTCATCGAGCAACTGCTCGTCGGCCCGCTTCACCGCAATCATGACGAGTTGGATGATGAGGACCGCGACCAAGGCCTGGCCGGTCGTGACGAACGCCGTCTTGAGGCCATCCAAAACACCAGTCAGATTTTGAACGAGCGCCGAAACCTGTGAAGAACCCGCTCCATCCTGCACCGCACCGAGCGTGGCACCGAACTGGCCCATCGCCTCGGTCAGACCGAGCACGGTTCCGATGAACCCCAACACGGGGATCGCCCAGATGAACCCCCGCATGACCGTGTAGCCAGAGTCATTCGACGCCTCGTCCTGCTCGGCGCGCGAGGCAAGGAGTTCATCCACATCACCCACGCGGCCGAGGTTGCGCATCATCCGCAGCACGCCGCGCACCCGCGAGAGGTAGAGGAAACGCTCTGGCTCGTCCGCGATCGCATCGATCCTGTCCACGACCGCATCGGCTGATTCGGCCGTCAGCGTGAAGGCCGTGTTGGTCGGGAGCACGGGCGCGGCCAGGACGGCGCGCTGCGCCTTGATTTTCAAGGACTTCAGGAGCAGGAACGCCAAGCACCAGACCGTGAACACGATCACGGGAATCGGGATGGACTGATAGGCGGTCATCTCGTGCCACAGGTAGGCGCCCCACACGGTGCCGCGAAGCAACCCCACGATGAGATAGGCCCCACCGGCAACGACGACCGTCGAGATCAGGCAGGCGATCTGGCTCGGCGTCGTTCCTGCGCCAGCCCGGAAGCCCCAACGGGCCTCCGGGTCGAGCGCCTTGAAGCGGTAGGCCGCTGCGGCGGCATCAAGTCGGCGGGCAGCATGGTTGGTTGGGTCGATGGTCGTCATGGTTTGCTCTGCTCTGCTTCGTCGCGATACAGGAGGATGGGACCTCGGCTCAGCGCCAAGCCGGCATCACTGGCGGTGCCACTGGTGACGCGGATCGGGACGAGTGTGCTCCGGTCGAGCGACTGAGAGATCGCAAGGACCTCGTGCGCAGGCCGCCACAGGACGACGCGTCGCGTCCCGCGCTTGTCGTCCTCCGCCAGCATGACGCCGATGGGCGAATAGGTGCTGAGTCCGCCCAGCCGCTGCGAGCTCGACACCAGCGTCATCCCCCTCTTCAGCGGGAAGTTCCGCACGAGTTCAGCGGCCTCACGACGATGTTGCGGCGTGGTCTGCTCCGGCGCGTAGGCCGCCTTGACCCAATCCAGGCTGAGCAGTCCAGCATTCTGCTTGCGGATCTGTTCGATCCACGCCCGCACCTCTCGTGCGCGATCGGCATCGACCGGCTGGCCCAGTCCGTCGATCGCAATCTCGCTGAGGTTGGCGAGCGCCGCCAACTGCATCAGCGCATCCTGCCCGGGTGCATTCGGTTTGAGTTCCGCGATCTCGATCAGCATCCGGTTGATGGCCGGAACCACCACCGACACGCGCGCGCCGCGAAGCCGCGAAAGACCGTCGGCCCAGACCACCGACACGGGCGATGCCACTGCCTCCCCGCGCACCTGATCCGCCTTGATCGCCGAGGCAGTGCCCAACTTGTCGGGCGACTCAATGAGGTCGAGCGCGTCTTCAAGCGCGCCCTTGGTGGGACCGCCATCCACGGAGGCACGCCGGTAGAAGAAGCGCCCCTGCTGTCGGAGATTCAGGACTTGCAGTCCCGCGTAGCCATCGAGTTCGAGCGCCGCAACGACATCCTCGACCGTGGTCACGAGCTGTCGCTTCGCCGGATCCTGCCGATCGCGGAGCGCCTCAAGCGCGATTCGAAGAGGCGATTCAGGGTACTTGCGCAGGTGCGACTCGATCTCGACCAGCACCTTCTGGGCCACGGCGGGATCGTCCGCGACCTCGAACTCCGGCCCCAGATGCGCCAAGAGACTCGGTCGCAGCGTTTCGCGCCACTCGGCAAGCGCGAGCATCGCGTCATCGGTCTGATCGGACTCTTCGAACGCCGAACGAAGTCCAAGATCGCCCAGCACGACGCCCGTCTGCCCCTTGAGCATCGACTTGATGCGATCGATGAACTGCTGTTCGCTCGTGATCTCGCGCCCGATCTCGGTGGCGTCGAGTTGACGAAGCGCCGCGTCGAGTGACGCCATCTTCTCGGTCGCCTCGTCGAGTCGATCCTTCACGGCGGCGAGGTCGGGTTCGAGCCTCTTGCTCGCACGCTCCGTCTCGCTGACCTGTGACTTCGCGGCCGCAAGTGTCGGGCCGAGCTTGTCGAGCGCAGCCTTGTACTGCTCCCAGCGCATCGGATCGGCCCGCTCGCGTGCGGACCACTGCGACGGCGGCGGCCAGGCCTTGAAGAGGTGATCCGCGTCGGCCATCGCCGCACGGGCGATCGTGTCGTGCCCGCCAGCGATCTCATCACGGCGCGCCGTGCAGCGGACGAGCGTGAGTTCAATCCGCGTTTTCGCCGCGTTCGAGAGTCCGGCTTCGGCGAGCAGCCCGCGCAGTGATGTTTCCAGGAGTGCCACGCGAGGGAGCGGCGCTTGTGCCGCAAGCGCCTCGTCTGCGGCAGCGAGTTCGCGATCGGCGCGCGCTTCCACCGCGACCAAGCGATCGCGCAGCGCCACGGCAGCGTCAAGCGCTCCGCGTTCCGCTGCATTCAGTGCCCCAGGATGTGCTTTCTCGATCCCTTCTGCCAACGACACCGCACGATCGCCATCGTTGGCTTCGATCGCGGCGATGACGGCGTCGACCGCAGCCCTTCGTTCAGTGCTCTTCTGAAACGCAACCACGGCAACCGTCAAGACTCCGCCCAAGACGAGCATCGCCGCGACACCACCGATCAGCTGCAGGCGGTGCCGCCGAGCTTCTCGCTCTTCGTGCAACTGGATGAAGCGGATCGCGCGCAACTCAAGGCCTTCGGGCACGGGCATCGCTGCATCACGGATCCGGGTCCACGCGGTGAGCACGGACTGCGCGTTGGCCTGGTCGAGCAGGAGCAGGTCCAATTCGTCGAGCGCCCGCGCATGGTTGGCCTCGCGTTCGCGACGCGCCACGGTCTCGGCCGACCACGCAAAGATTGGGGCGACGGCCGCGACGACATCATCGTTCGGCATGACGCCGGTCAGGCGTTGCAGTTCCGCCCACATCCGCTCCAACCGATCGACTTCGGCCAGATCATCAGCAGCTCTGGCGGCGCAGAGTTCGCTTGCCAGCGCTGCGAATCGCCGCTGCGCGACCTTGTCGCGCAACGGCTGCGCCCGCGACTCGACGAGACGGACGAACTCCGGATCGATCCGTGCCGCCCATCCCCCGCGCCGCGTCTCGTCGGCGAAGGCGATCAACTCGTCCTCGTCGATCGAGGTGTGCAACCGACGGCGGACATCCTCGATCCAGTCCCGTTCGACCGCGGCCAACTGGGCAACCCACGCCCCCGCACCACCATCGGCCGCCATGAGTGCGCGCAGACGCTGGCGCATCGCTGCCGGCCCCTCGCCCTCCAAGCAGGCTCGTCGGAACCCGCGGAGTGCAGCTTCGCGCTCACCGTAGGCCAGCATCACCTGCTCGATGCGATCGTGCTCTGCCTCCGTCCCTGCACGCACTCCATCACACGATGCACGAGCGAACGAACCCACGCCGTCCTGCCGGCCGAGCACTCCGTTCCACGCCACGGACTGCTTGAGGAGATCCGGGAAGTCGGCGATGACGCCATGCGCCTCGCTCAGGAGCGACTCCTCGGCGAACTCGATCGCTCGACCAATCGACTGTCGCAGCGCCACGGCGAAGCTGCGCACGGTGGCCGCGACCTGCATGCGCTGCAACTCATCGCCATCGTGAGACGGCAGCGACTCGAGCGCCTGGTGGACTTCCCTGATGGTCGGTGTCAGGCTCATGCGAGATTCCCCGATCGAATGGACATGGTCACCATAGCAAGAGCCTCAGCGCCACGAGCATGATCACGCCAGCAACGGCGAAGAGCACGATCGGCACCCAAGGGTTGACGGAAGTTGGCGCGACTGGATCACGCGTGGTGCGCTTGGCGCCTTCTGCGTGGCTCGCTCGTCGCGCGCGCACCGAGTCATCGTGGATCCCCGTGGTCGTCTTGGTGGCTTCACCAACAGGCTCCGCCGACCGAATCCCCTGCGGGGCGCCCTTCGACTCCGATCGCTTCGACGACTCGACGGCGCGCGGACTGGGTGCTGTCTGCGCAAGATCGAGCGCGTGTGCATCGTGTTCCCGTGCGATGACGATCGATGGCAACGCACGCCCCGCATGGAAGACCGGTGCAGTCGACCATTGCACGGCCCACCGCCGCTTGGGCTCGACGCGCGCCGTGACCGCAGCGATCAGCGCCAAGGGATCGAGGCCGTGCGGCAGTCGCACCGCGACCGCAGGAGCGTCCGGGGAACTCATGCGCTCGGCAAGGTGCTCGATCCAGCCCGGATCGACCCCAGGTGCCGCATGTCCCCCCTCGATCGGATGCGGCAGAGATGGCGGCGACCGAAGCGCGACCTCGGGGACTTGACGAGCGAACTCGAAGGCTCGTGCGAGGGCGATCGGGCCCTCGATGCATCGATCACTTGGTTCGAGCACCAGATGGTGCGCCACGCGATTGGCGCGGCCCGACCAGTCAACGCCGCATCGCGTGACGCAAGTCAGCACCGGCCACGCAGCACCACCAGCCTGACAGATCGCGTAGGAGATCGCACGATCGGTGGTCGCGTCGAGTTCCGATCCATCGCTCCATGCGACGAGTGCATCGCGCACTGGCCGCGGGAGATCACGCGACATGGCAGCGATGCCAAATCCGGACTGACCATCGAGGTCGCGCGACACCGAGGTATGAATCAACTCGAAGCTCATGCGCGTGCGTCGAATCGATAGTCGTGGAAGGCGTCGGGCATCGCCTCGGAGAGCGCCACTACGAACGGCACTGCGGCCCAGGTCGGACGAACATGCGATGGCACGATGCTCATGCCGCCCGACGACTCATCGCGCCTTGGCGCGCGACCGAGACCGCTGAACGGAACGACCTTGAATCCAGGCTCGACCGAGCGAACCGCGCCAAGGACTTCGGGCAGGTGGCGCTCAAGGAACGCCACACCGCCGTGGTGCACGCGAGCCAGCGTCGCGCCATCCGGTGCACGCATCGGATGTGCGGTCGATGCATCACGGAGCACATCCTCGATCTCCGGCGCCAACGGAGACCAGAGATCGTGCTTGGACAGCGCCACAATCACGCGCAAGGGAAGCGGCTCGCTGGCGGACAATCCGCGCTGGCGGCGAACACGATTCACCAGTTCAAGGAGCACCAAGTCTGCTCGACCGGGAGCGCTGCTGCTGCCTCCGAGCGAGGCCACATGGTCGCGCCCGCCGAGCGGTCCGTGCACTCGTGGATCCTGAGTGGGGTCGATCACGAGTACGATCGCCGACGACACACCTAGATGGCGCGTCGCCTGCTCAAACGGTGCGACGGCGCCAGGCAGGAAGTGCTCGCCGGCGTTGTCGTACAAAGCGAGCACTGATCGCGTACCGCCGCGCGCGAGGCCGAAGAGTTGCGGCTTTGGAGCGGTGATTCGCAGGTCGCCGCGTCGGTACGAGCGATAGAGCCGTCCCGAGGTCTCAGTCTTCGCGATCATCGTCGGAACATCAGGCGTCGCGCTCTTGAAGAGCGTTCCTTCGAGATCGATCGTGAGATCGTTGAGCGACGGATCGATGTCAGCAAAGTCAAGACCCGGCACCACGAGGCCTGAGCGCAATGTGAAGGTGGCGGCGGCAAGGAGCACCGACTTGCCGCTTGATGGAGCGCCCACGACCGAGACGACGGACTGCCCGACCTCAAGGAGCGCGGGCGGAACCTCGAGGTGGCACACCGGGCACGCCATGCGCATGCAGACGGCGCCCCCGGGATCAAGCGCGCGCCCAAGTCGATCGAATCGAGTGGGAAGGAACCGCAGCGGTTCATCGGATCCAACGATCGAATCGCCGACGAGCGTGGGGCTCTCGGCGATGAACCGAACATCGGCAGACGGGAACTGCGACCAGCACTGTGGGCAAGTCGTGTTGGGGCGCAGCGTGCGGCGGAGCGTGGTCATCGAGTGCTTCCTAAGTTTGCGGTCGGTGCAGGCTGCGGTGGCACAGTCGGCGCTGAAGGTGCAGGCTGCGGTGGCACAGTCGGTGCTGAAGGTGCAGGCTGCGCTGGCGTGGCGTTCGATGGCGGCTCGGGCGCGGGCGGCGTGCCGCCGGGAATGCGCCGCTGCGAAACCGCTGCATCCGCGACGCGGCTGAGCAACAGGGCGCGCACTGCGCCGCCGATGGGCTTGCCCATGAGCGACATCCTGATCGAGATCGAGACAGGCCGACCCGCGGGCAACACCGCTGGCTGACCGTCACCATCGCGGACCTCGTACATCCGCCCCATCACTCCGGGCACGGCCACCAACCGGATCGCCGGATCCGTCGACACCACATCGAGCTCGATCATGTCGCTGCGTTCCGGCCACACCAGGACTCGCGCTTCGCCATCGACCGGCCGCGGCTGGAGTTCAAGCGTCGTCGCGCTGGCGGGCACAGTCGCCACGCGATCGCTCGCGGGCGCGAGCGCGGCAAACCCCTCGGCAGCGCTTGCCGCGATCAGCCACTGCAAACGAGCAGAACGCTCGGGTGCACCAGGTTGCGTCGCTCGGGCCTGGACGGCGTCGAGCACTCGCGCGATCGGCTTGGTCGAGGTCGACATCGGATCCACCAATCGCCGCAGGCTTTCGACGGGGATTGCGTGCAGTTCCGACCAGGTCGCCGGTGAGGCCACGCCGCGCCGAGTTCGCTCCTCGATGTTCGGCGACTCGACCGTCATGGCCACGAGTGCACCGCTTTCGTCCATCCACATCGATCCAGCCTCGAAGTTCGATGCGCCCGTTGATGGCTGCAGCGCGACGCATGCAGGCTGCGGCGCAAGCGTTCGGCAACGAGCGGTCTGCACCGTTGAGGACGATGAAGGGGCACGCAGTTCCGCGCCCTCGGTCGGCGCAGCACCGAGCTCGACCGCCGTGAGCCCCGCCTGATCGGCCAGCGGCCACCACGCCAGATCGACCACGCTGCCGCGGCCCACCGCACCCCACGCGTCTTCGCCCTTGCCCGCCGGCGAACCCTCGATCCACTGCTCGATGGCGTCGGCGCGGATCATGCACTCATCGACGACCAGTTCGACGGGAGCGCGCTCTTTGGGGTTCGTCTGCGCCACGCGCGGGACGAGTTGCACGCGCGCCGCACCGGCTTGGCGCAGTGTGCGGAGCTTCGAGAGCGTCGTGATGGCGTAGAGCTTCCCGTCGATGCGAGCCACCACGCCCGCGATCTGTTCGTGCTGCACGCCAGGATCAATCGATTCGATCAGGACGGTTGCGTCGCCAAGACCGTTCGGCTTGGAAGCCTCGCGCAGCACGATGCCAATGACCGTGATCGTGAGCAGGGCGAGCGCGATCACTCCGAATGCGATCCCGCTTCCGCGCGTCAGCCCGATCCAACTCTTCGAACGGCGCGGCCGTTCAGGTGCATCGGTCACCGCGGGTGGCCGTGCGATGCGTCGACGCTCGCGCGGAGCGGCCCACGCGTCGATCGGTTTTCGCGCGCGACCGTCGCCAGCGCTCAGCGATGCACCGCACTCCTCGCTCGGACAACGATCCGGCGCGGCGTCGGTCCGTGCGACGAGCCACGAGCGGCCGCATGCGGGGCATCGGATCGACTTCACGGTGCATCCTCACGCTTCTGTCGGGCACGCCGATCGAGCTCGTCGCGCAGTCGATCGAGCTCCTGCCTGAGCAGGCGGCGACTGGGGGCGTCCCTGCCCCGTTCAAGAGCATCGCAATCGACCAACCTGAGCTGTCGAATGCACTCCCGGACGGGCCCAAGTTGCTTCTCGTCGAGCCTTTGCTGTCCACGCACACCCTCGACGATGGCCGTCTCCACCTCACTGTCATTCTTGGCTGCGGCGAGTGCATCACGCCACAGCGAGCCCAAGGAGCAGAGTGCGCGACGCACCTCGAGCTCGGTGTCCTTGAGGGTGTCATCGTCGATCTTCGCCATGCCCGACTCAAACCTCTTGAGCGCCAGCGCAGGCGACTCGTCCGTCGCGGAAAGCCCCTGAATGAAGGGATACGAGGCCGAACGCTCGACCAAGGCAGACAACGCTCGAACCAATCGATCCTTCGAGGTCGCCGCAGACTGCTTGGATTGCCCGTCCCGTCGACCAAGCCCACGAAGCGATTCAGGGCCGTCGTCGAGCCGCCAGGAATCGAGGGCGCGGGCAACACGCTGAACATAGCCCACGCAGTCCGGCTTCGATCCATCCTTCGGCTCTGGATCATCGACGCGGTCTCCGAAGCCATCGCCGTCGGCGTCCGACCATTCGGTCGCATCCAGTGGGAAGCGGTCCTTGCCATCGGGAGTGCCATCACCATCGCAGTCAGTCGTACGGTCGCAGGGCAGGCGCCCTTCGTCACGCTGCTCCGACGGCATCACGGGCTCGTCGACATTCTCCACTCCATCGCCGTCACGGTCCCGATCCTCGTCGTTCGGGATGCCATCGCCGTCGATGTCGCTCTCGCTTGGCGAGTCATTGTTGAACCCGTCACGATCGGTGTCCTCGATTCGCTTGTTGGCATCGGTCGGATGCGCATCAACCAGATCGTTCGACCCGTCGCGATCGGTATCGGCGATCAACGGATCGGATCCCTTGATGGCTTCGGCCGCGTCGACCAAGCCGTCGTTGTCGTCGTCATCGTCGTTCGCGTCGTCGATGCCGTCGCCGTCAGAGTCGATCGAGAGCGTCGGATCAAGCGGAAACGCGTCCGTCGCATCGCCCACGCCATCTCCGTCCGAATCGCTCTTGTTGGGGTCGGTGCCCTTGATCCGCTCCAACCAGTCGGGCAGCCCGTCGCCGTCCAGATCGCCCAGCTTTCCAAGGGGCGCCGTGACTGGCGTGTCGACTGGCGCGGTGACTGGCGTGTCGACTGGCGCCGTGACTGGCGCGGTGTCCGGGTCCGACGGTTGAACCGGGGCGGGCTGATCAGGCTTCGGACCAATCGGTGGCGCCGCAGGTTCAACGCGACGCTTGATCGTTGGCGCGTTCAGAGCGACGCCTGTTGGGACGGGCGCTGGCGTGGTCGCAGTCGGCGCGTCGGGAACGAGCGGATCAGTGCCCTGCTCGACTTCCAATCGGTCCTGCATTCCATCGTTGTCATCGTCAGGATCATTGGCATCGTCGATCCCATCGCCATCGGTGTCGAGCACGACCGCCACGGCGCCGCCGGTCGTTCCTGCGGCTGCAGGCAGATTCGTCGTCGTTCCTCGACTCCGAAGCACCACAGCCACGACGAGCAGCAGCAGCGAAAGTGCAATGGCCGCCCCTCCCGCCCAGATCAGTCGTCGATCGGTCGAAAGACCTTGCTGCCGATGCTCCTGCGCGGCGTCGCGCGATGGCATCGATCGCGGAGTCGTTCGCTCACGGGTCATCATGGCGGGAGCGAGCTCCACCTGCAGTTCCCTGAGCGACGCGAGCCGGCCGATGCACTCGTTCGCCGCGACCGCGGCCAAGGCGCGCGCGCCCAGCACGGTGCGCGCTTCGGTGGCCAGCGGTTGGATCGCAACCAACGCTCGGCTCGACGACGGCGTGGTCCCCGCGCGCATCGAGCAGAGTTCCACGGCGGGCGGCACAGTGAAGAGTCCGATCCCCCAACTCACGGCCATGGCATCGGCCGGCGTGAGCGCATGCAACATCGCCACGACGAGTGCTGGTTGGCCGGACATCCACGCCAGCCCGGCAGCATCGCGAGCCAGTTCGAGAGCGTCGAGCGTCGTCGCCACCGGTCGCTGCATCGCGCGCTGCGCAACACTGGTGGATGGAAACTCCACTGCGCGATCCGCCTGCAACCTGATCGACGCCCACGCCGCGTGATCCATCGCGAGCTTCGCCAAGTCGGGCAGCCCCTTGGCCCAGTCCTGCGGTGTGAGGATGATTGTGACGACTTCGACCGTCGCGCGACCAAAGTCATCGCGACCGCCAGGGAGCAACCTTGAAATCGCCCAACGGCCGCCCGGGAGTTGGCGACCCATCATGCACGGTTCCCGCACAAGCGAGTCCATGTCTTCCTCGCGGGAAACGCCACCGAATCCAAGTTCTTCCAGCGCCTGCCGCTCGCGAGCGCTCACGCCCGGCGACGCCATCAGGGTCGTGTAGCCAGCCTTCGAACCCAAGACATGGACTTCCGCGCGCGGCATGTCAGAGTCTGCCCATCCACCAGAGCGTGCCGACCACGGCAGCGATGATCAACGCAGCGACTCCGATCGAGAAGATGACCCAGGCCACGCGCGCCGATCGTTCCTCGCGTTCGTCCTCCGCCTGCTCGCGCTGGAGTTGGTCCAGCCGGCGCTGACTCGCTTCGATTTGGGACTGCTGCAGCCACTCCTGCTCCTCGACCCGTTCGATGCAATCCAAGCAGAAGACGAGCGGCTCGACCACATCTCGAGGCGCTCGACGCTTGCGCGGAATGACGGCTCCCCGAGGCGAACGCACGACGCTTGTTGCACTGCTCGCAAACGCCACCGTTCGCGTGCCGCCGAGCTGACGAAAGATCTGCGGATAGAGCCGTTCAGCAAGGGCGCGCGGCCCTCCCTCGGCGCGCAAGAGCGGAACATGCGCGTCGCACTTGGTGAGCACGACGACCACGGGCACCGTGTCGCCATTGGGCATGGCCCGCAACCGCTCGACGGCGGCCACCAATCCAAACGCATCCTCCTCGCGCTCGATACCGGGCTTGAGCGCGACCGCCGGATCGACGAGCAAGATCAACGCCGCGGCGCAGTCGACGGCCTGGCGCAGGTCGATGCTGGCAGGATCCTGCGCTCCAAGCGCGAACGCCGTGCGGAAGACTTCGCCCGGATAGTCCATCGCCGAGAGCAACTTCGTCCGGCCATCGAGCGTGATGTCGATCTCGATGAGCGTGCTGCTCTGCGTGGACACCGGCCACTTGCCAGCATCAAGGTCCATCGCCATGCGTCGAAGCTCGGTGTGTTGGCGACCGTCCTTGGCGCGCGCACTGAGTGTGCGCACGGCGTCACCCTCCTGCGCGCGTCGTTCTGGAACAAATCGACCATTCACCAAGCGGCAGCCTTGCCAGAGCGCTTCGTACAACCGCGTGATGAAGACGGTCTTGCCGGAACCGCGACGGCCGAGCACCACGATGCGATCACGCACGCCCCCGGGCGGGAGGAACACGCTCCCCTGCGTCTCAACGCTCATGGGCGGAATGCCGGGTGCCGCAGGTTCGCCGAAGGCCACAGCATCGAATGCCGCATCGAGGTCCCTTGCCAGCAAGGCGTCGCCCCGGTCATGACCATCGGGATGTGGCTTCGAGCCCATCGCACGGCGCCCCTTCCGCGCCCGCGGGGCGCAGGGCGAAGCATACCCGCCGCAACGAAACGCCCTAGAAACACAGCCGCCCCCCGAGGAGCTCGAGAGGCGGCGGGAACGGTGGCTGTCGGTCGGGGGATCAGTCCGGCCGGCGATCGTGCGCGGCTGGGCCCGGCCATCGCCGGTCCAGCCCTTGGTCGGTCAGAGTTCCTTCATGCGGTGCTGCATCTGCGCCTTCATGCGCGCAAGGATGCTCGAGTGCATCTGGCTGACGCGGCTCTCGGAGAGGTCGAGCGTCATGCCTATTTCCTTCATGGTCATCTCTTCGTAGTAGTAGAGGACGACGATGAGTCGCTCGGCACGCGAGAGCCCCTTGGTCAGGAGCAGCTTCAGGTCCGCCTTGCCGACCGACTGCAACGGATCGGCTTGGCGGTTGTCCTCGATCACATCGATCTCGCGCACATCGCGGCTCGAGTCGGTCTCGAACCACTTGCGGTTGAGGCTCACGGTGCCGACTGGGCGCGAGTCCTTCACGACCTTGTCGAAGTCTTCACGCGACAGTCCGCTCTCAGCGAGCACTTCTTCGTCGGTCGGCTTGCGACCCAAGCGACCCTGCAGGTCCTTGCGGATCCGCTCGATCTTCGCCGTGCGGCTGCGAACCAGACGCGGGACCCAGTCCATGCTGCGGAGTTCGTCGTAGATCGCGCCCTTCACGCGCTGGGCGCAGAAGGTCTCGAACTTCACGCCGCGGCTTGGCTCAAAGCTCTTGATCGCATCCATCAGGCCGAAGAGTCCAGCCGAGTTCAGATCGTCGACATCGACTTCGCTCGGCAGCTTCATGCGAAGCCGCTCGGCGTTGAACTTCACGATGTGGAGGTAGTTCTCGATGAGCACATTGCGCAGGCGCTCCAATTCATCATGGTTATCGCCACTAGCCTGCAGCGTCTTGAACGCCTGCCAGGTCGCGTCGATGGGCGACGCCTGCGCTGGCGCTTCGACCTTCTGCGCTGCCGCATCCGCTACCTGCTCGGTCAGCTCGACGAGATCCTCGGTGTCGTGGTCGGCAAGTTCCTTGGCGGATCTCAGCCGCAACGCGCTCGTCGCGGTTCGACCGCTGCGCTTGGGTGGCACACCGCTGCCACGGGCAACGCCCTTGACAGACCCTTCCTTCAATGCACGAGCATTTGCTCTGGACATGCGTGGTCGCTCCTTGACCAAGGGGCCGGTTGGCCCAGACCAGGTTCACGACGAGACATCCGTGCCGCGTCGGCCTCTTCGGTGCCATCCATGGCTCCTCAAGGCATGTGGAACATAGCAGATGGTTTCCGGACGGTGCAAGGCCACCTGAGCACCTTTGTGCCAATTTCATTTCTCGGACTTGACGAGGATGGGCACTGCCTTGGGGCGCACCTCAACCGTCACGACCACAGCATCCTGTGGTGCGCGCGGTCGATCACCATCCATCTGGTAGCGGACCGGTCCATCGTCGCGGCTGACGACGACGCGCTGAGCTCGCTGATGCATGAATGATTTTGCTCGGGTCTGTCGTCGAAGCCAGCACTGCGTCACCCACCACGCCGCGCCGATGGACGATGCGCACGGGAAGAAGCACACATCAAGCAGTCCATCGTCGTCGATGGACCTTGACGCAAGATCGATGCGCGCGGCGTAGCACGAAGTGTTCGCAATCACGAGAAATCCCGGACCAGGCAAGGGCCACAGCGCCCCATCCAGCTCGATGCGCAGCAGCGGCGCGCGCCATGCGAACACCTGACGAAGGATTGGCCTTGCGTAACTGAGCTTGGTGATCGCCCCCACTCGCGCGCGCGCCAACTCATGAACGACTTCGGCATCAAGGCCGATGCCGCACATGGCCAAGAAGGGCTCACCTTCGACCGTCCCAAGATCGACGCGGCGAACGCGCCCACGCTTCAGGCGATCGATCAGCGCCGGCACATCGCGGCTCATCCCGAAGTGCCGCGCGAACAAGTTCTCGGTTCCGAAGGGCAGATTGCAGAGCGGCACACCAACGCGGGACGCGCTCAGGGCTGCAGCGCGCACGGCGCCGTCACCGCCCATCACAACCAAGGCATCGTGACCAGCGAGCGGTCCATCGAGCCACGCTTCGCTCGGGCCCGGTTCGGTGGCCACTCGGCAGACGACGAAGCCTGCCTCGCTCAGCGCGCGTTCAACGCCCACGCTCGCGGCTGCTGCCCTCCCACCGCCGGAGATCGGGTTGAAGATCACCAGAACCCTTCGCACGACGGCACGATAGACCTTTCTGCTCACGCGCCGATCGCAGGGTTGAGCCAGCCGTCTCCGAGTCGACAAACGGGACCGTCCACGCTCGCGCCAACCGCGCGCGAACTGGGTTCCGTGACCCGCTCGCTCGTTGGCGGCGTGGGCCGAGAACCCTTACGATCCATCCATGCTGCGCATTGTGGCGCTTCTCGCCCCCATCGCTCTTGCCGTCCCCTGCCTCGGGCAGACTCAGGTCCTCGACGCCAACGACCAGTGGGTCGCTCCCGCCGGCGTGGATCCTGCCAGCGCCGAGGGTCGGCTGCAGATCGTGCGCGAGACGCTCGCTCGCGGGGAGTACGCACGCGCCCAAAAGCTCGCCGACGCCTGGCTCGAGACCTTCCCAGCGAACGGGCTTCGCGCCCGCTGCCTGCTCGCCCGCGGTGACGCGCTTTGGAAGGGCGGCAACGAGTACGACGCCTTGTTCGACTACGAGGAGGTCGCCCGCCGCTATCCATCGAGCGATGTCTTCGTGCTGGCGCTCGAGCGCGAGTACACGATCGCGTGTGCGTACGCGGATGGCCTCAAGCGTCGGTTCTTCGGCACAGTGCGCATCGTCGATGCCACTGATGAAGCCGTCGAAATGCTCATCCGCATTCAGGAACGACTGCCTGGGAGTCAACTCGCCGAGCAAGCCGGAATGCGCTTGGCGGACCACTACTTCGACACGCGCCAGCTCGACATGGCAGCCGAGGCGTATGACCTGTTTGCCCAGAACTATCCGCGCAGCCCGCAAGTCGACAAGGCGCGACTTCGCCTGATTTACGCAACATGCGCATCCTTCCGCGGGCCTGATCACAGCGCCAAGGGGCTCGTCGAAGCGCAGATCCGCCTTCGTGAGATGCAAGTCCGCGATCCCATGCTCGCCAATCGCATCGGCGCCGAAGCGCTGCTCGTGCGCATCGATGAGAGCGAAGCACGCAAACTGCTTTCCGAAGCACGGTGGTACATCGATCAGGGCGACCTCGTTGGTGCCGAGCGCTTCATCCGGCGTCTGGTCACGCGATTCCCACGAAGCGTGTCCACGCTGGACGCACTGGACTTCGCTCCTGAACTTGCCGCCAAGCTCCCCGAGCACGCCAGGACCGGCGCACCGGACTACGCAGCGCTTCGCTCGGCCATGCACGCCGCGCTCGAACCCAAGCAGCTCACCGCGCCTGCTGGTGAGGCCGCTCCAGCCACAACCGCCACGCCCGAGCCGGCGAAGGCAGCAACACCATGATGCTTCGTCTCGCTGTCGTCGCGACCCTCGCTGGACTCTTCGCTGCATGCGACGGCGCCCCCAAGTACGAGTCGGGCCAGCGTTACGACAAGGGCATCCGCACGGTCGCGGTTCCGGTCGTCAAGAACGCCACCTTTGATCGCAAGATCGCGCCGGAACTGACCGACGCGCTCGTGAAGGTCATCGAGTCTGGAACGCACTTTCGAGTGGCGAGCGAAGGCCGATCCGACACCGTGCTTCACGCCACGATCCGCACGATCGATCTGCAGCAGCTCAGCAAGAGCCGGGGAACCGCTCTCACTGAGGAAATGGCCCTCAATGTGACCGTGGACTACGAGTGGATCGACCAGCGCACGGGCAAGCCGCTCGTGCAGCGCAACGGTTTCCGCGAATCCGCCGTCTTCGTTGCGAGCCTCCCCATCCAACAGCCGATTGATCTGGCACGCTTCCAGGTCGTCGAACAACTGGCCACGGCGATCGTTGACAGTATGCAGGCCGATTGGTGAACCCCATGAGCGAACTTCTCCCGCCCATCCACGCGCAGCAGAACCAGCCCGGTCAGGGCAAGGGACCGACCCCCGGCAACAAGGGCCCGGGTGGTCAGGGCGGCCCTGGCGGCGCGCCGCCGCGTCGACCTGGCCTGACGCTCGTCATGCTGCTTGGCCTGATGGTGCTCGTGGGCATGGTGCTCTTCTCTGGTGGACCCGACGGTCAGGAGCAGCCGCTGCCGACCCTCATTGAGTACGCCAAGCAAGGCAAGCTCAAGGACGGTTCAATCGTCATCGAGACCGGCCGCGTCGTCGCCGAAGTCAAGGAGAACGCCACGGCTTGGACGGCCCCGGTGCCTGGGACCGACGGCAAGCCGACCGGTTCCGCGACGCAGCAGCCAACGCGCATTTACTCAACGATCCTGCCAGACGATTACGGCTGGATTCGCAATCAATTGACCGCAGCCGGCGTGGGCTGGAGCGAGGAGAACACCGGCCAATCGTGGTTCATGGCGCTTCTGCCGAGCTTGCTCTCGCTGGGCGTGCTGATCTTCATCTTCTGGTTCTTCATGCGCGGGCTGCGCTCGGCCGGCGGCGGACCCGGCGGCATGCTTGGGAACTTCGGAAAGAGCCGACACCGCTTGCAGACCAAGGACTCGACCGGCATCACCTTCAAGGATGTCGCCGGCATCGAAGAGGCGAAGGAAGAAGTCAGCGAGATCGTTGAGTTCCTGCGGAACCCCAAGAAGTTCGCGCGCCTAGGCGGTCGCATTCCGCGCGGCGTGCTGTTGTCGGGACCTCCGGGTTGCGGCAAGACGATGCTCGCCAAGGCAATCGCTGGCGAGGCCGATGCCCCCTTCTTCTCGATCTCCGGATCAGACTTCGTCGAGATGTTCGTGGGCGTCGGCGCGAGCCGCGTGCGCGATCTCTTCAAGCAGGCGAAGGAAAACGCGCCGTGCATCATTTTCCTGGATGAGATCGATGCAGTCGGTCGCCGTCGTGGCGGTGGCTTCAACAGCGGCGGTCACGATGAGCGTGAGCAGACCCTGAACGCGATCCTGGTCGAGATGGACGGCTTCGAGGCCGCCGATCAAGTGATCGTGATTGCAGGCACCAACCGGCTTGATGTGCTCGACCCTGCGCTGACGCGCCCGGGACGATTCGACCGGTCGATCCAGGTGCCGCTGCCCGATGTGAAGGGGCGCGCCGAGATTCTCGCGGTGCACGCCAAGAAGGTGAAGATGGGTCCCGATGTCGACTTGGCGCGCATCGCCAAGGCCACGCCCATGTTCAGTGGCGCCGATTTGGCTGCGCTCATCAACGAGAGCGCGATCATCGCCACGATGGCCGAGAAGGACTTCATCGAACAGACCGATCTCGAGGAAGCCCGCGACAAGGTGCGCTGGGGTCGCGCGAACAAGAGCCGACGCATCGAGCAGCAGGAGCGCGAGGCCACCGCGTACCACGAAGCCGGTCACGCCGTGTTGCAAATGCTGCTCAAGGACGCCGACCCGCTGCACAAGGTCACGATCATTCCGCGTGGCCAGGCGATGGGCGTCACATTCAGCCTTCCCGAGAAGGACCGCTACGGCTACAGCCGCCGTTTCATGGAGGCGACCATGCGTGTGCTGTGCGCCGGTCGACTGGCCGAGGGCCGCCACACGGGCGACATCTCGTCGGGCGCGGGAATGGACATCCAGATGGTCACCTCCTACGCGCGCGCGATGGTGCTCAAGTGGGGCATGAGCGATCGACTGGGCTTCGTGAACTACGCGGGTGAAGACAGCCGCGAGATGTACATCCCTGAAAAGGAGTACTCGCCCGAGACGGCGCGCATCATCGACGAAGAGATCCGCCGACTGAGCGACGAGGCGTACGACGAAGCTCGACGCATGGTCGAGCAGCACTGGACCGCGATCGATGCCGTGGCGCAGGCGCTCCTGAAGTACGAGACGCTGTCGCGCGACGAGGTCGAACGACTCATGCGCGGCGAGAAGCTCGAAAAGAGCACGGTGAGCGATCTGCTGCAGCGCGAGTTCGCTGCGCCCAAGCCGGCGCCCGCGCCGACGACCGATCCGGGCGAAGAGCCGCCTGCCGACGCCCTGCCCTCGCCGGCGTGATGCGCGGCGCTAACCCTCGTTCGGCTTGCGCTGCGGGAGCAGGCGCTTGGTCCGCAACGCGTGGTGGTAGTGCTGTGCGTAGCGGTGCGCTTCGTCGCGGATCGCCTGGCAGAGCTTGAGCCCAGCGTTCTCGCGGCCGAGCCGGATGGGCTCGGTGCGGCCGGGAACATGGATCAACTCCTCGCGCTTGGCAAGGCTGATCACCATCGGCGGCTTGCAATCGAGTTGCGCGAACGCCTCGAGCGCGGCGTTGAGTTGCCCGAGCCCGCCGTCGATGAGCACCACATCGGGATAGAGCTCGTGTCCCTTGCCCGCCTCTCGGTATCGGCGGCTCACGACCTCCTGCAGCGCGCGGTAGTCGTTGTTCTCGACGCTGCGCACACGGAACCGGCGGTAGCCATCTTTGAAGGGACGACCGTCGATGAAGCAGACCTTGCTGCCGACGGTCTCCTCGCCAGCGAGATGCGCGATGTCGAAGCCCTCGATGCAGCGGATCGACTCGATGCCGAGCGTTCGCGCCAGACTTCGCGACATCGCCAGCGGATCCCCGCTGAACATCGTCACCTCGGGCTGCCAGTCGTACTCCCCCTCGTCGCCGCGGGTTTCGCGATCATCGAGCCGCTCGATCGCGCGCAGTTGATCCCGCAGGACCGCGGCCCGCTCGAAGTCAAGCGCTGCGCTCGCTTGCTCCATTTCGGCGCGCAGGTCACGCAGCATGGCGCTGCGTTTGCTCGAGAGAAAGCGCAGGAATCGGTCGATGTCCGCGCGGTAGGCCGCTGGCGAAATCCGATTGGCGCACGGCGCCGTGCACTGATGGATGTCATGCAACAGGCACGGCCTGAACGAGGCGTTGGCCGGATTCGAGGCCTCGATCGTGAGCTCGCAGGTGCGGTACTTGAAGACCCGCTGCAGCACCTGGACGGCATGGCGCAGCGAACCGCCGCTCGTGAACGGGCCCAACACGCGCGCACCGCGAAACCTGGGTGCAGCCGGTTCGCGCGTGATGAAAACACCCGGGAAATCATCGCGCGTGGTCACGACGAGGTACGGAAACGACTTGCCGTCCGTCATCTGATCGTTAAAGTGTGGATGCAGATCCTTAATGAGACGGCTCTCCATCAGGAGCGCCTCCCACTCTCCCTCGCAGGGAATCGTGTCGAGGTCGTGGATCAGGTCCAGCATGGGGTGCTTGCGCGGCCCCAGATCTGCGCTGGGCACGAAGTAGCTCGCGACGCGATTGGGCAGGATGCCTGCCTTGCCCACATAGATCACGCGGCCCTCGGCATCCTTCATCAGGTAGACGCCAGCCACCTTGGGCAGCGTCCGGGCCTTCGCCAGGAGCGCCGCCAGCCGCTGGGACCGGGGCAACCCCATGAAGCCCGCCGAGCCAGGCCCCGGCGGAGCCGGAAGGCCGTCCCCGGGCAAGAATGTGGGTTCCGGAGCAGTCATTCTTGTCCCACTTCGCTGCCGTGAGGGCAACAACCCCGCTAGAGTATTCGTCTCACTGGGGGCACGTTGCCCCCTTCACGAATCTCCGCTTCGACCCCGATCCGTTTCCCCAATCACAGGAATTGACCATGACCAAGTTCTCGATCGCTGCCCTCGCCCTCGTCGGCCTCTTCGCTGCCTGCGAAACCACCAAGACCGCTGCCCCCGGCACCGTCGGCGCCAAGAGCGAATGCTGCTCGAAGGATGCCAAGGCGTGCTGCAAGGACGCCGTCGGCGCCCAGGGCGAAGGCTGCTCGAAGGGCAAGGCATGCTGCAAGAACGCGGCTGCGGCCCCCGGCGCCGTCGCTGGCGAGAAGGCTGAATGCACCAAGGGCGCCGACAAGGCTGCCTGCCCCGCGACCGGCAATGTCGCTCCCGGCGCCGTCGGCGAGAAGAAGGCCGAAGGTTGCTGCAAGAAGGCTTGCCCCGCGACCCAGGGCTGAACCCTGCCGGGAGTCCGCTCCCGAGTGATTGACTGAACCATCGGCCCCGCCTCGTGCGGGGTCGATGTGTTTTTGCGCCCGTCGTTCGCAACGCGTGCGTCCGTACCATTCCCGCCCATGGCGACCTACCTGCTGCGTGGTGGACGGATCATCGACCCGGCCTCGGGACTGGATGCGACCGGCGACCTGCTCATCGATGGCACAGCGATTCGCGAACGATCGACAAGCCGCATCGCGCCGCCGGCTGGTGCGACCGTGATCGATTGCGAAGGGTGCATCGTCGCGCCGGGACTGATCGATCCGCATGTGCACTTGCGCGAGCCCGGACAGGAGCACAAGGAAACAATCCTGAGCGGCGCATCGTCCGCCATCGAGGGCGGCTTCACCACCGTCTGTTGCATGCCCAACACATCGCCGGCGCTGGATCTTCCGAGCCTGGTCGACTTCGTGCGGCTCAAGGCGCAGGAAGCGGGCAAGGCTCGCGTGTTCAGCGTGGGCGCTGCAACCGTGGGGCGCAAGGGCGAAGAACTCGCTCCGATGGGCGCGATGGCCAAGGCGGGTGCGGTCGCCTTCAGCGACGACGGCGATTGCATCGAGAGCGCCGCGATGATGCACAAGGTGCTGCTCACCTGCGCTGCGCTCGGCAAGGCGTTCATGCAGCACTGCCAGGATGCGTCGCTCACGACAGGCGGCGTCATGAATGCTGGCGCCGTTGCCGCGCGACTTGGGCTTGGGGGCTGGCCAGCGGTTGCAGAAGAAGTCGTCATCGAGCGCGATGTGCGGCTCAACGCGCGCGTCGGTGCGATGTATCACGCCCAACACCTGTCGAGCGGCGGCAGCGTGGAGATCATCAAGCGCGCTCGCGATGGCGGACAGCGCGTGACCGGCGAAGTGAGTCCGCACCATCTGCTGCTCACGGACGAACTCTGCGAGGGCTACAACACGCAGGCCAAAATGAATCCACCGCTGCGCTCCGCCAGCGATGTTCAAGCGCTTCGACAGGCTGTGGCTGATGGCATCATCACCGTCCTGGGCACCGATCACGCGCCGCACGCCGTCGCCGAGAAAGCTCGCGACTTCACCGCTGCGCCGTTCGGCATCATCGGCTTGGAGTGCGCACTGCCGCTCTACGCCAAGGCGCTCGTGGAGTCGGGCGCGATCGACTGGCCGCGGCTCATCGCGCTGATGACGATCGAACCTGCGCGACTGTGCGGCCTCGACGGCAGCGGCCTAGGCACCTTGACCGTGCACGGTCCCGCCGACATCACGGTGATCGACCCCACGATGTCGTGGACGATCGATGCGGAGTCATTCGTCAGCCTGAGCCGCAACTGCCCATTCGACGGGTGGCCGGTCACGGGTCGCGCGTCGCATGTGTTCGTGCGCGGCGAACTCCTACTGGCACGGACCCCATGCCGACAGCAGTGAGCCAAGGTCGCTGCCGCCGACGACGCCATCGCCATTGAGATCGGCGGCACACGATGCGTCGCACGGCCCCCAAGAACTGAGCATGGTGCCAAGGTCAGCGCCATCGACCGATCCATTGCCACTGAAGTCGGCCACGCACGCCGGCGCACCAAAGAGTTCTTGCGCGCGCGCGAGCGCCTTGGGCGCAATGGCTCGACCGATGCGGCGCGCCGGATAGTCGTCCATCGGCGGGTGGATCCCGCCCCACACCCGGCTGAAGGCGCTCTGCGCCGCGGCATCCTGGAAGGTCGCCCACTGGAGCTGCACCGACTGCGACGGGCCATCTTCAAAGACAAGGTACTGATTTTGAACGGCATTGAAGATGCCCATTCCGCCCGGGAAGTACGGCGATCCGGTGATTGCCTCGAGCACATCGGCGGCGCAACGGCTGTAGCCCGAGTGACCGCTCACATAGCCGGCAAAGGGCGGCGTCACGAAGGACGGTCGTTGGTATGGCCACCACTCCTGCGCAAGCACCCACCCACAACCAGCCACATCGATGGCCGGGTCCGAGATGGCATTGGGCCCGCGCCAGGCAAGCGCGGCGATGCCGCCTTCGTGGCCGGAAAGATGGGCATGTCGCTGTCCTGGAGCCGTCGTTTGCGCCGTGATCACCTCGATCATGCCTGGCACAAGCGGCACGCCATGTGGGTGGTACGACGGACCGGCCGGATTCGATGACTGGCCCTTCATCGCCATGTACCGAAGTGAGGTGATCGGGCGCCCAGCATCGTGGTAGCCCTTCACGCTCCAGATCGAGATGGCGGTGTCGTGCAGCGCGCCACCGAGCGTGACATAGAGCCGCACATCCCACTCGAGCGCATCGAGGTCAGGACCCACGCCGCGCCAACGCTTGTGGGCCAGGTTGTCTGTGACTTCGTTGCTGATCTTGAACCAGTGACCGGGCGGGGTCTCGCTGCTGGGGCCGTCGGCCCAGAACTCGGCGAGCACGCGCGAGAAGTCGCCGCGCTTCACCACATTGGGAGCGTAGGCAGAACCGGTGACAGGATTCAGCGTGAGCCCAGGACCCCACTTGGGGCCGAGGTAGCCGTCATACAGCGTGGAGAAGTCGTTGGCGGGGTCGACCGGGAGCGCCTTCGCCGTCATCGCGCCGGGCGAAATGTCGATCATCACGCCATCCGCTGGATCGAGCTGACCGCTGAGCGTGAGCGTCACGGCATGGCTCTGCTGGAATGTGGCGATCATCGCGTTGTCGAGCGCGGGCACTGGCCCCGGATCCAGATAGACATTCCAGTTGTGACCGCCCCGCTGCTTGACCGCGCGATCAGCTGATGTCAGGGCAAAGGGCGTCACGAAGCCCCACTCAGGTGACATGAACGGCGGGAATCCGCCGGGAATCGGATTGCCGTTCTGGTCGACGAAGAACTCGAGCGCAAGCGGCTGGTATCGGCTCGGCTCAATGGCCCACGGATTCCCTGGCAACTTCACGATCAGCGGATCGTTGATCGACTCATACTGTTGGTTGATGTACCCGTTCTGCTGATTCGATCCATCACTCAATCCGTGAGCGATCACTGCAGCAGCGATCGCGTTGCCCACATCCGCCGGCGTACCGCCGGTGGTGCTCGTGTAGGCCGGGTCGTAGCCCAGCGCGTTCATGCGCGCCGTGAAGGCGGCAAGACTCGCAGCAGCGCCGGGACCGGTGGAAAATCGATTGCTGAGGACGCGATAGGCCGCGTACGAGATCGCCATGTTGCGCGCGGCTCCGACATCGCTGGCGGACATGTCAGGAACACTCACAGCGATCACCGCCGTCGCGGCAGGATCGAACGCTGCCCAGGCATCCCACATCGCCGCGCTGGCGTGATAGAGATTGCGCGCATGCACGGTCGGACGAGCGAGGTCGCGACGGATCGCCGCCAACTGCTCCTCGTTCCACTGTCGTGCAACCGACTGCGCGAGTGCCGGCGCGCTCACCATCGCCCACGCGACGATCGCGATGCCAGCAGTCTTGAACATCTTCGTCCTGCCCACACTCGTCCTTTCTGCGCGCGCCTGACCGACCGCCGGAAGAAGCGTGGAGAAGATGCCACAGCCGCGACGATCGACGAGGCGGGAGTTGCTCGATTCGGGGGAACTTTTGTCACCGAAGGTCAGGCCAGAGCACGGCTTGCGAGGTAGAGTGGCCCGATGATCGGGACCCTGTGTAGCCAATAATCACGCTTGTGAAGCCCTTCCAGTCCATCGCTGATGCTGCAGCACGACTCGCGACGCGAGCGCCAAGGGTGGTGCTGGGCGTGGGTGTTGCGCTGTCCATGCTCGGGGGCTGGCTCGGCATCTGGCACCTGCCCTTGGATGCAGACACGAACTCGCTGATCGGTCGCGACCGATCATTCATGCAGCGCTACCAAGCGTTCCTCGATGAGTTCGGGGATCTCGAGGACATGATCGTGGTGATCGATCCGCTGGGGACCGACGAGGCGGCAAACCAGCGCGCTGAAGCCGCCGTCCTTGAGATTCACCGCGCGCTCGCGCCACTGGTCGATCGCGGCCAGCTGTCATGGGTCCATCGAGGGATCACGACCGATGAGCAATGGCGCGTGGCGGCCCACGCGATGCCCGAGCGCGACCTGCATGAACTCTCCCGCGCGGGGGCGGCATTGGAACTGTTGTCGCGCGGGGCATCGATGACGGCGCTCGAACTTGCCCAACGCGCCGTGACGGCGCCCATCCCTGATCGCACAGGGATCGAGTCAGCCATCGTCACGCTCGATGCCTTGGCGCCGCCGGCTGACGACCCGGGCGCCGACGGTCGGCCATCCACCGCGATCGATCGCTCCTTGGGTGCATCGCTGCCTGAACTGTTTCTGCGCGCCGAGCATGGCCGTCTCTGGTTCGTGCAGGCGATGCCCGCCAAGGACTTTGCCAACTTCAATGCGATCGCGCGGCCCCTTGCTGCGGTGCGCGATGCACTCTCGGCAGTGCAAGCGCGCCACCCTGGCGTTGAGATCGGCCTGACGGGAAAACCCGTCCTGCAAGAGGACGAGTTCGCCACGAGCAATGCCGACATGGGGCGAGCGAGTGTGTTGTCCTTGGCCGTGATCACGGTCCTTTTCATCTGGCTCTTCCGCGGCATGCGCCGACCGCTCCTTGCCGTCGCGGCCTTTGGCATCGCGGTGGGCATCACCATGGGTCTGGCGTGGCTCCTGGTCGGCCGAGTCACGCTGCTGTCCAGCGTGTTCTTGCTGGTGCTCGTGGGCGCTGGGCTCGACTACGGCGTGCACATCGTGAGTCGATTCAACGAGTCTCTGGGCGAAGGGTCCCGCGTGTCAGCCGCCGAACGCACGGTGCGCGAAGCTGGGGCCGGCACACTCTCTGGAGCTGCTGCGACGGCGGTCGTCTTCGCGCTCGCCATCGCCACGGACTTTGGCGGCCTACGCGAGTTGGGCGCACTCGCCTGCATCGGACTGGTCACCTGCGCGATCGTGATGGTCACGGTGCTCCCCGCGTTGCTCGTCGTGGCAGGTGGTGAAGCGGGCGCGCCGCCGCGCACGACCAGGCTCTGGCTTCGCGGGTCCGTTGGGCTCGTCTTGTCGATCTCTGCGATCGCGATCGTGGCTGCGGCGGTCGTCGCACCGTCGAGCTTGCGCTTCGATGCCAACCTGCTGTCGATGCAGGCCGAAGGGCTCGACAGCGTCGCATGGGAACATCGCGTCCTGGCTGACGATGCCACGCAGACCTGGTTTGCGGCTTCGACCACCGACGGCCCGGAGTCCGCGTGGACGATGCGCGAGGCATTGCGTGGACTGCCAACAGTTGCAAGGATTCGTAGCGCGTTCGACATCGTGCGTCTGCCGACGGCAGCGGGCGACCGCGCGCGTGCCGAACTGGCCGCAGCGATCCCCGACTCGGGTGCAGCGACGCCAGATCGCGCAGCGCCGACGCACGATCGCGCAGCGCCGACGCACGATCGCGCAGCGCCAACGCACGATCGCGCAGCGCCAACGGGAACCGCTGTTGACGGACGCGCAGACTCCGTCGCAGCCGAGTCAGCGATCACGATGAGGACCGAGCAGGCAGCGAGCATCGCCGCAGGACTGGAGCGGCTTGCCGCGCTCGCCGCACGCGCAGATCAGGGTGACGGGGCGCCCATCCTGACGGCGCTGGCCACGCGGTGGCGTGCGGTCGAACGCGCCTGTGCAGAGCCCACCACGGCTGGACCAATGCTCGCTGAACTCACGGCGCGGGCCTCGCGCGCGCAACGGGCGCTGGCCGAACTCCGACGGGGTTGCATGATGTCCGTGCGCGATGCCCTGCCTGAAGCTGTTCGCGCAAGCTCGATCTCTCCAGCGGGTTCGTGGCTCCTGCGAGTCGTTCCTGCGGGCGACGCATGGGATGAGCCGACGCTCCGCGAGTTCGTCACGCAGGTGCAGACGATCGATCCCCGCGCCACGGGCGTTCCCGTGACGCAGGTCGAGTCGATTGCCGACATGAGATCGGCGTTCGAGTTTGTGTCGTGGCTTTCACTGGCTGCGATCCTGATCATCGCGTGGGTCGACTTCGGATCGCTGCGGACGGCACTCCTGGCCACGGCGACCGTCGTGGCGGGAGTGCTGATCATGCTCGGCCTGTTGGGGCCGCTGGGCCTCTCACTCAATTTGGCGAACTTCTTCGCAGTACCCATGCTGCTGGGACTGGGCATCGACAGCGCCATCCATGTGCTGCACCGCTGGAAGCGCGACCCCGCGGGGCTGTCCGCCACGCTCACGGCCACGGCGTTTACCGGCGTGACGACGGCGATCGGTTTCGGCGCGCTGGTCCTTGCGGATCATCGCGGGCTGGCCAGTCTCGGCTGGGCCATGCTCGTCGGCAGTCTCGCGTGCGTGGTCGTGGCGGTCGTCGCGCTGCCTGCGCTGCTCAGATGGCGGGCGGGGTAGCGGGCGGCGTAGCGGGCGCAGGAGTCGGCGCGGGGTCATCGATCGGCGCAACCTCGTAGCCGAGTTTGGTGATGGCGTCGATCACCGCCTGCGTGCGCTTGGCATCATCCATCGTCACGGTGGCGCGCTCGCCCTTCAGATCGACTGTGCAATCCACCACGCCTTCGACGGCCTTGACCTTCTTTGTCACGGTCTTCGCGCAGCCGTCGCAGTGCATGCCCTTCACGGAGAAGGACTTTGTGTACGCGGCGGGGATGACGACCTTGGAAGCCTCGGCAGCCGACGCGGATCGACCTCCGTCACAGGCCAGAAGAGAGGCGGCACCAAGGAGGACGACAGGGATGATCATGCAGCGCATGAGGGGATTCTAGCCTTGTGCGTCGGCCGATTCCGGCCCAAATGCTTCAATGATCGGCTGCGCCATCGCCCAGGCGTCGTCCATCGAGAGTTTCACGCGCCCTCCGGCGGCCTGTGCGTGTCCTCCGCCATTGAATTGCCCGGCGAGCACATTCACATCGAAGAAGGGCTGCCCGGTGCCGCGTGGCTTGCTGCGGAAGCTCATTTTCGTGATGCCCCGCTCCTGCTCAGTCATGAGGATGCTCACGCACACGGAGCCAACCATCATCGTGCTGTTCACGACGCCGCCGATGTCCTCCGGTCGCGCCTTCGAACGCTCAAAGTCCTCGGGGCGCAGTTGCATGACCGCGATGCGCCCATCCTGCAGGAAACGAAGGCTCGCGAGCGCCTGCGCCGTGGCCGCGAGTCGCTCGGGTCGCTCGTTCTCTTCGAGCTGTCGATACAGCGTGCTCTTGTCCACGCCCAGGGCAAGGAGTTCGCTCGCCAACGCGAACGCCGCGCTGTCGGCGCTCGAGAAGCGGAACCAACCGGTGTCGGTCGCAAGACCCGCAAACATCGCCTCGGCAATCGATCGATGCGCGCTGCCGCCTGGACGGACCATGCTGATGTCGAGCGCACGCACGACATCGGCGACCACCATGGTCGCGCTCGCGCACTCAGGGCGCACGAGCCGGAGCGCAGCAAGGTCATCGCCGGATCGATGATGATCGATCAGGATCACGGAGTCGCGCCGTGGTTCGAGCCAAGGCAGAAAGGGCTCAAGCTGCGAGCGCGAACCCGTGTCGACGACCATGACCAGATCGTGCGACGGCCCCGGCAGGCCGCGGCTCACATGGCGCACTTCGCCGGGTTCAGCGAGCGACTGGATGTTGGGATCGACAGCACCCGCGATGTATCCCACCGCACGCTTTCCCAGCGCGCGACACATACGCACGGCAGCGAGCAGGCTGCCCATCGCATCGCCATCTGGCTTCTGGTGGGTGATCACGCACGCATCGGTGCACGCACTGATTCGTGCGGCCAAGTCAGCGGGCGTGGCGTTGCTCGTGTACTCGAAGGAGTCAGGCATGAAGTTCCTCGCGGCACCGCTCGGTGTCGGCGCCGATCTGGCGGATCAGATCGTCGACCTTGGTGAATCGAACTTGATCGCGAACCCAACGACGAAGCTCCAGGCGCAGCGACCAACCGTACTCGCCGATCACGCCATCGAAGCCGATCAGATGCGCCTCGACCGTGCGACGCGCGCCGGCAAAGGTCGGCTTGATGCCGACGCTCACGGCCGCGACGAAGACGCGTCCGTCATCACGGTGCGCGGTTGCCGCGTACACGCCGTCGGCAGGAAGCAAGCAACCATCGCAAGCGAGATTCGCCGTGGGAAAGCCGATCGTCCGGCCGCGCTGATCGCCCTGTTCGACCGTGCCAACGAGTTCGTGCGGACGACCGAGCAATCGTTCTGCATCCGCCACGCGCCCGTGCTGGATCAACCATCGGACGGTGGTGCTGCGCGCTGCGACCACATGACCGGACAGGAGCGACGCCTCCACCTCCGGAACGATCTCCACCGTGAAGCCCAATCGGACGCCGAGGTCGCGCAGCGTGTTCACATCGCCGGAGCGTCGGTGGCCAAATCGAAAGTCGGGACCTTCGACGATGCGACCGAACGGCACGCGATCACGGAGCCAAAGGAGGAATTCCTCGGGAGCCAGTCCAAGCGTCGCGCGATCGGTCGCAAGGGTCAGCACATTTGCCGCCCCCGCCGCACGCAGTGCCTGATCGCGCCGGCGCGGCCCCATGATGCGCGGAGGTACCGGTAACCCGAGCACCTCGTTGGGAGTGGGATCAAATGTCACGGCCGTCATGCCGGAACCAGCCAGCGCGACCAGCGCCTGGTGGCCCAGGTGCACGCCATCGAAGTTGCCAATCGAAATCGCGGGCATGGTGTGCGCCGTGCGCTTGGCGCGAATTGGTAAGAATAGGAGATGGACCAAGCGTCTTCAACGGGCACCACTTCCAGCACACTTGACCGGGCCCAGCTCACGGCTGACCTGCTCCAAACCTATCGCGACTCCGCTGAACGCGTGGTCCCTTGGTTCATCGGCCAGATGGGCCCCGGCTACTTCCAGGACACGACCCTCGACGAGGTCCGCAACCACCTGCAGGCCATCATCGCCGCCAAGACCAGCGGCCGTCCTCTGAACATGACCCTGCGCAATGAAGATGGATCGGTGATCACCGCCATCCGCCCGGGCGACTCCACCGGCGTGCTCGCCGCGGTCGTGTCGGAACTTCCGGTCGACCGCAGCCTGCGCTCGGCCCGCATCCACAGCGCGCTCGATGGATCGCTCGTCATCGACACCTTTGAGTTCGGCGATCGCACGCCGCACGATCCGCGCAATCCCGCGCAGGCGTCGCGACTCGATGCGGCGATCCAGTACGCCGCGCAGCACTTCCGCGAGTGGACGCCCGAGGCGATGCGCGCGTATGCGCAAGGCTGCAGCGGTGACTATGTGCTCACGGTCTCGCCGCTGCGCTTCTGCCGGCAGCGAAAGTTGGTCTTGCAGGTTTCGGGCACCGATGGCGCCTCCATCGAACTTGAGCCCGAGAGCGATCCGACGCAGAGCCGCATCACGATCGCCTATGCGAATGCACGCACCCGCACCATGCTCGAGCGCACCGCGATCGTGCTCTCGCGCGCGGGCATCAGCATCGTGCGTGCGTACCTCGATGTCGTGAAGGACCCGCCGCACGGCTCAGTCACGATGCTCGGCTTCGTCGTGCAGACGGCCGATGGCCGCGCCATCGATCCGTCGAGCGCGGCCTGGCAGCGCACCGCGCGTGACCTCATGCGCGTGAAGTGGATCGACCACCGCATCTTGGAAATCCAGGCACGCCACCCGGCGCTCGATCTCGACCGTGCCGAGGCGTTGAGCGCCTTTGCCGCGCTCGTGCACCAGAAGCTCTCACCGCAGAATCCGTTCGCCTACCACCGCGATCGCGTGCTCTCGGTGCTGGAACAGTTCCAGTCGATCTCGCTCACAGCGGTCGATGCGTTCATGCGCCGATTCGATCCGGCGGGCGCGCGCGATGATGGTGCGTTCTTCAAGGCACTCGAGGCCCTCGACGCCGAGGCCGCGCAGAAGTCAGACGGCGAAACGACGCTGACGATCCTTCGCACGACGCTCGAAGCGATGCGCGCCACGCTGCGCACCAACTGCCATGTTGCCGATCGATTCGGCTTCGCGCTGCGGCTCGATCCGTCGTTCATGGTCGGCACGACGCGCCCCGAGACTCCGTTCGGAGCATTCTTCGTGCACGGCCGCGGCTTCAACGGCTTCCATGTGCGCTTCAAGGAAATCGCGCGCGGCGGCCTGCGCGTGGTGCGGCCGACCACGCAGGCGCAGTACGAGCGCGAAGTCGATCGCCTGTACGACGAGGTCTATGGGCTTGCGTTCGCGCAGCAGCTCAAGAACAAGGACATCCCCGAGGGTGGCGCGAAGTGCGCGATCCTGCTTGAAGTTCCCGCCGACACCAACCGCTGCGTGAAGGCATTCGTCGACTGCTTGCTCGACCTGATCACGAGCGACCCGACCGTGCGCGGCCGCGTGGTCGACCGTCTTGGATTCCAGGAGTTCATTTACCTCGGACCTGACGAAAACATCACGCCTGAGCACATCGACTGGATCGTGGCGCGTGCGCGTCGTCGCGGCTACGCGCTGCCGAGCGCCTTCATGAGCTCGAAGCCCGGCGCCGGCATCAACCACAAGGTCTACGGCGTGACGAGCGAGGGCGTCAACGTGTTCCTGGCCTGCTCGCTGCGCGCCCGCGGCATCGAGCCGACCAAGCAGCCCTTCACCGTGAAGATCACCGGTGGCCCCGATGGGGATGTCGCCGGCAACATGATGCGGATTCTTGAGCGCGACTACGGCGCGAACGCGCGCATCGTGGGCGTGGCGGATGGTTCGGGCTGCGGCGAGGATCCCGATGGACTCGATCATGCGGAGCTTCTGCGGCTCTTCCATGATGGGCTGCCGATCGCTCGGTTCAACACTGGAAAGCTCGGGCCCAAGGGCCGCATTGTTCCGGTCGAGGCGCCCGATGGCGCCCAGCTGCGCAACACGCTGCACAACCGGGTGGTTGCCGATGCGTTCATCCCCGGCGGTGGCCGCCCTGCGACGATCAACGAGCGCAACTGGAAGGACTATCTCCTCGCGGACGGTCGTCCGAGCAGCCCGATCATCGTGGAAGGCGCGAACCTCTTCCTGACGCCCGAAGCGCGCGTGCGGCTCTCTGAAAAGGGCTGCTTGATCATGAAGGACTCGAGCGCCAACAAGTGCGGCGTGATCACGAGCTCCTACGAGATCCAAGCCAGCATGCTGCTCGAGGAAGCCGAGTTCATGAAGCTCAAGGATGCTTTCGTGGACCAAGTGCTCGTGAAGCTGCGCGAGTTCGCCCGCCGCGAGGCCGAACTGCTCCTGGCTGAGGGACGTCGACACTCAAGCGTGCCGCTTCCGGAACTCAGCACCCGACTCTCCAAGGCGATGAACGCTGCGGCCGATGCGGTGAACGCCAGCATGGGCTCATGGAGCGCCGAAGACAAGGCGGCGATGCGCGATGTGATTCTGGAGCACGTTCCCGAGGTGCTTGCCAAGGCCGTCGGCGATCGGCTCTTCACCGTGCTGCCGGCGCCCTACCAGGCGTGGATGGTGGCCAAGAGCCTGTCGAGCCGCATCGTCTATCGCGAAGGCATCGACTTCTTCTCATCGATCGATGCGAACGCGGTTGGCACCGTCGTGCTCGGCTACCTGCGCAAGGAAAAGCAGATCGAGCAGCTCATCGCTGCCGTGCGCGCGAGCGGTCAGCCCTTCGCCGACCAGGCCGCGAGCCTGCTCGCCAAGGCCGGCACGCGGGCGGCGCTGATGGATCTGTGAGGGGTCTGTCACGCTAGGGTGATCGGAGCGTTGAAGGGTCACCCTACGATCCCCTCATGGACGCCATCTCACTGATCATCGGTCTCGTCCTTGGCGCCACCGTCGGCGCCGCCCTCGCCTTCTTTGCCATCCGCGCGCGCCAGACGGCGTCGCAGGCAGCCGAACACGCGGCTGCTGAACTCGCTCGAAACGAGGCCGCAGGCCTGAAGCAGGAGTTGGCACAATCGCGCGAGCGGGCCTCGACCGCCGAACAGGCGCATGCCGGGACCAAGGCCACCCTCGCGGCCGTGACCACGCGCGCCCAGGAACTCGTCGCAGCCGCCAAAGCCGAGCGTGATCGCGCCGACGCCGAGTCCGCGGCTCGCGCGTCGCTGCAAGCCGAGTTCAGCGCGCTCAGGACCGAACTCACCGAACGCGAGCGCAACCTGCGTGAACAGGCCGAACTCCTCGCGCACGCACAAGAGCAACTGAAAGCAACCTTCGAGGCGACCGGCGCCAAGGTCCTGCAGGCCAGCGCCGAGCAGCTTCTCAAGCAGGCCAAGGAACAGTTCGAGGGTCAGAAGAAACTCTCAGAACAGGATCTCGCCGCGCGCCAACAGGCGATCGACGCCACGCTCAAGCCGCTCCAGGAACAGCTCGTCAAGCAGGAAGCGCTCGTGAAGTCTCTCGGCGAAAAGCGCGAGGGCGATGCGAAGGCGCTCACGGAACAGCTGCGGCAGATCTCCGAACTGCAGCAAGCCGCCAGCACCGCGGCGCAGCGACTCTCAAGCGCGCTCAGCGACAATCGTCAACGCGGTCAGTGGGGCGAGATCGCGCTGCGCCAGGTCGTCGAAATGGCGGGCCTGCAAGCGGGGATTCACTTTGATGAGCAGTCCACCGTCGCCAGCCAAGATGGCCGCCTGCGCCCGGACATGGTGGTCAAGCTTCCGGGTGAACGCACGATCGCCGTGGACAGCAAGGTCCCCCTGGCCGCCTACCTCGCGTCGATCGAGCCCACGGCGACTGATGCTGAGCGCGCCGTCGCACGGTCTGCACATGCTGATGCGGTGCGAACTCATGTCAAGGCGCTCGCCTCGCGCGGGTACGCCGAGGCGGTGGGTGGCGACATGGAGTTTGTCGTGCTCTTCATCCCGATCGAGAGCGCGTTCACTGCCGCGTTCGAGACGGACCCTTCGCTACACGCTGATGCCATGAACCAGTATGTGCTCGTCGTCACGCCGAGCACGCTCCTTGCGCTCCTGCGGACGGTGGCCATGCACTGGAGCAACGTCGCGCTTGCTGAGAATGCGGCTCGCATCGGCGAGCACGCCAAAGACCTGGTCAAGCGATTCCGCACCTTCGCCGAACTCCTGGCGAAGGTTGGAACGCAGCTCGGTTCAGCGACGAACGCCTACAACAAGGCCGTTGGATCGTTCGAGTCGCGGCTGCTCCCTGGCACGAATCGCGTGGCCGAAATGACCGCCATGGAATCGGTCGAGGCCCCTGAGCAAGTCAGCGCATTGCCGCGGCAACTGGAGCTGCCAGAGGCCGACCGAGACGAGTGAACTGCTCCGACTCATTCACACCCACCACGGCGTGGCGGGTTTCTCTTCGATGATCGCGTCGGTCAGGAAGTCGATCGCCTTCGTCAGGCCCTCTTCGATGCTCATCAGCGCGTCCTCGTGCTCGATC